>CBFGJV010000004.1:0-106133 GCA_965649205.1 Caldifarciminota bacterium | reverse complement strand
AGGGCATCTATATTGTCATGCGGGGTCAAGCTTGAACTTATGTTTAGGGCAATAGGGCAATCTGGCGGAGTGCCGGGATGGACCCGGCGGTACAAGGTAAAAGGCAGTAACAAACCCCAAAGGAGGTAGCATGCAGAAGACTTTGGTTGTCCTGTTCGCAACAGCAGCGCTGGCTGCAGCTGGCGTCCTCGACGCCATCAACATAATGCCAGACGAGAAAGCGGTTCCTTACAGCGAAGAGGTGGTGAGGGTAGAAAACACGCCATCAGAACCAGCGCAACCCCAGTTTATCATCGGCAAGATGGATACGGTTGGCGGCACCACTTATGACTGGTTCGCTAACGGACCCTCTCTGCGGATGATAACCAATGCTTCTGGTTATGGCGTGCATGTGGTGTGGATGTACTCTGCTTCCAGTTCCACCACCTTCCCAGACCGTAATATGCGGTACAACTTCTATGATTACGCCATGAGGTCATGGACCTGGATTGATCCTGACTTCATGACTTCAGGCGTGAACGTATTTACGGACAGAAGCGGATATGGCAGTTTGGGTACAGACCCGGCAACAGGAGTGGCAGTAGTCAGCCGGCATTATGGTGGCACCACCCTGAATGTAGGTTTGGCCCGGGATATGGCGCCGGGCGGCGGCATATTTGAGTACTGTGCCGGTCCTGTGTGCCTGTGGCCTGCTTTTGATATGGACGGCGATGGCTGGGTACAGATGGCTGTAGCGGATGCGAACCCGATGACTACTCTGCTTACTACACGTAGCACAGCTTGGTGCAATATCTTAAGTCCGCAGTCTCGGGGCAGCTATTCTTTCCCCACCTACAACATTGCTGCATCAAGAATCAGCAAGAAGGTATGTTTGACCTCAGTACCTTCTACAGGGCCAACTGGCGGCTCATACTATATTTCTACTGACGGTGGTGCCACGTGGGGTGGAGCGCAGGCTTTGGCGGCACCGGCAGCCTACGGACGGGACACGACGCCGTCTTTCCACATTACCGGTCTATTCCCGTATTATGACAGATATGACCGACTGCATATAGTGGGTGCGGTGATGCCGTATGTGGGCTCGAACGGGTATGTGATACCGGCTGACATCTGGCACTGGTCTCCGGACAACAGTCCGAACTGGTCGAGGATACAGCGGGCGACCGGCAATTTGACGCAGCCTGTGGGGTACAATGCCATACTGGCGTGTCGGCCGACGATGGGAGAGGATCAGAACGGGAACTTGTATGTAGCGTGGGAGCAGTTTGATCCGGCGAACGGGGAGACGCGCACCAGTCGGTTGCGAGCGGACATCTGGTATTCGCGTTCGACAGACAATGGCAAGACCTGGGCGACGCCTTTGAGGATTACTGATCCGAACACCACTTCCAAGCGATTTCCCAGCATCATAGACAAGATGGAAGGCGACACTTTATTCATTACCTATCTGCAGGACCAGATTGCCGGATTCTTTGTGATGGGCGAGGGTGCGGTTACAAACAATCCCATCATAGTGCACAAGGTACCGGTGCAGATGGTGGGGATGGAGGAGGGTCGGAATCGTATCAGGGTAGAAGAGCTGAGCGTGCAACCCAATCCGGCTGTAGGCAGGACGCAGATAAGGTATGCGTTACCTGCGGGAGCGGGGGTACAGTTGAATGTGTATGACCTGGCGGGCCGGAATGTGGCGAAGCTGGAGCGGGGCTATCAGGATGCTGGTCGGTATGAAGTGAACTGGCATGCTGAGGGAGTAAGTCCGGGCATATATCTAGTGGAGTTGAAGGCAGGCGCGCGGGTACTGGTGCAGAAGCTGGTGTTACAGTAACACGTTAGCGGATACTCTGGCAGGGGCGTTCTTAAGAACGCCCCTGCCTTTTTTACAGACTTTGTCCTGTGTTTGCGGGTTGACGCGCCCAAACGTTACGCAATTTGCTAAGCGGCTTTATCAGGAAAAAGGAGTTAAGTACTAACTGGTTAGAAGTTAGAAGGCGGTGAGCTGTTTGTTCTTGTAGTATCTGGCGGAGCGACTGCGACCACGGAGGATCAACTTCTTTTTCTTGACTAGGTTGGAGAGAATATAACCAGCCTGGTGAGCGTTGACCCGCAGAAGTGTGCGTACTATTTCGTTAGTGACGTACTGGCGGCCTTCTGGCATTTCATCCAGGTAGGCCAGAATAGTGTTTTCAGCATAGGCGGCTTCGGCCCGGCGGAATATCTGGTAGTCAACACATGTGCGCAGGCTGGAATATACTCGTTTGGACAGACGGTAGATGCGGCCCTTCTTCTGGCCGAACGGTTCCAGGAGTTGGCGCGCAACCATGGAGTTGAGGGTTTCCAGGGCTTCGCTTTCCCCTCGTTGCAGTATGCGTTTGGCCTCGGCTGTATCTATTTCCCGGTTACGCTTGAGAAAGTTCAAAATTAGAAGGTCAGATAAACCCAGCTCTCGCCCTTCCTTTTGTTCTTGAGCTACAAACCGGGCAAAGGTTTCATCAATCCCTGCGCCGCTTCCGGTACGGCCGCTGCGCAGGTTGACACGCACGAAGTCGGCCGTGGCTTCGTAGGCAGGCGGCTCTTTGCCAAAGGAAAGCATAACCTGGAACATACGCTTGACGCCCATACCGGCTCTTTCTACTAGTCCAATACGCTGAAGAGCTTCGGCCAGCAGACGATTGCGCGTCACAGGTTCGTGCCCGAGCAGGTTCTCGGCAGTTACACCGCCGTAGAATCCTCCCGGACTGGAGATTTCTAGGCGGTCGGGATAATGGCGCAGGTAAACTGGACCGTGTCGCTGATAGTCTCTATGAACCAGGGCGTTGAGTAGGGCTTCGCGATAGACCTCCTGAGGAAAATCCGGAATGTCGAAGTGAAACAATCCGAGTTTGAGCGTAAATACCTGGTTGTGGGGCTCTACGGCCTGCGTCATACTTTGCAGGATGGACAAGAGCGATTTAGATGTATCCAGCCGTCGCCTGTACTCGGTTTGGTTATGCATGTGCAGATAAATGGCTTCATGCCCCGGAATGGTACGTTTTAGCGCTTCTTCTTTTCCTACGAGCAGCAGGCCAGCTGCGGTTAGATGCAGCGAATGGTCCGCAACCAGAAGATTCAAACGTCGCAGTAGCTCTTCATCTCCCAGCTCCAGACGTTCAGAAGTTGGTTGTTTTGCCGACAGCACGTTGCGTAAACGCTCCATCTCCAAGCGGTCGATTGCTTCTGGTCCGAGGTCCAGTACGGTTGCCGAAAAATCAGTGTATTCTGGGTACATCCTGCTTTCCATCATAATAGGGGGTAATAGTCAGTCAAGCGTATTTATCAGCTAACATGACGTTGGGCGGCAAGAGTTTGATGTGGCTACCGTAGAGGTACAGCAGTAGGACGAGGTGGTACTGTGAGCTCGCGGCCGGTCGCAAAAGAAATTTCATACACTGCTCCCGTACCTTCTGAGGTTACCATTAACAGAGTGAACTTGTATGTGCCGGCCAGCACGTTTTGCAGGTCGTTCATAAATGAGAAAATCCTCAGATGTTCGCGGTTGTCGTTGACTATCCAGCAGGCGATAGCCGGCAGGTAGTCGTCGAATTCGTGCTTTCCTGTGAATATTTCGCGGGACATTTCGCGAGGATCAAGCACACGAGGTCCGGATTCTATTACAGGTAGAGGTATATCGTTGAATGGCCAGATGACTGTTCGATAGGAAGACACGTCCAATTCTGCCAGAAAGCTGCCCATTTCGTCCAAGGCTCGTTTCAACCGCGATTTGGAGTATTCTATGCCCTCCAGACGGCGCAAAGTATCCCAGTTGCCGTAGTAGTAGTCACGGTCCGGGTAGGCCAGGGTAAGCGCCGGATTGCACAATCCGTAGTCCTTGGCATACACAACATCTCCGTCTAGACTTAGCCGATTGGCAGAGAACCCATGTCCCAGATGGCCACAGAACACTAGTGCATTCTTGAGTCCTGCGCGTTTTACGGTCCGTACCAGTTTGCCGCTTACTCCGTGATAGGTGCGAAAGGTATGGAATACGGGCGGCAAGGTTATGCCAATTGTGAGGACGGCCAAGACAGGCCAGAGGCGACGCAGGAAACGACTTACGGATTCATCGGAGACGCTCATCAAACCAAAGCTACGACGGAGGAATGGCCCCAATTGTTGCACTCCCCGTACGGTAAGGATGACAATAGCAGCAGAAGATTCATACAGAAAACGAGAGCCGAAACTTATATTCTCAAACCAATAGAAGAAAAAGGCTATTATCAAGCTAGCGAAGGCGGAAAAAAGCAACCAGTCCCGGCGGTTGCGCGTGCCGGAAGCGAAAAGCAAAATGAGAGGCAGAAGAGAAGGAATCGGCCATTCGTAGATAGATTTATTTCCTCGGTTAAGGTTGCTGAGAGAGTTGATAAGTCCCCGTAAGGGTGTGTGTGCTGCTCCCCAGGCGGATCTGCCAAAACCTATTTCGTGTCCCGGTCCCCACTTTACCACATAACCCCAGAGAAAAGGATTTCCGTTAGTCAACCAGTTGTATATGAATACCAGACTCGTGGTCGCTGCTGCTGCCAGTACCATAAGAGTAAACTGGGCCAGGTGACGGCCGCGCTCTTTTTCCAGCAGGTAGATGCCGTAGATGGCAAACGGAGCTGCTATGCCCAAGGCGGTATAGGGACGGATATTAGCAACCAGTCCCAGGGCAATTCCTGCTATTAATGGGTTCAGCCATTTGTGCTTGTTGTCGGGATTAGAAGCAGGAGAATTAGACGAACTATCCTTCAGGTCGATGGTCCGAAAATAGAAGATAAGGAATAAGGTGGAAAACAGTAGGGCACTGGCATGGTTCATATACTCGGCTGACATATTGAATATGAACGGACACAACGCGGCGAGAACGCCGGCGAACCGCCCGGTACGTTCTCCGTACAGGTCGCGGCCCAGTATGTAAATGAGAGGAACGGTTAAAGCGCCTAAGAGGGGGTTAATAATCCAGGGTGCGCCGATAAATACTCCAAACATCAGCAGGAAAGAATGTAGAAATGAATACTGCGAATACCACCGGCCGTTGTTTATGATATGGGTGTAGTCGAAGAAATCGGGGAAGCGGGGAGAGGGCAGCCACAGCCTGCCCGAGGCAAAGATACGTGCCTGAAATACTTGGGCAATAGAGTCTTCCACATGGGGCATATGCTCGAAACAGAAAAAGGAAATAAGATTCGCAACGAGAAAGGTGAAACTAAACAGAAGAAGAATGAAGATCTTTGGATTAAGCCCCAAAATCCAGTGTTCCAGTTTTTCCATGGGGCGGTCTAGGAATTTGAGCCACCGATATGCTCCGATGAGAAGTAGGGTGGTGCCACAGCCGGCGAGCATCAAGTAGAAAACCATAGTGGTTCCCGTCTCCCGAATATAGGTGCCCTGATTCTCGGCGGGTATCATGGAGAAGATAAAGGCAGCTAAGGCTATTGCCAGCGGAGTTGCGGTACTGGGGGAACGCCAAGGAACACGTAGAGCTGTGCGGAAAGTGGGAGAGAGAACATACCCCAAGGCCACAAGTACTCCGGGCAGTCCCAGAAGCACTAGCCAGAGAGGAAAGAAGTAATACTGGCCGGGTAGCATACCGGGCAAGCGTACAAATACACGTCCACGGGCGGCAAACAGCCAGTTGTCGGTATAAGCGAAAACAGCTGCTAGTGCTAGCAGGATAATACCAGCTACAATCATTGTGACCTGCAGGGCCAAAGAAGATGCGCCACCCGTGGCCGAAGCAGACATCGGCGGTCCGGGAAGAAGCGGAGTTGCCGTCGTCCTGGCGTGTTCGTTGTCTGTTCTCTGTTCCGACATAAGACTTTGCTGGCTGGAGGGGATTATAAGAGAGGGCAGAAGCTGGTCAATCTCTTGACGTCTGCATGTAGTCTGTTAGTATCCCTTTTCGCCATGCCACATCTTTCTGCCGTAATTCCTCTGTACAATGAGGAACGTTGTCTGATTGAGTTGTACACGCGTCTGAGCAAAGTACTTGCTTCCCTGCATCCGGACTACGAGATAATTTTCGTGGATGATGGCAGTCGGGACCGCACTTGGACGATAGTGGAAGAATTGGCGGGGAAGGACAGTAGAGTGAAGGGAATTCAGTTCAGTCGCAACTTTGGCCAGCATCACGGCATCACAGCCGGTTTGGATGTTTGTGACGGCGACTGGGTTGTGATCATGGACGGAGATTTGCAGCATCGCCCCGAGGAAATACCCAAACTCTATGCTCGAGCGCTGGAAGGTTACGACGTTGTTCATGCTCGAAGGGTAAAGCGGAAGCACCGTCTGTCTGAACGACTGGCCTCTTGGTTCTTTTCCAGACTTTTTAATTATTTCACGGGAATGCATCGGGATGAACAGATAGGTGCCTTCCGTATGCTTTCCCGCCGGGTGGTGGAGAATTTTCGGACCATGCGGGAGCAGATGCGCTATGTTGCTGGTATGTTGGACTGGATGGGTTTTCCTTCTACCACGGTCGATGTGCAGCACGATGCCCGTGCAGCCGGAGGAAGTGGGTATTCGTTTCGCAAACGTTGGCGCCTGGCAGAAGATGCCATCATTGCCTATTCCGATAAACCACTCCACCTGACCGTACGTCTGGGATTTACCATTGCGGTATTTGCTCTGGCTTATGGCCTGTATATAGTCATCCGGGCACTGCTGCACAGAGTGTCAGTTGCAGGATGGGCGAGCCTTGTGGTGTCTTTGTTTTTCTTGAGTGGATTGATTATTGCTACATTAGGCATAGTGGGTATATATCTTGGTCGTACCTTTGCGGAGACGAAAAGGAGACCGCTTTACATCGTAAAAGAGCGGGTAGGCTTTGGAAGCGTGGAAACAACAGGTCGCACAGCCGGGAAAGGAGTGGAATATGAAGGTTGAGTTTTACAGACATTCTCTGGGTGAAGCGGAAAAGCGGGCAGTGGCCGAGGTACTGGACAGCATATTTCTCACGACGGGCCCGAAAACAAGAGAGTTCGAAGAGAGTTTCGCCCGGTATCTTGGTGTGCAGCATTGTGTAGGAATGTTTTCTTGCACAGCCGGTCTTTTTTTGGTGCTTAAAGGGTGGGGTATCGGCCCCGGAGACAAGGTAGTTGTGCCGGCTATGACCTTTATTGCCAGTGCCAACGTAGTGTTGCATTGCGGGGCGGAAGTCGTTTTCTGCGATGTTGATCCGAAGACAGCGCTCTTAGACCTGAATCAGTTGGAGGATATTCTCAAGAAAGAAAGAGGAGTAAAGGCTGTTATTCCCGTGCATCTGTATGGTCAAATGGTGGATATGAAGGCGATGCGCGAATTGGGTGAGCGGTATGGCGTTAATATATTAGAGGATTCTGCTCACTGTGTCGAGGGTGTGCGCGATGGTATAAGGCCCGGACAACTTGGCGATGCGGCTGCCTTCAGCTTCTATGCTACTAAGAATCTGGCTTGTGGGGAGGGTGGGGCCGTGGTTACGAACGACGACAAACTTCGAGAATATCTGGTGATAGCTCGTCTGCACGGAATGAGCAAGTCGGCAGCAGAGCGGTATCAACGTTATCAGCACTGGGATATGTATTTCCCGGGTTATAAGGCTAATATGTTTGACTTGCAGGCAGCAGTACTGCTGCCGCAATTGACACGGATTGAGGAATTGTGGGAAAGAAGAGAACAGATTGCCAGACAGTATGAAATTACTTTTAGACAAAATGGAGTAGATTTTCCCATAACCCTGCCGGGAGTGAAACATGCTCGACATCTTTTTACTATCTGGGCGCCGGCAGGAAAAAGAGATGACTGGTTGGCAAAACTCCAGGAGCGGAATGTGGGAGTGGTAGTGAATTACCGAGCCGTCCATCTGCGAGCGTATTACCGGCAGCGATACGGATTTTCGGGGGGGGAATTTCCGGTGGCAGAGGAAATCGGCGAGCGTACCCTAAGCATACCTCTTTATCCTCGATTGAGCGAAGCGGAAGTGTCTTACGTCACCGATACTATCGTGTCGCTCGCTTCTGAAAAATGAAAGAGGGACGTCGTTCGTTTGGCGACGCCTTGGTATTTGCGGCCCTGGCTGGTCTGGCCTCTACCTTCCTGCACGGGTACTATTGCGGGAGATACAACGAGGTCTGTCAATTGCCGCTTCTATTGCATGCTCTTGATCCCAACTGTCTGGCTAGGGATTTCTTTGTAGTAAAGACATTTGAGTCGTTCGGTCCTAGGTTTTTCTACATAAGACTGCTGACGTTCCCGGCAAAACTTCTGTCCGTGCCAGTGTTGTTCGTAATTCTCACCTGGCTGCAGAATGCGGTGGTAGCCTTTGCTACCTACCTGGCGGCAAAAGAGATGTTTGCCCGATCTGATTTCGCTGCGGCAGTAGCCACAACGATAGTGATGTCTGTGGCTAGTGTGGAATTAGGCCGGTCGGCCTACCTATTCATTTCTGGGGCGCTCCCTGCTTCTCTGGCCTTGGGACCAGCCCTGCTTTCACTCTGGCAAGGCATAAAGTGTCGTCCCTTGGCCAGTGCCTTGCTGGCCTTGGTAGCTATTCCTATCCATCCCCTAGTCGGAATCGGAGCAGCTCTTTTGGGCTTGGCAGCATGCGGTCTATCTTCTTTGTTTGGTCTGGGAATAACGGGACGTTCGGTCCGACTTCGGACTTTCCTGTTGACACTGGTAATGGCTGTTGTTCTTACGGCAGCCGTGGGTCTTTTCTGGTCTTCTGCCAGCGGGGAGCGTATTATGAATAATAGGGAATACGTGATGCTTTTCGGGTGGTTCCGCAATCCCCATCACGTATTCTTTTCCTTTTTCCCAAAAAGGGAATGGGTGGCGATGGGGTTTTTCTTTGCTGCCGCTGTGTTTTCCTGGGTCTGGTGGTATCGTCAGTCGGAGACGAATCGCCCCCTGGCGCTGCGAGTAGCCCTGGTGGCAGGGTTACTACTTTTGCTCTGGTTGGGTGGTTACTTGTTCGTAGAGGCGTGGCCATCACGCCTCTGGGCCACCTTTCAAGTGTCCAGATACGTGTTTGTGATGAAGTGGCTGGGGTTAATGTTGTTTGCCGGCACAATTGTTCGATTGGCTCAGGGAGAATGGCCAGAACAACCAGTGGTTGCTTCCCTTTTGTTTCTTCCTACAGGGTTTGCTCATCCACATGTTGTGCTATGGGGACACGTGGTTGAAGTTGTCCGCCGATGGTTGAAGCGATACGGCGGATTTGTTCGTACGTGCTTTCTGGCCGGTACCGTTCTCTTCGGAGTCGCAGTAATCATTTTTACCAGACGTTCCAATACGGAGATGCTTACTTTGGCGGTTCTCGCTGGGGCAGTAGTGATATGGATGGAGATGCAGAATCGATTACGTCGCTACCTGGCCGCCGCGGGAATTGTATTGGTGACTGTGGCTGTGGTTATTGTTCACAAGTATCGACCCATTCGACCGCTGGAAGGATTACTGCGGGGTACGCAGCCGCTTTTCCAGGTAGAGGATATTGTGGACTCGCAAGACCAAATTGCGGCTTTCTGTCGCCGGTACACACCGTCCGACGCCATATTCCTCATCCCGCCACATTTTGAGCGATTTCGCGCTTCTGCTCGGCGGGCAGTCGTCATAGACTTTAAATGCACGTTAGTATCAGATGCGGGGTTGCTGGCTTGGCGGCAGCGGTTAGCAGACTGCTACGGGGAGATAAGCGGGAGAGGATTCCCGGCTTTGGCGGAGATGAACGCAAACTACCGAAGGATCACGGAGGACCAGCTTTTGCAGCTGGCAGATAAGTATGGAGTAAATTTTGCGGTCCTGCACAGGGAGACGCCGACAGACTTTCCGGTGATATATGCGAACGTTTCCTTCAAGGTAGTTATCATTCCTCCTGTATCCAGCTCGGTTTCGCTAAGCAGTTGAGATACCAGCTGTGTTATCTGACTGTTTCGGCGCTCAGTCTTTCAATAAGATATACGTAGGCAACCCGGTTGCTGCTGGAGTATAGCAGCGTAAAGGCCAGGCTGTCGGTCACCAAGTCCTCGAGGGCGTTCTGGTTGCGAAGTTGGGACAAGTAACCTAAAGGTCGGTTATCGTCCACAATCCATATACTCAGAGAAGGAAGCAGGGAATCCCAGTTTGTTTCTTCTCGCCACATCAGGTTGTTTAGTTTTCTGTAACTCACTAGTCGTTTTTGGAGATGCAGCGGCAAGGCAGCTTGGGCACTTTCGGCATGCCAAGGCCAGAGAATGTAACGATAAGAACTGGGATTTACCTGGGTCGCAAACTGGAGCGCCTCGCGTAGATTTTGCTTCAGCAGTTCGGTAGATAGATGATAGAAGGATGGGAGGCTATCCTCCGTGTGGGCAAGACGGAGAACATCGTAGCGGCCAAATACCGCTATTGGCTCATAGTTCTCGTTTACGAAATCCGCAAACTCCGAGAAGTTTTTCAGGGCCAGATAGGAGTCCAGCTGATGGCCGGTTACGTGGGGCGTAGAGTCATGGTGGGCTACTACCAGCATTGCGGGAGGGTCCGCTTTCAGCGACCGGACAAATTCGGCTTTCAATTCAGGCCACGACCAAAGAGAAATAAGTGGATGATTGTAGGGAAAACGTGTGGCGGATGGGCGGTCAGCGAGGAAATTTATTAAAGGGTCTGCTGCCCAGACAAGCACGCGTTCGCCTTTCTTGCTCTGCGTACGGATATAGTTGGAGACGCGCAGCTGAGCAGCAAGGTCAAAATCCACCGTGTTATGCGTAGGTTGAGACCAGTATGTCCGTAAAGACAACTTGCCAGCCACTATACGAAAAAGAGTTGCGAAACGGTCTGGATAAGGGCTGCCGGCTAGTAAAGATGCAGATAATACCCCGGCGAGTAGCACACGACTGCGCCGAGTGGAGATACTGTCAGCCAGAAAGATACGGAAGTAGTACAGAGCGATGGCTCCTAAGGTCGCCGATACGGGCAAAAGAATCAAGAAGTGATAAGGGAAGAACCGGCCTTGGATATATACATACATGAGGCCAGCCCCCAGCCATACCCAGCACAAGATTATTGGTAAGCGATCGAGTTCGAAGAAATCTTTTCTGCGGCGGAGGAGGACGAGGATGGAGAATACTATACCTGCAGAACAGAATAGTAGAGGAATACCGAAATACGGAACAAGGGTACAACTGGCCACAAATCTTATTGCTCGTTTGAACAGCCCTTCATGCAGGTAGCTTTGTGCAGGATAGGAAAAAGCTCGGTGGAGTATCGGCTGCAGGAAATCCGGTAGGGCTCCTGAAGCGGAAATAATTACCGTCGTCAAGACACAGGGAACAAGGAAGCCGATAATGAGAGAGGCGAAACATCGTCTCCAATTATACTTGGGACGGACAGACGGAGGTGCGAGTGGAAGTGTGCCGGGGTCGAACAGTGAGAGAGCTGGAATCTTTCTTGTGGCGAAGAAAGCGAAAATAACAAGACCTGCGAGCAGTATCAGTATTGGATATTTAAAAAAGAAGGCAACTCCAAAAAGCACGCCAATCCAGAACCAATGGCGGCTATAAGCGGTAGGTGAGCGAAGTACGGTTAGGGCCAGTACAAAGGCCGCTACTACTGGGAAATTCGCAAAGCCATCAACTTGGGCCGTGTCCCAGTATCCGAGGAGGTAATAAAATGAGGGGTATATCAGACCGGCCGTAACAGCCAGCCAGACTTTTCCGAAGGAGCGACGTACGAATACAAAGACCAGCCCGGCAGTGGCCATAGTCCAGACGAGGTCTAGCAGGCGGAGAGAAATAGGTGAGCGGCCAAAGAGCAGGAAAGCTAGAGCGTGAATGTATACCGTGAGTGGTGCCATACCCATCCAGATGTCCCGATATAGTGTTTTGCCTTCGAAGAGGGAACTGGCCAGGAAGGCGTAGATGCCCTGGTCTCGACCGAAAGGATAAATAAGGGAAACCGAACCCAGCAGACAGGTGCCTCCTAATACCAGAAGATATGGTTTGGCCATTAGTAGGTCTAACAGGTTTCGTCGCGGCTTAGACATCGGTGTTGTGGGTCCGGACTGCATTTTTCAAGTATGCCGGGCACTGTTATGCTGTCAACCGAGACAATTGACAAGCGAAATGGGTGCTGCATACTAAGACGATGAGAACAATTCTTGTAACTGGCGGAGCTGGTTTTATCGGTAGCAATTTTATTCGCTACTATTACGATAGGCATCCGGATACGCGTATTCTGAACCTGGACCTGCTTACATATGCAGGTAATCCGGAGAATATACCGGAGCGAATTCGGAATGACCGGGACCGGTATGAATTCTGGTATGGCAACGTATGCAATCCGGACTTGGTAAGTTCGCTTGTGGCGCGTGCCGATGCCGTTATACATTTTGCTGCAGAGTCGCACGTGGCACGTTCGCTCTATGACAATCGCGTTTTTTTCGAGACCGATGTGCTGGGTACTCACACGGTAGCGAATGCGGTGGTGAAGTATGCTGACCGACTGGAGCTGTTCGTACATATATCAACCAGCGAAGTTTATGGTACTGCTTTGTCAGAACCGATGACAGAGGAACATCCTCTTAATCCGATGAGTCCCTATGCGGCAGCCAAGGCCGGAGCGGACAGACTGGTCTATTCGTACATAAAAACCTACAAGATACCAGCCACCATCATCCGGCCGTTTAATCAGTATGGTCCTAATCAGCACCTGGAAAAGCTTATTCCCAGATTCATTACCTCTGCTTTGCAGGACAAACCGTTGGAGTTGCATGGCGGGGGAGCGGCACGGCGGGACTGGTTACATGTACAGGATTTGTGCGAACGACTGTTTCTGGTGCTAGCCAACAGGGACAAAGTAATAGGAGAGGTATTCAACTTTGGCTCCGGGGAAGTCTTTTCTGTCAAGGAAATTGCACATATGATACTCGAATATCTAGGCAAACCGAAGAGTCTGTGCGTGGCTATTGAGGACAGGCCGGGACAGGTGGATTTGCATGTGAGTTCTACTGAAAAAGCGGCTCAGATTCTTGGGGTGAAGCCTGGGCGACCATTTAAACAGGGGCTGGCCGAGACAATCAGGTGGTATATAGAAAACGAGAATTGGTGGCGGCGGATAGAGTGGATGAGTCACCCCAATACCAGTTCTCGCTGGTAAGGTAATTCATTTCCCCGATAATTGTGTGCTTTAGCGGCCTAAGTTCTTTTTACATCGTAAGAGCCCGTACGCTTCTTTTCTAGCGCAGATTGAAAATCACAATACCTGTAACAATAAGAAGAATACCGATTACTTTCTGCAGAGATATGCGTGCCCTGAGAAAAATACGCTCCAGCAAGAGGACAAGGACATAGCCTAGGGATTGTAGGATGGGTCCATTCTTTAGTTCCACCCCGCGAAATGCGATTATGACAAGTAACGTTGTGGCGAAAAACAAAGCGTAGGCGGTTAATACCCGCCAGTTCAGATACTCACGCCACCAGGTGGCGTGTTTCTTATCTGCACTTTGTTTGAGCAAAATTTGCGTGAAAGAGACTATTACTACCGAGAGTACGAATAGGAAAAGGTAAGAATTCATTTTTTCCAGAATAATACGACAATGCCGGATATAACCACTGCAGCGCCTATGATATTGTTTGGTCTTATACGTTCGCCGAAGAATAGTGCGGCCCAGACCAGCGTCCACACAATGTACATGCCGTTGTTGGCATATGCGACAGACAGTTCGAAACGTTTCAGTATCTTTTGCCAGAAGAACGCGTAGACTAGTAGGATGAAGATTTCCAGCGCGTAAAGTAAAAGAAAGGAGGGGGAGAGAAATCGATGGGAAGAAAGCGTTTTGGCAATTATGCCAGCTGATGAATGGAGAAGAATCAACGCGTGCAGGAGTAGTATATCGCGGAGCCGAACGCTACCAGTGAAGTCAGTCACGTACAGACTGTTCTTGTAAAACCTTACGTATATCTTCCAACGCCTGCCGCAGAGGCCAACGTGGTCGCCAACCCAGTATGCTTTCGGCTTTGCGTATTAACATGCCGTCGACGCCTTTGTCTTCGGACTTGTTCTGGAGAAAGGCCAGATTGCCTTCGTTACCGAAGACGCTATTGATAAGTTCTGCCAGCTCGAGATGTGATACATTCTGGCCTGTTCCGATATTATAGATACCCGACAGATTTCTGTGATGCAGAGCGGTGCGGATAGCGTCCGCGACGTCTTTTACGTAAATATATTCTCTGCGACCTTCCCCCCTACCCCAAATTGATAATGTTTTCTTGTGGAAAGCGGCGCGTACGAATTTCATGAACATAAAATCCTCCCGCTCGCCAACCCCGAAGAGATGTGCTAGTCTTAGGCACTTTATCGCCATATTTTTCTCACGATTGAGAAACAAGGCTAACTGCTCAGCCGCTACTTTGGAAAGTCCGTAGTAACTATCAGGCTGGGGCGGGTCTGTTTCATCATAGGGGACTCTATTGTGATGGCCGTAGACGCTAATGGTGGAGGTGAATACTACATTATCTATTCCCTGTTGCCGGCAGGATTCCATTACGTTGACGGCCATGCGCAGATTGTCTAGGTAATCACGAGGTGCTTCCGGATACCACTTGGCAGGTGGACGGCGAGCTGCTAGCAGTACGACCGCCTCTGCGCCACGCAATTGGTTTGAGAGATCTGAAAACGGAGCATTCACGGCAGCAAGAAGGTCTACGGGTCTGTATTCCACTTGTTGCGCAATATCAGCTGGTGGCGGATTCTGGTCTACGATAATAAAACTGTCTTCGGGATTGCTGCAGCGTACCAACCAGGAACCTATGAAACCGCTGCCCCCGACCAAGGCGATTTTCATATTTGACTTCTTTTGTTGTCAGTTTGCGGCGGTAATCTCCGGATGAAGTAGCCTACCTTCTCCATAATTCCATTTATTGGCCTGATAGTTTCTCCATGTTCGTAATACCATTCCAGATAGATAGGGTGGTTAATATCGTAAGAGTATAGATTCACCTTTTCTCCGGGGCGGCCCGAGGGAAAAACTAAGGCCAGAGGAATTGCATTAGATTTTTTTTCGAAAGAAGGCAGGGGTTGACCAAGGAGATGGCGAAAAGTGCAATCCAACAGGTCGATGCCGCAGTATTCACGGATGAGACGCCAGAGGTGGCAACCGTCTAGTCTCGGTGTTACCTCGAGCAGTTTGGGGCCGGTATCGGTGAGTTTGATTTGGAAGTAGGCTGGACCATTGGGTATGCTTATTATTTTGAGAACTCTCCTTACGAGGTCATATACCGAGTTTTCCACGACAGGAGAAACGGTAGCGGGTATTCTGTGCTCGCGCACTATGCCGCCGGGAAACTCTGGGAACACTATGCGATCGGTAAGTTGCAAGAATTTTATTTGCCCAGCTACTGAGTAGACATTAACTGATACCTCCGGCCCTGAGGCGTACTCTTCCAGAATGACCTGCCCGGATGGCGAAAAACTGAGTGTCCGGGAAAAATGTTCTCTCAAATCCAGGGGGCTGTGTAGCAGCACGACACCGCGTTGCCCTTGGCTGTCTACGGGCTTCATCACGCAGGGAAAGATGTCCCATGGGTCTGCATCTTCCAGCGCTCGAATTACGCGGTAACGGAGATTACCACTAAAGCTGGAACCAAGGGTTTGTCGCATGAGGTGTTTATTGTTACAGATAAATGCGGAGGTAGAAGGGAAAAGAGATGGCAATCCAAGGCTTTCACTTACTTTAGCCACAGTAGGCATGGCTACGTCTGAACCGACAGAATAGATCAGGTCTATGGTGTGAGACCTTGCGTATTCTTCGACAGCTTGCGTATTTCTGATATCTATAAGTGCAAAGTGGTCAGCCAGTTTTCGGCCTGCGCCCTGTTCTGACAAACCGCAGGCATGGACTTCCAACCCAGCCGCGCGGCACCAACGAAGCGCGTCTACTTGAGCCGCGCCGATGCCAAGTATGAGTATTTTTTTCATTCTTCCGCCACGAGATCAGAGCGGAAAAAGATTTCGACCGTTTTTGATCCCCAAAGAGATTCTTCCATGGACACTTGATGAACCAAGGTGTAGGTAGATTGAAACCACTGGCTGCGATAAAGGCTGAGGTAAGCATAACGAGCCATAGTCACGACAACATCGGGGCGTTCTTGTTTTATCAAACCGCGGGGAATGGCGCCGGGTCCGCTACGTTCTTCTTCAGGAACGGGCAAAAAGGGAATGGCTTCGGGGCTAACCAGACCGCAGGCATCGAGTACCGGGCCTGGCGCGTACCGTTTGGATATGGTACGGTCTATGCCGGGTTGATAGTAGTAGCCGAGTGCGCCTATTTCTGGAGCTGCCAGGACCGTTCCTGCCGGAACACGCGGGTTGAGCCATTCGGCAGCTGCGCGGTAGGCATGTACTCGCAGCCGATAAGCCTTCTTGTCCAGCGGTATTTCGAGCCAGGACCGGCTTGCTTGTAGCTGGGAGACAAATAGACGCAGCGGTGGAATGAGGAAAATTCCCAAGAGCAAGAGAACGAGCAGCCACTTTCTCCAGGGTCGGGTGGGGTCGGTGCGCCTGATGAGCCCTAGAAGGCTTGCTACCGTGGTACACATCCAGAGTATGGCGATAGGCGGAAAGTACCAGACAAACATCAAGGGGTTGGTCAATATGTAGAAAAGCAGCAGAAAGACAAGCAACAGCACATCCCAAGGGAAAAAGGGGTGTTTGGCACCGGGCGGCGGTAGAACAGGATGGTTGCGCACTGAGCGTGCGAAGCGGACGGCGACGAGCGCGAGAAAAAACAATACCCCGGGCAGGAGTGGCATCAGGCCGGTTTCCTTATTGAAGAAGCCAGCGAGAGTCCAGTATCCTATTTCCTTCATGGTTAGGTCAGCGGCGTGCCCAACCGGCAGTACGTAGAGGGGACGGGCTTTGGCAATGAGAGAATGGTAGATAGGCGTGCCGTAGTAGGCAAAGCCGAATATTATCCAGATCAGGGGTGGTAAGAGAAGGCAACAGAAGAATGTGGCAGGATGAGGACGTACGGCACGCAGCCAGGCTATGCATACCGCCACAGCCAAGAAGACTCCTTCGGGCCGGACGAGAATAGAAATGCCTGCCAAGAGGGCAGCTAGGTTGTGGCGACCGGAAAAAACTGCCCAGAGGGAAAGGGCCATGATTGCGGAGAAAAGGAAAGGCTCCATTCCGCCTAGAGAAGCCTGAAGCATATCGGGACGCAAGGCAAACAATCCGGCGAGACTGGCGGCGATGGGAGTAGAACCCACCAGACGTCGGAGAAGAAGGTAAAGAGCTATTACAGCCACCACGAAGAAAATGGCATTGGCACGCACAGCCAAATCGGGAATCGGAACGTGAGGGAAAACGGTTCCAATTCCAGCAAGCCAGGCCAAATAAGCCGGACTGGATATGCCAAATACTTTTTGTCCCGGGTTGTATACAGGCCCATTGCCGGCCCGCAGGTTTTCGGCATAACGGTAAGTGATGAACGCGTCATCTTCCGGTACTACTTCACTGGCGAGGTGAGTTGACAGTGCATAGATAAGTGTCAGGCCGAGAAATACGAAGGCCAGGAGTGAAAGTCTGTCAATCTTGATTCTGCTTTGGGAACCTTGGGGCATGCTTTAGTAACGGGTTTGCGCCAGTGTAGTATCAGCATTTTACTTGTCAAGAGCAGTTCAGTTACGCATTTTGACATGTGAAGACTGAAAAAGCATAATTGGTAATGAACTCTTCTGAAGAAAGAGGTACGGCCGGCCAAGATCGGCAGACAACATTCGATGCTCCGTGTAGGGAAGATGCCGGTCAGGTAAGGGGGGACGCAGCTGTACGCCAAGCCCAGGCTCGTTCTTTTTCTGACAAAACAGAAAGTAGTGTTTTCGCCGGTGCAGCTATTGTTATTTTGACACTTGGGTTGCTTGTGCGGGTGCTGAATGCCGTTATTAGCTATCTGAATTCGGATGAAATACTGCGTCTGATGGCAGTGCATCTTCCCTATGCTGGCAATGTTTATGCTCCGGGAGCATCTAATCCGCAGCCACTGTATGAGTTGTTATTGCGTCTCTGGCCATGGTCGGGAGATTTTCTTCTGCGCCTGCCTTCTCTTCTGGCCAGCGGCATGGCGATGTTTTTCTTCTTTCTCTGGATGCAGAAACTATTTGGCCGAACAGCTGCCTTATTGGGTGCGCTCATTTTGGCACTATTGCCTCAGGCGATAGTACGTATGAGCGATGTTCAGGCACACGCTTTCCTTTGTCTTTTTGTCGCAGCTGCGCTGTATTTTGGGGAAGAAGCTTGGCAGAGTGGTTCGATAAGAAAAGCTCTGCTGGTATGTTTAGCTGTCATGTTGGGGACAGTGGTTCATCAAGCCGGCTTGGCAGTTGCCCTGGCCCTGGGGGTCTACGGACTGTTTAGGGTACGGAAAGAGACTTGCGGACACAGAACGCTATTGGTAGTAGGAAGCGGTCTATTGGTGTCTCTCCTTGTGTATATTATTGTCCGTCCTTACCAGACAGTTGGCCAATTCCGGCTCGGGCGGGACGGAATAGTGACTTTTACTTTAATGGGGATTTTTAGAACGTTTGAGTTGCTGTTTCAGACACGGGAGAGTGCTTGGATAAGTCTGGGTTTGTTCGCGGCGGGCGTTTTCCTGTTGGCAACCGGGAGAGAAGGACGCAGAAAGGGGGATGCGGCGCTTTTACTGCTCCCGTTTTTCATTTTCGCTTTTGCCGCCATGTTGGGAGTTGTGGGTTACGGACAGATTTCCCAAGTTTTTGTTCTGGTCATTTTCATCTCGGCAGGAATAGGTATTTTCTTGGCTCACGTTAGCCGCCGCTTTTTCTGGCCGGTGTTTATTGGCAGTGCGACCCTCCTTGTGGTTGCCAATATGGCAGATCAAGGCGGGGTGGGTAGATGGCGCTGGGCAGCGCGTGGGCCGTTGGTGCAGGCGATAGAATTTGTGAGAGAGGCTGTGCCACAAGGTTCGCTGGTATTTACTGATGTGCGAACTCAAATAATCCTACAGCGTTACCTGGGCGAGACGTTCCAGGTGCCCTTTGAGGCTGGGGACAGTGCGTTTTTTGAAGTACACGCCGGTGGTTATCATCTAGTATGTCCTATTGGCAGATGGTATTTTTCGGGGGCGAAATTCGATGAGGATTTTTTTCGTCTCAGCGAAACGTATCAGGCGGAACGTGGTTCGTTGGTGTGCGTGGTTACAATTGGCGTGGGAAGCAGGCTTGCCTACAGGTTGAGAGCACAGCCACGTTCGGGGCGGGTGAAACTGTTTGGTTCAGACATCGCCGTATTTCCCATGCCAGTGCTTGGCGATGGTCTGCAGGCATTGGCAGACAGGATGATACAGAGGTCACGGCAGCGCTGGAGGGCTGTTTTCTGGCCGACAAGCTTTCTGGACGAGTGGACAAGACAAGTAGTTCAACCGTTAGCCGATGAAGTGGTTCCCTACCAGAAGTTGTATCAGGTAGTGAAAGGAAGAGGTGGCAGACAATTGATGCAGAGACTGCCGGCTTTGGCCTTCTGGGCTTTTGGAACTTCTGAGGAGCATCCTGAGTATATGCGTTACATGGATGAGGCGGAGGACTACGCCTGGGGAGCATTGAGTTTCAAGCTTGTGGAACTAGACGAAGCTGGGGTGGCCGGTGTCTATCTGATAGATTCTCCACTTTTTGCGGCGTTGGATTCGGTGCTACCAGCCATAGTGCGAGGCCTAAAAATGACTCCGCAGTTTATTTTCTTTCCGACCGATTTTCTGACCGACCGGGCCCGCAGAGTGATTTCCCGGTTACCAGGTGAAATAATTTCTTATGACGACCTGTACAAACAGCTGCGAAAAAAAGCAAAAGGGATGAATGTTTTTCTCCCTGCTCTAGCTTTCTGGGAGTTCGGCACTGGCGAGTGGCATCCGGAGTTTATGCGGTACATGGACTACGGAGAAAACTATATTTCGGCAGGACTCAGGTTTACCTATCTGGGGTCAGATCCAGGAAGAATTATCGGAGTATATGTGATTGAGTCTTATGCTGGAGAAAATCCAGGTGAACAGCCGTAGGCAGCTTCTGTTGCGCACTTCGGAGAAGGTATTTCATGCGTTACGAGGGAAACATTTTCCGTCCGCCGTCTGAGGCCGATTCACTTTTATTACAGGCGACTATTGGTTGTTCGCACAATCGGTGTGCATTTTGTGCCATGTACAGGGATAAGCGATTTCGCGTGCGCAAGTTGGAGGAGGTGCTGGAGGATATACAACTGGTTGCCGAACGGATTGGGCGCAGCGGACTTGTCAAGCGAGTTTTTCTCTGTGACGGTGATGCGATGGTGCTGCCCGCTGCGCATTTGCTGAAAATACTGGTGGCACTAGAGGAAGGATTTCCCGATTTACAGCGAGTAGGCATTTATGCTAACGCGCGCGACATATTGAAGAAGTCGGAGGCGGAACTGCGGGAGCTGGTGCGGCATAAGCTTGGTATTTTTTATCTAGGGTTAGAGTCGGGTTCGGATCGGATTCTGAAAAGAATGGAGAAAGGTGCGAGCGCTGGGGAGATGGTGGAAGCGGTAAAGAAAGCACAGGAATGCGGAATGAAGTCCTCGGTAATATATCTTTTGGGGCTGGGAGGTAGAAAGCTATGGCGAGAGCACGCCGTTGAGTCTGCACGGGTTGTTTCGCAGATGAACCCGAATTATCTTTCAGCATTAACCGTGACTGTAATTCCAGGTACACCGCTTGCTGCCGCGATAGAACGGGGCGAGTTTCAGTTGCCCAGTCCAGAAGAGCTTGCTATGGAACTGAAAGTGTTTCTGGAACAAGTAGATGTAAAAGGTAGCGTGTTCCGGTCGAACCACGCATCAAATTATGTGCCACTGGGAGGTCGGCTACCCAAGGATAAAGAGCGGCTTGTTGCGGAGTTGGAAGCAGCGATAATGTATCGCCGTTTCAAGCCAGAATATCTGCGTGGTCTGTAGGCGGCACCCGACTGGCGTTTAACTTGGCAGGCGTTTGAGCCTATTCAGAGAGATCAGAAGCTGAAGTACTTTCACGTGGATTGTGTCGCGCACTTTTCTGTACTCTTCGATGCCTTTTCCGAAGGGGTCTGGTATCTGCCATTGAATGAGACGCGCGCCGGGTAGGAACGGACAGTGGACTTCACAACCCATAGTGACTAGATAGTCGAATTGCAAATTTGGAAGATCGGAGAACGCCTTCGGACGGGCATTAGAAATGTCCAAGCCGACTTCTTGCATAACTTTGATCGTATCTGGCTGCACACGGTCAGCCGGAGCGGAACCCGCAGAGGTGCACTCCACGTCTTTACCAAGTTGGCGGCAGAGGGCTTCGGCCATCTGGCTGCGGCAGGAATTTCCGACACAGGCGAAGAGTATCCGTATTACAGAAGAGGACGAGGACTTGGCTACCATTTTCTGCCGCGAGAGTGAACCTGCCAATTTCCTGCCTTTTTTTCCAGGTAAAGTTGGACGCCGAGCGAGCGCCTGGGGCGACCGGGCTCGTTCGGCGGAGATAGCACCAAATCTACAGCACAGGTAGCAAGGTTGCCCAAAATTCTGACGGTCGCAATCTCGAAGTACATCGGAACATCGGGGATTTTTCTGACTTGGCGCAGCTGGTAGGGCGTAAAGATAACTGCCGAGCGGCCGGGCAGGCGAAGAGGGTTTCCCTTTTTAGGGAGGCGCCAGACTACAACCACCGTGTCGGGCAAACGCAGGCCTCGCCGTAGTTCATTGAGTCCCGCCGGAGTACATAGATAGGTAAGAGCCGCTTCTACCACATTGCCCATTTCCATTGTGTCGCTCTGGCCATACTGGTGCGATTGATTGAGGACGCGGGACAGCCAGACAAGCTTCCATCCCTGGTCGGTAAACAACCAACTCTGGTACAAATAGGAATAATCACGTCTGCCTGCAAAGAAGGGCCAGGTGGAAACGTGTCCGCCCAGTCCGGTGATGTTTACAACTAGGCTTCGGGCACGGACGATGCGACGGCCGGCATACCAAGCAGAGAGAGCTGAGTCAAATCTCTCAAAGCCAATTTCTTCCTGAAATTGGGGAACAAACATATTGAATATGGTTCTGGAATCGCCGGCAGTTAGCGCGCGGGTGAATGCCTGAGTCCGCGTCTCTAGCATATGGTAGTTTTTGGGAAAAACGGCCGCGAAGGTCAAGGTCGCGGCCATTATCACGGTGAGCATGACGTAGTCTGCGGGCGATTGCTAGAAAAACGGGCCCGACCAGATTTGAACTGGCGATCTTCGCCGTGACAGGGCGACGTGTTAAACCAGGCTACACTACGGGCCCCCAATAAATTTATAATATAACGTGGGAAGAACAAGTCAAATCCAGAACATCGACGGACTAGCACATAGGGCTGTGCAGGTTCGGAGAAGCTTAGAGGTGGCACCTCACTAACTAGGGGGAACACGAATAGGGTGTATTTGCCTGTTACCTCAACAAAGGCTTCCCTTTTCTACTTTTCAATCAGCCCGTGTTCCGAAATCTCCAACTTTCGATTTGGCGCGGACTACGAAACGTCACAGTCTTATTTCTGGGCTTCTATGCCCAGTGCTTCCGCGGCGTGGGCACCAGATTTCTTCGCGCCACTGTCCAGTCCTACTCTCAGTTTGAGGTCCGCCCTGATGTGATAAGGCCAATACCACGAGCAAAAGGAGCGGACTGAACGTCCACTCCTTTATGCTGTGTACGGACTGCTAAGTGCTATCTGCTACCTGGTCACCACCAGCCTGTGCGAAGCGGTCAGACCATCGGCATCCAACCGCACGAGATACACGCCGCTGGACAGAGCCCGAAGGTCAAGCATGACACCTGACGCATCAGCCCGCACGCGAATACGTCTGATTCAACACGCACCGACCTGCCGCGTCATATGCCCTCACTTGTACCCTTGAACCCTTGCACCCTTGCACCCTGAGCGTAGCGAATCCGCCCGCTATCGGGTTCGGCAGAACTTCGAACTTCGAGGTGCGAACTTCGAACTTCCCACCCATCGCTCTGGGCCGGCTGTTGGCTGCAGGCTGTGAGCTGTAAGGTGACGGCCCCACGTACCGCCACATCTCAAGAGTCTTGTTACCCTTCAGCGCGTAGAACGCACTCAAGTCCCAATACACCAGGTCTGCGCCGCCTTTCACCGCCTTCTTGCCGCCTGAGCCTGTCCGCGGTACTGTCTCAAGTTCAGCCCACTCATATCCGCGCCCGGGTTGTACTGGTAGAAACCCTGCGAGCCTCCGCCCTTCAGCGCGTAGATTTTTCCCAGATGCCACGCTCCAGCTGCACCGTCCTTTGACTTCTTCTTCTTGCCCTCGCTCCCATCCTCGGTGCCAAACCAGGGGAGACCATTGTACTCCGTCTTATCCCATTTCTCGTCTGCCAGGTCATAGCGATACATATAGTGATTTGAATCCGGCCCGACTACATTTGCCTGGTGCGCATAGATGGTGTACAGCCCGTCATACACCAGAAACGAACCTGCCCCGTACTTCTTTTTGTTTCCGCCGTAGGGTACGCTTTCCATCTCGGTCCACAGCCCCGACTCTATGTCAAAACGGAAGAACGCTGTCTTACCACCGGCCAGCAGATACACGTACTCCTTACCGTTGTGGTTCACGTAAGCCACATCATTGCCGCCCTTTATCTTCTGCGGAGAGCGGGTCAACGTGTCCCACTTACCGTCTTCTATTCGGTAGCGCCAGAACCCCTGTGTATTGTTACCCTTGAGCATATACAGGTAGTCCTTGCCATCCGATACCGCACAGGAACCTTTGGACAACGGCTTAGGCTTGCCCAACGTAGGCTCTGTATCCGGTATAGGCAACAGAGTGACCCAGCTATCTTTTGCTGGGTAGTACTTGTAGAAGTCGTATGATTTGTTGCCCTTCGCAGCATATATCACGCTTCTGGCTGACAGCTTGCCTCCATTCGCCCGGGATTTCGAAGCTCCGGTTTCGAGCATTGACCCTTGAGCCTTGAACTTCGGCCCGTCCGGTCCAACCGCCAGCCACGCTCCGTCCTTGGTTGCCTTTTCCGACGGCTTCGAGGTCATATCCGTCACGGACAGCCATTCCAAAGGCCAGGTGACATCAAACGCACCATACTTTGCGTCATTATCGGGAGAACGGTCACCAGACACAAGCACCGTGCACCTCGCAGTCCAAGCTCCCAGCATACCTGACGGCCTGAACTGCGAAAAGACCACCGTGCTTTCCGCACCAACTTCGAGTCCTCCCACCACGACTGTCTCGTCATACGTCGGCGACCCCGGACCGTCTGCCGGACTCCATATAGTGAACCTGGCCTGGAAGGTCAAGATACAGTCACCGCGATTGGCCAACAAGGCTTTGGGCAGGACCACAGCGCTCGTCTCCACCGCTCCTGCCGGCGCAATGATGGAAACTACTTCGATATCCGGCGCACCAACAGTAAACCAGGAGCTGACCGTATCGTCTTCAGGTTCCAGGTCGCCAGTGTAGAAGGTACTGCAACGCACGGTCCAGGTGCCGGAGAACGTGAGCGGCTTGGCTGGTGAGAACTGCAAGGAAGTGTCCCTGCCGGCCGCAAGCCCGGTAACAAACAGGCTGTCGCGATAGTGAAGACCGTTCAGGGCAGTGCCGGGTTGGTTTGCTGAGAATTCAGCCGGAGACCTGACTTCAGGCTCGAAGATCGTCATCCACGCCCAGAAGTCAGCCGGTTCGGACGTGCTGTAGCTCTTCCAGGTTGCCTCCGGGACTAAAGCCTCACCCGGCAGATACGTCTTGCCAGGCGTTGGCGTCACAACTGACGCAACAGCCACGTCCCTTGTCGTGACGTCGAACTCCGATACAATCTGGTCATTATCTGGAAGCATATCGCCCTGGTATGCGGTGCTGCAACGGATGGTCCAGGTGCCCGGGCGATCCGGGATGAGCACATCGTCGAACAGAACCGAGACCGCTCTACCCGGGCCTGCGCCTGCGTTCACTTCCTTGCTGCATCTGTACCGCTCTATGTCGGTCGGGTCGGAAACAATCATCCAGGCGACAAACTCCGCAGCCAGATTACCTTCGTTCTGCCACACCGCTTCGGGTCGTATTTCCGTGCCCTTGGCGTATGTACCGGACGGCGCAACGACTGAAACTGGCCGCACATCTCGTTTCACTACCAGAATGTCATAAGGTCCTTGCCGGTCATTCTCCTGGTCCTGGTCGCCGTCCAGCCGGGTGGAGCACTTCACGGAAAACCTGCCGGGAGGTACGTTGGCCACCAAGTCAGGTGACAGGTTCACGCGCTTGCCTGTGCCCGGAGCAAGGTCGTCAACCCGCGCGGTGCCCACGGCGGTCCCGATGTTCATCTTCACGTCAAAGCTGGCCGCGTTGGTGCCGTAGTTGTGCACCGAACAGGCCGGGGTGACGCTTGCACCTGAATCAACAAAACCAGTTGGGGCGAACACAACCAGACAGGCCGCATCCGAGCCGTTGTGCCATACGATGAGGTCGTTCTCATCAGCATCGAAGGCCTCTCCCCACCGCGTGCCGGTTCCTCCTGCGACGTCAATCCTGCCCGAGGTCGCCGTCTTTTGTAGATTGAACGCAGAACCCTGCGGTGCTGTGCCGTTGAAGTCCGGATTGGCAATCGTGAACGCATCCTCGTTTTCTATTCGCAGCATCGGACCAGTGATGGCGCCATGGTCAAAGGAACAACACGAGAAGTTGTCCGGAGCCGGAGCAATGATTGCTCCCTTGGCAACGTAGACACCGTTCGTGCCCGGGTACAGGAACCGGGCGTTACCTGCCGCTATGGTGCCGCCGTCCTCTACCGTGAAGCTGAAAGGGCGCGACTCCGCGGCCGCTGTTACGGTGGCGAGCGCATCTGTCCGAACACCCGTCATGTCCCCTGAGAGGCTCGAAGGCAGCCCTGAGCCTGTTGTACCGACCGCAGAGAAGGTAGCACCGCTCTGCACCGTCACGCTTCCAGAGCCGTCACCGGTGCCGAGGGTAAGCGTGTTTGGTCCGACCAGGAAGCTACCACTTTCTACACTAAGGTCATTCTCAACCTTCACCGCACCTGACATCGAGAGACTGCCGGAACCCTTTCTTATTGCCAGGTCGTAGAATGACGAGTTTGGTATGGAGATGGTCGCGGCCTCGTCCCCATAGAACGTCACCGGTTTGCCGGCGTGCGTGAAAACGCCTGTACCGGACCAGCCTCCGCCCACGTACAGGTTGTTGTTCGTGCCTGCCAGCATCGCCAGCGCACCGTTATTGGTGACACCTCCGGTTATGTCGTAGCAGTGACTTGCGTCAAAGTCTCCGGCCAGGTTCAGTGTCGAGCCGGAGTTCACGGTTACGGACCCGGCAACAACCGATGCCTCCCTGAGTGCGTTGCTCGACCCGACGGTCAGTGAAGAAGACGTCTTCTGAACTTTCAGGTCCCCGAATGACCACACCGGACCGGATGGGCTGTTTGTCCCCGCGAGCTCAATCGTGGCCGGCTGGCTCCCGGTGAATCTGACCGCCGCCGGGCTCTGAGCCTGAAACACGGAAGCATATCCTTCAGTGCCGTACTCTGCGTAGATGTTGCCGCTGAAGCTTGCCGTTCCGCCGGTGGCCAACCAGCCGCTCGCATCCGGTGGAGAGAGCAGGGCCGAGCCGCTTGAGAGGTACAGAGCCGAATTAGCCCCGGCGCCAAGTCCGGTGTAGCTGACCACCCCTGACTTGAGCGTGAATGTGTTTCCGGAACTCGAATAGTGAAGACTGTGCGTGCCGTCAATCGTGAGCGTGCCGGTGCCTTCCTGTATAACCTCCTTGAGTCCGCCCGGCCCCTGGAACAGGTCCAGTACATTCACACTGCTTGCGTCTGGCTCGCCTGCCAGGTCCGCGGCCCCGAAAGCATCAGTTATCCGGAGTCTTCCAGCCGGTCCGCCCGTTACACGACAGCCTGGCTGGTAGGCAAATATGCTCCTGCCGTTGGTCACGAGGGTTCCGGAGGTAATGTTCAGGGTGCGGTTCTCCTTCTGCAGGTTCAGCCCGCAATACAGAGTCACAGTCTTGTCAATTTCGCCCTTGGCTACTGCCGCGTTGCAGTCCAGAACAAGATACGACGCCGCATTGCGCACCTCTGTGTTCTCCGAGCCGCCAAAGGTCACCGTGCTGGTTGCCGTGGATGTGCTCCATTTCGCCTTTGCCGGGTCGGGCTGGTCGTTGCGGAAGTTGCCGTTGAAGAACAAGTCTCCGTCCGCAGTATTGTCAAACGTGGCCGTGGACGAATTCACGAAATC
The DNA here is from genome assembly GCA_965649205.1 of Caldifarciminota bacterium. Lineage (GTDB taxonomy): Bacteria > Hydrothermota > Tepidihabitantia > Tepidihabitantales > Tepidihabitantaceae > JBDRUN01. The sequence continues at coordinate 78,871 of CBFGJV010000004.1, read as the reverse complement.
GCCGTCCACGGTCAGGTTCACCGGCATCGTTGTGGTCGTACTGAAGGTGCCGTTGTTCGTGAAAGCGCCGGTTGTCAAGTGGGTATTGGCCGCGGTAGCCGTACCTGGACGAAGAATAGAACCATTGTTTGTCGTGGGCCCGCCGGAAAAGTCGTACCCGTAGTTACCAGCCTTGAACTGCCCCTGCAGACTCAGGGTGTTCCCCGGGCTCACGGTTACCCCGCCGGAAGCCTTCACCAGTACATTGATGTCGGCCACATCGGACGTGAATACGACTCCGCTTCCCGTCTTCGCCACCTGCATAGTTTCGAAATCCCACACGGCAACACCCGGATTGGGCGCGGCCGTGACCGCAAGGTTGACCTCAGATGGGCTTTGAGCCAACAAATCTGATAGTAGCGGCGGGAGACGCCTGGAAATACTGCCGGTAGCTGGAGTTTTCGTACGGCGAGTATATGTTACCGTAGAAATTCACCGTGCCCGCAGTCGCAAACCAGCCACTCCCCAATTGTGGTCCACTTCCAAAAGAAGTCAGCACCAACGACGAGTTATACCCTGTTCCTGTGGTATTCGTATAGTTCACAGTTGCTCCTGAACCAGACAGTACGAACCGCGGTTCACTCGACCCATACTGCCAGGCGAGCCTGTGCGTACCGGCTATGTTCAAGATTGCCTGCGTACCTGTCACAAACACGCTGACGTCACCATAAGTTGGGCTAATATACTTGAGATTCACCGTGCTGGCGAGGCCGCAGTCTGTGCCATCTGTTACATACAAAGCTCCGCCCGCGGCTAGCGGGGCGCCGACGGTTAAGTCTCGACCGTTTGTATACAGACTCCCAGGCATGTTAAGTGTCTCTTGGACCACTACGTTCGACTGCAGTATCCGCGAGTTGTGTACGGATATATTATTATCTTGTTAAAGCACTGCGTGACTGCACCTGAAAGTGTCTTCTGACCTCCTTTGAAAGATACCCAACGTGGCCACAGTGGTTTCGGCTGTTCGTTTCTCACGTCATCACAAAAGTACACCCAGCTTCTGTTCGTGACGACGCTGAACTGGGCGGTCGCACCGTTGCAGAAGCTGCCTTGGAACATTATAACGTTCCAAGCAGCTGTTGAACAAACGAAACACCCGTCGTTGGTGAAAGTGCTATTGAAAGTAATGTTACCACCCCCTAGTGATGCGGAACCTGTTAAGCTATTGTATGCCGGTCCCGTGAAGACAGTACTGCTGGTAGAGACGACGAACGAACCCCTATTGACGATGGAACCCGAGGAAAGCTTGCCGTTCATACCGGCCGGCGCCCGTACCGTCCCGTCATTTACGATTCCGCCAGGCAGGTTGTATCCGTAGCTGGCAGAATAGAACTTCCCTTCCAAGCTCAGCGTGTTGTCTGCATTCACAGTGACACCACCGGATACATTCACGTTTGTATACAAATTTGTAGCCATTGAGGTGATGGTCACCGCGGGAGCCGGTGAACCCGTCTTGGCAATCTGCAAAGTGCCAAAGTCCCAAGTGGCGCGGCCGCTGTTGGGTGCGGCCGTAACAGCCAGGTTGACCTCTGACGGAGAACTGCCGATGAACCTGACTGTTGCGCCGGCGTCCGCCTTGAAATACTGGTAGTTATTCGCGGCTGCATAAGGCGAGTAGATGTTGCCGTAGAAGTTCACCGTGCCCGCTGTGGCGAACCAGCCGCAGGTGGTTGCATTGGTCCCGCTCGAAGTGGTGAGCACAAGAGATGCGGAGTTGCCCGTGCCCGAAGCGTTCTGATAGTTCACCGTCGCATCCGCGCCGCTCAACAGGAAGTAGTTTGTTTTAATCGCTCCGCCGTAGTTCAGGATGTGCTGGTCGGTGATGTTCAGAGTTGCGCCGTCACCCGCTACCAGTACCTGCCCCACACCGGTCGTCGCGCCCTGCCACAGGGTCTTCACTGTCACGGTGCTGGCCGCATCTTTGAACGCAGCGCCAGTGATGTTCAGAATGCCTGCCGCCGCACCCAGAACTGAGTCGTTCACCGTCAGGTTGTACCCGTTCGTGGCTAGATAGCCCGATGTCAGCACCAGGTCGGAACTTGTCAGGCTTGTGTTCATTGTCAGGGAGGGCAAAGGCGCACCGGTCTTGTTCACCTGCAGCCGGGTGAAGCCTGGCGACTGAGTTCCACCCAGGGATGTACTGGCTGTGCCCTGAAACACTATCGTAGCTGTCCCCCAGTTCGGGTCTTCATCGTTGTTAACGAAGTCACCGTTGAAGGTCAGAGTGGCGTTTCCCGAGTTGTCAAAGTTAGAGCCGGAGCCGTTTGTGAAACCTCCCACCCCGGCGGCGGTACCTACCGTGAAACCGGCGGTGGTAGTCGCGTTCCTGAACGTACCGTTATTGGTGAACCCGCCGTTGAAGGTATAGGTTCCGGTCGAACCTGTGGCTCGTTCCATTGTGCCGGTGGCATCATTGGTGGCAAGGCCGGTGAAGGTGACGTTGCCCGTCCCAGTCGTCGTGAACCTGCCTGAGTTGGAGAAGGTACTGCCGAAGGACAGGGCACCGTTGGTATTGGTGAACACGCCCGTCGCGCCCTGAATGAATGGACTGGAAGTACCCAGTGTCAGAGGGGTGGCCACGCCGTCGGTTGTTGCGTATGTGCCGTCGTTCGTGAACCCGCCGTTGAAGGTGAAGGCGGAGGCGGCTGCGCGGTTGATAAGTCCGGTCCCCGTGTTCGTCGCCAGTCCTGTCACAGTCAAAGCGCCGGTGCCGTTGTAGGAGAAGACACCAGAGTTGGAGAAGGTGCTGGAGAAGGTGACCGCACCGGACCCGGACTGCACATGGAACGAATCGGTATTCACGAACGCTCCAGCCACAGTTATGGCTGAAGTAGCGACATGATAGAAGTCGCCGTTGTTCGTGAGTGTGTTGTTGAAGGTAAGCGTACCGCCGCCCGTATTGGTGAAGCGACCAGTGTTCGCAAACGGGCTGGAAGCGCCCAGGGTCAAAGGACTGGTCGTGGTTGCGGCGGTATACGTACCCTGGTTGGTGAACCCGCCGCTCAGGTTCCAGGCGCCGGTACTGGAAGCTCCGCGCGTGATGGTGCCGTCTGCGCAGTTGGTAAGGAGCCCGGTAACGGTCAGCGTACCCGTGTTCGTGACGCTGTGCAGGCCGTGATTCGTGTACGCGCCGTTCACCGTCATATTGCCACCAGCACCGTTCTGGCTGATGGTCGCGCCGTTGACGTTTGTGAAATCGCTGTTGATGGTGAGTGTGTTGGAGGACAGGGCCAGCGTGCTCCCCGAAGTGATGCTGAGCGTTCCGTTGACAGTTGTGGCTCCGCCCAGCGTGCCGGTCTGTCCATTCTTGCTGATAGTCAAGTTGTGTTAGGTCGTCCCCTTGATGGTCTGTGCTCCGGAGGTACTGTTGTACACCACCGTGTTCCCGGCCGCGGTGGCTGTCAGGGTCGTGAAGGTTGTCGTGCCGGTCAAGTACAGGACTCCAGTTGCGGAGTTGACGAGAGTTCCCGGACCCGTCAAAGAAGCGGTGGCAGTCAACGTAGCATTGTTAGTCAGGCTGGCATTGACGGTAAGCGTTCCGCAGGTCAGGTTCCCCTCATTTGTTACCGGCCCGCCTATGGTAACATTCGTTATCGGGGTAGCGGCTGACCTTCCGATCGTTCCCGAACCGAAGGTATACGTGCCGGTTCCGGAATTGAAATCGCCCGTCGTCACGTTGTTGGTGAAGTTCCCCAGTATCGTCACCGGGCAGTTGGCTGAGCTGTTGCTCCACGTGCCCGGGCCGTTGATGGTAACAGCGCCGAAGACCTTCGCACCAGTAGCTGAGCAGATGGCCAGCGTTCCCGAGACGCTGGTCGCTCCGCTGACCTGATAGGGAAAGGCGCCCAGAGTGAACGTGCCTGATGTGACAGTGAGTTTGCCGTTGATGTTGAACCCTGCGCCTGCTGTCACACCGTTTGCGTCGTCAATCTCCAGGTTGCCGTATGCGCCGGTTGTGGCAATCGTGCGCGGCCCGGAACTGCCGGTCAGAAGCAGTTTTCCTGACCCGGTACTGGAATGATACATTGAGTTGGACACCGGTCCCTTGACCGTAATTGTGTACCCGCCATCGTTGAATGGAGCGTTGATGGACAGCGTGTTATTGACTGTCAGGTCACCGACAGCGGTCTTGGACACACCACTCAGCGTGAGGTTGTGGTAGGTCAAACCTGCCTCAACTATCTGGTCAGGGTCGTTGCTGGCGTACTCCACCGTACCGCCGGTCAATATCACGCTGGCGAAGTTAGTCGGAAACGTGGTGGCCGCGTCGGCACCCAGTTTGAGGGTAGCACCGGAACCCACGGTGAGGGTTCCGGCTCCGTCTGTCGCTCCGGTTATCTGGTACCCGCCGTCCGAGAGCGTCCCCGCGGCCACCGTAAGGTCGCCGTTGACAGTAATCGCTCCTCCCAGCGTGACGACATTACTGCTATTGATTGTAAGATGATGGTACACACCCCGGCTTCGCATATTGCGCCCCGGTTCCGTTGTAGACCACGGTGTTTGGATTCGCGTCCGCGTCCAGGGCAGTAGTAAGCAGAGATGTCACACCAAGATACAGCTTGCTGTTGACATCATTCACCAGGGAACCACCGGAAGCGTTGCCGGATATGGTCAGCGTGCCTTTGTTCGTCACAGCGTTGGTCAGCGACACGCTCGGGATGGTAAACGTGCCCGAAACAGTCTGTCCCGTTCCGGTGAAGTAGTAAACTCCGGAACCAGCGGTGAATGTACCATAGTTGGCCAGGTTGCCTGTTATTTCTACCGAGGAGTTCACCGTGTTGTTCAGCCACCTGCTGCCCGCGTTGACGATGACATTGCCAAAGGTCTTACTGCCTCCTGCCGCGGTCACGAAGGCCGGCGTTCCTGTTATGCTGGTCGTGCCTGTTGCCGTGAAGTTACTGGTCGTGGCGAGTTTCAGACTGCACCCGGCGGCTACTGACACGTCGCCTGACACGGTCAGCGGAGCTGCTACCGTGGAGACCCTGGTTGAGCCGGACAGCACCAGATTCCCATCAATGTAATTGGTGCCCGTCTGAAGCGTCTTTGTTAGAGAGCCGCTCAGCGTAAGGTTATAGTAACGAGCATTGAGGACCGTTTGGTCTCCGCCGTTGTAGTTCACCGTGTTGTCACTTGCGGTGGCGTTCAGGTTCGAGATGGTTGCGGTACCGCTCAGAACCAGCATTGCGCCTGCCCCATTGGTGAGTGTGCCTGTTCCGGCGAGCGTGGTACTGACGGTCAGATTGCCATTGTTGGTGTAGGAACCATTGACTGTCAAAGTGGGTATTGTGAGCGTGCCAGATATGGTCCACGAGGAACCACTCAGCGTGTACGTGCCTGTCCCTGCGCTGAAGCTGCTGCTGTTTTCAAGGTTTCCTGTGACGGATACATTGCAGTTAGCTGAGTTCGTGTACGTTCCATCATTCGTAAGACCCCCGTTGAAGCCGGCAGCGCTGGTGCCGGATAGAAGCCGAAGACTGCCGCCCGGCTTGTTCCAGACAAGCCCAGCTACACTGAGACTGGAAGTGTTGTTGATTTCAAAAGTGCCTGCGGTTGTCGACGAACTACCGAACGTCCTGCTCGCCCCGCCCGCACCCTGGAATCGGTCTCTGAAAATGCCGGTTGAGGTGTTCTCAAACGCGCCAGTGAAAGTCAAAGTGCCCGAAGCTGTGTACGCTACCTGGTCAATGGTCCCTGAGTTGGTGCACGTACCCGAGATGGTAACATTCCCTGCGCTGTTCGTGAAGGTACCCGAGTTCACGAACGCGCTTCCGTTCAGTACCCGCAATGGGCTGGCCGCGACCGTTGCGGAGTACTGCCCGTCATTTGTGAACCCGGCGTTGCAGTCAAATGCGCCTGTGCTGGCCGCGTTACTGCGTTGCATCTGACCGCCCGGCTTGTTCCAGACAAGGCCGTTCGCGGTCAGACTGGCAGTATTGACGATTCCGAAATGGCCCGAGTTCGTGAGCGTACCGCCAAACGTCATATCCGCCGCCGCGCCACCGTTGGTGAATCCTCCGCTGTTGCTGAAGTCACCATCAAACCTCAACAGGCACGTGCCAAGGCTGTTTGTGAACGTATCGTTGTTTGTGAATGTACCTGTGACCCGGATGTTGTTGTTCGTGCCGGTTGTTCTAGTAATCGTTCCATTGTTCACAACCGATGCGAACTCGTATCCCGACGGAACAGCAAAGACGCCCTGCAGGTCCAAAGTGTTGTCTGCGCACACCGTCAACCCGCCTGAAGCGCGCACCAATCCAGATACCGCCATACTGCTTTTAAATGTGACGCTGGCACCTGTAGCCTTATTGATACTAAGATTGCCAAAGTCCCAGTACACAGAACCTGCATTCGTCAGGGCAAAGTCAACACTGGCAGGAGGACCAATCAGGTTCACGTTGGCACCGGACGCGTCGAACAGCACGGCGCGGCTGGAGCCTGCAAATGTCGCGGTTATGTTCCCGTAGAAGTTCACGGTTCCGTCAGACGCACGCCAGCCACAGCCGGTCGTGTTCACGCCGGAGCTAATGGTCAGACCAAGCGCCAGTCCGCCGGTCAGGTAGGTGACCGTGGCTCCACTGCCGCTCACCAGGAAGTAATTCACCACGGGATGCCCGTCGTAGTTGAGGGTATGCGTACCTGAGATATACACGGTCGCGCCCGCTCCCTCCACCAGTACCTGGCGCAGCTTCCCCTGACTCTGGTCCAGTGTTGCCAGACTGCACAGACTGGAAGTGCCGTCTAGTTCTGATGTTGTTATGTCGAGAATGCCGACTGAGGCACCGGTGGTCTTGCCCTTCACGGTCAGGTCACAACCGTTGGTAACAAGCTTGCCCTTGAGGCTATCCGACGCATTGCTCTGCCTGAACTTGGTGCCCAGGTACAGGGTGGAACCTGCCTTGTCCACCACAATCGAGTTGAACGTAGTCGTGGCCGTGCCGTCCAGAGTAGCATCACTCTACCCGGCAAAAGTTGCTGTACCGGTCCCGAAATCCGCCCCGGACTGGTTGTTGGTGAAGTTGGCGTAGAAGGTAAGTGAGCCAGCGCCGTTGGAGAATGTCCCGTTATTGGTGAAATCGCCGGTGTAGGTCGCCGACGACCCCACAACAAGCGGACTGTTGGCCGCAGTAGCGGTGTACTGCCCATCGTTACGGAACCCTCCCTTGAGCGTGAAAGTACCTGTGCTGTTCGACGTAGTGCGCTGGATGATACCACCCGCCTTGTTCCAGCAGAGGTTCTCTACGGTCACTGTGGACGTACCGCTCACGGTGAAGGTCCCCGAGTTCGTTATTGCCCCAAACACCTTCAGGTCGCCACTGCTGGTCTGGGTGTATGTACCCTCGTTGACAAAATCCCCCCAAGCGTGCAATGATGCAGTGTTTGACCTCGAGACGGCTCCCGTACCTCTTATCCAGAGAGCAGTATCCCCTTCGCCCGAGGTCATGAGGGAAAGCGCGCTGTTGGCTGACAGTGTAAGTGAAGAACTCACCTCCATGCGTACCGCCATGGTCGCCGAGCCGGCATCGTAGGTAACATTCGATACGATGTAGACTGTATCCGTCGGTGATGGAGTTCTCAATTCGACTCAGGTGGCGTTGTTGCTCCAGTTACCTCCGCCCGGTGCGCTGGTGATTGTTGTTGCGAAAGCTGTTACGGACAGGCCGGTCGCGAGCACTGCTATCAGGACTACTTTGCTCCGTCGCATCGTTCCTCCGTCAGGTCTGTTTGCGGCCTTCCTTACCGACAAGCGACTGCGGCCGCCTGCCGGCCTCTTCTCGAACCACCGTGTTTCGCTCTCACTACGGCCATGGGACACGAACCCGAAGGACTTGGGCTATGTCCCGCGACCTGGATTGTCCGTCCCACGTCAGACAATTACACGCCCGATGCCCGACTGCCGCCGGGCCGGTTTTTTTGTCTCTCGATGCATAAATACAATAACGGGCGGAGGGTATTTGTCAAGTTCAGTGGGACGGTACTGCCCGTTGACAGCAAGATAGCCGATTCTAGAATCGCTCGTGTTCAAATTAAGAGTGTTTCAACAGAAAGAGAGCGGTGAGGACCTGTTAGGTTTTACTGCTCTGTTTGTAATTTGGCTGGGGGGCTTTTTCTTTGCTTCTACTGTGGTCATGGGGGGCGATAGTATCGGACCCACGATGCTTTTTGCCACCCGTTATGACGGGCCGGTGGGCCAGGAGGATAAGTGTACCGGCATAGTGGTGGGCCATGATCAAAACGTGTATCTATTTGGCTATTCGTTTGGCGGGCTTACGGATTTTGATTTCGCCGTCGTGAAGGCAGATACGATGGGTAAGATAATATGGTCCCGGCGATATGGCTCTCCCCTTGGATGCGAAGACAGGCCTTGGAGCGCAGTCTGGGATGGAGAGGGAGTGGTGGCGGCTGGAGGTACTATTGCTGATTTGCGGGAAGGCTGGGATTACCAGTATGTGAAATTCGGGCAGTATGGCGAAACCTGCTGGGTGCGTAGGCTGGAGGGCATCTCGCGTGGAGATGATAAAGCCGTGGCTATAGCCCTGTGTCCAGGAGGTGGTTTTTTCTTGACTGGGAGTAGCGGTAAGAGGGAGATAGCAGAAAAAAATGCAGAGAGGGTTGATTCGGCGCCGGGACGGATTTTGGACTGGGATATTCTTACTTGTCGGTGTGACGATTCCGGGAAAGCGATGTGGGTGAGGAGGTACGAAGGGAAAAACGGAGGGGATGAGTTTGCAAGCCGGCTGGCGGTCGATAAGGAGGGTAACTGTTATGTTGCCGGAACCGCTTCGGTCGGAAAGAATCAAGCAGGTCTTCTGTTGTTGAAGTACAACAGGGAAGGGAAGTTGTTGTGGCAGCGAAGGGTTGCCGACGAGCAACCTGGAGCGGCGTTGGCTCCAGAGCTAGTACTGGACAATAAGGGGAAGGTGTATCTAGCTGGTACGAAGTACCGACTAGGGAGTTCTTATGATTATCTGGTGGCATGTTTTAGTCCCAACGGGAAGTTGCTCTGGTCGCATTTTCTGGATGGGGAAGGGAGTGTTGATATTATACAGTCTGCCTGTGTGGATGAGGGAGGTAACCTTATTGTAACGGGGCAGTCAACAGGCAGAGGGTCGTCTTTCGATGTTTTTACGGTGAAGTTCTCGTACGAGGGCGAGATAGTGTGGGCGCGACGATATAACTCTAGTCATAACGCGGCAGACAGGGGTTGGACTGTTTGTCTCGACCAGCGGGGAGGCATAGTTGTGGGCGCTACTTCAGTGGGTAGGACTGGGCAGCCAGATTTACTGCTTTTGGGCTATTCTTCTGCGGGGGAGCTGGAGTGGAGCTATAGCTACAGCGGCCAAGGTGTAGGCGAAGCAAGACCAGTAGCCATATACCCCTACGGGGAAAAGGACTTACTGGTTGCCGGTTATGCCATGTATCCGGAGAGCGATTTTGACTATCTGTTGCTGCGTTTGAGGTTGGAGTAAGTCGGCGTGTGCAGGATAAAGACCCGGACTGAACAGGCATAGGCAGAACCGAATACGCCGACTCCGCCGTTGATGTGGGTTGAGTCCAGTCCAGAACGATTACGCGCTATGCCTTCCACCCAGTCATAATAATTGGTGTCGCATGCCCATAGATGTACTGTGAAGGGTCCTTGCGGTTGCTGACCGAGGAAGAACAGAGGAATTCTGGCGGTAGCCGTATCGTAGGGCAGGCCAGGTAGGGAGTCGTTAGGTACGGGGAGTTTCACGTGCAATGTTTCGCTGCCGACTATTTGCCGGAAGGCGAGAAAGTATCCTTTGGAGTAACGACTGCGAGTCCATACCAGAGAATCTCGCGAGCTGACAGAATCCCCTGGCCGGGGCCAGATAATGTTGAACGCGCCAGGGACAAATGTGTGGCCCGTAACCGGGGTAAAACCGGCTTTGCGTGCGCGAAAATAGAAGGTATCGAAGGAGCGGATGTTGAAGCGAGCAGAAGAGGAGTAATAGCTTCCTTCACGGTACGTGAGTTGCCAAGTATCTTCTCTTCGCCACACCTCCACTGAAACAGAGGGGAAATCGGGTTCAAACCGTTCATTGATGCCGTAAGAGCGGTTTATGTACATACTCAGAGTGTCGGCACCAGCCAGGAGGAGACCGTGTACATTCAGAACCGGTACGAATGTTTCGGAAGAGGGACGGTCGCACCCGTCCCCAAAGACTATGAGCCAAACACAGAAAAGAGAAAACAGCAGTAAAAATTGAGTTCTTTGAGAGGTCTTTTCCATAGGCTCAAAAACTTGCTTTTACGCCCAAGGTCGGCAGAACGGGCAGCATGTTCACCTGCTTCCGTACAGGAGGTTGGTCGGGGTTACTGTAATCCCAGTAGTAGAGGAGGACGTTGCGGGCATTGTATACATTCACCAGGTCAAAAAAGGCGGAAATACGTAACCGAGATGTTACCCAGGTGCGGGTGAGGCTTGCATCCAAGCGATGATAGGCTGGGTAACGAAAGGCATCACGAGGTCCTTCGATATACTGCCATATGCGGCGCGTGTAGTTTTCCTCCGGCAGATACTCATAACGGGGATAGTAACCTACAGTACCGGCAAAGGGAAGGCCGGTACCGAGCGACCAGCGGGCCGACAGGTCTATGCCCCACAGGAGTTCAGGAAAAGAAATAACGATATTGAGGTTGCGGCGGCGGTCGTAGTGAGGATGATAGACTTCTTTACCGATATTGCGCCGTGTCCACATAAAGGAATAGTTGGCCCAGCCCGTAATCCAACCGGCTGATTTGCGCAGGGAAAAGTCCACGCCCCAAGAGTAGCCCTCGGCAGTAAGAAGGGACTCGGGTGGTGTAAATGCTCTGCCATAGCGAACCTCCAGCAGGTTGGAGTAGTGCTTGTAGTATGCTTCCAGTTCGGCAATCGCGTCAGAAGAAAGCCAGTGTTCTATGCCGGTAACAAGATGTAACGCACGGGGCACTCTGCGATTGCTTGGAACTGGCAACCATACGTCGTAGATGGAGAATACTACATCGGTGGAGTTTAATGTTACTAATGGTTGGGTGAAACGTCCGACCGCGGCGTTCAGCGAGGTGTTCCGACCGATCAGATATTTTGCTCCCAGACGGGGTTCGGGTTCCAGTCGTTCACCCTTGGAAATATAGGTCAGACGCAGCCCTGGCTTGAAAAACAGCCGGGAGGGTACCGCCTCCCACTTTTCGTCCAGGTAGATGCAGACGGGTACCAATGTATCCCGGGGCAGGACCCGCAGGGTGTCGTAGGAGAAGCCGGCCGCTATGTGTATGTATTTAGCGTCAAGTCCTACATCCAGCGTGTGGGCGTCTGCCAGATACCAGGTAAAGTCCGACTTGACAGTTAGGTCAGTCAAGTCTGTAGAAAGCTGGGCTGCGGGGCCCGGGCCTAGGGATACGTCAAAACGGGAACGGAAGTTGCTCCACGCTGCCAACGCTTCTCCATAGAGCACGGGAGTGAAAACCCGGTTCCAGCGCACAGAAACGCCACGATTGCCCCAGCGCAGCTTTGAATCCAGCGCAGTGCGATTGTCCGGATTCCAGAAGGAGAGAACGTCTTCGGCTGCCAAGGCACTGACAGTGAGACGAGAATCAGAGGAAAAATTGTAGCTTGCTTTTCCCAACAGGTCGTAGAAATAGTAGCCTAAACCTTCAATGTCGAAGGTGGAAAGAAGCAGGTCGGGAAGATAGGTGCGTCGGCCAGCAATAAGAAAAGAACCTGCAGATTCGGCAGAGTCGGATCGTGTAGTGTTTCTGCGCCAGGGAAGAGGTCCTTCCACCTGGCCGCTGGTAGCAAGCAGCGATACAGAACCTTCTCCGGAAAAATGTTTGGAGTTGCCGTTTTTGGTAGTCACGTCCAAAACGGAGCTGAGTCTGCCTCCGTAGCGGGCAGGAAATCCGCCGGCCAAAAGGGTTACGTCTGATATAGCGCTGGTGATGAAGGGCGAGAAAATGCCAAATAAATGGGAAGGATTGTATACGCTGATACCGTCCAGAAGAATCAAGTTCTGGTCCGGTGACCCCCCGCGGATATAAAGACGATTGGAAAAATCGGAAGTAGTTACTACTCCGGGCAGCAGCTGGACAGCACGGAACAGGTCCTGTTCGCCACCTACCCGGGGAGTGAGCAGAAGCTGTTTTGTTTCCAGGCGAGTAGCAGATACTTCTACCTCGCGTTCAAATCTGGCGCGTTCAGCAGAGACTTTTACTTCCTTGAGTTCTACCGTACCCGGTTTCAGTTCCAGATTCACGGTAAGGGTTTGACCGGCAACAACCGTAATAGGCCGGCGGACAGAAGAGTAGCCCACGAACGAAGCAACGAGGTGGTAATCGCCGGGCGGTACGTTGCCAATGTAGTAATAACCTTTTGCACTGGTAGCCGCACCGTAGTCTGTGTGGTCCAGGTAAACATTGGCGTAGGCGAGCGCTTCCCCACTAGAAGCGTCGCGTACAAACCCCTTTACTGCGCCATAAATAGCTCCCCATGCGCAGGCGGGAAGGAAGAGCAAAGCCATAGGTAGGAACAGGAGGGCGCGCAGTTGGCGCGGGTAAGTCCATCCTCTTCTGTCCATAGGCGAATTCGGGTCAGGCGGTCTTCAGAATTTTTGCCAGCTCGCGGCCAAATGTTCTCGCCTGCTGGGCAAGCAGCTTGTTCTGACGAAGCTTTCTGCCAGAGGGGCAGTTAGCCACCACGTGCTGGCCGAGAAATTCAATTCCGGCAAAATGGCACAGGTTCTTGAACATGGCCACAATGAGGTCTGCTCCGTCATAGGGGTCCCCGCCGGCAGTGATGATAAGCGCCCATTTGTTTCCTTTAAGCAGAGATTCGCCTGTCAGCAGGGCGAAACAGCGGTCTATCACAGCCTTGAGCTGGGCGGTTACGCCCCAACAGAATACCGGGGTGGTGAAGATGGTGAGATCGGCTTCCACGAGTTTATCATAAAGAATGAGCATATCGTCGTGCTGTTGGCACCCGGCTGCATTTTTTGTATTTCCGCAGCGCATACATTCCTGACATCCGTGAATGTTCAACTCGGCTGCCCGGATGCGCTCTACTTGCATACCGGGACCCAAACCAGAGAGGACCCAGTCGGTTACGACGGCGGTATTACCTTGACGCGGGCTACCTTCAATCACCAGTATTTTCATCATTTGCACTCCCTGTTAGATAAGAATTATTTTAATTTATGTTCCATTTGAAGTAAACTAGGCGGTAAAGAAGTTTTTCCTACAGGGGTACGCGGAATACGTGGGTGGTCTTTAGCGCACCATGGTAAACGGAACGATTTGAGTATATGCCTGGCAGAAATAGACACCAGAAGGCACTGGCTGACCGTCGGACTGCCTGCCCGTCCATACGGCATTCCCGCCAGAAACCGGACAGGTAGCAACGATTCTACCTGTGATGTCTGTTATCGTTAGCTGCTGAATCTGAGGGGCAACCGAAAAACGGACCAGACCGCGTGTAGGATTGGGAGTTATGCTAATAGCATCTCTTTCGGGTTGAACAGTCTCCGATTCAGCAATTCCTGTTCCGTACAGCAGGTAGTTGATGTAGCCTTTCATTACCTGTCTACGTACTGGTTGGCTCATAGCTCCGTAAATCACCGCAGAGCAGATGGTACGGCTAGAGCCGGGACGGTGACACACTACCCGGCCAAGAGAAGACTGATCACGGAAGAGCAGAGTGCCGCCATTAGTTGCCAGTTCGTCCACGTAATTATCCGGTGGTTGTCTGTATAAGTAGCTCGGATTTAACCCGGCGGCAAAGGTACCGGATACACCGGTGAGGCTTTGTACGTTTCCTGTGCCGCTGGCATAACCGTCATGAACGAAGCGACAGCCGAAATAAGGCCAGAGATTGCTGTTCTGATTAGAATAGCCGAAATCGCCGCCTTCAGCGTATACCGACCTGCCGCTCTGCAGATAGGAAATCAGCCGATTGCTTTCCGTCGGACCGACGGTACAGTTGTCTCCTCAACATCGGTACCAGCCCATCAGGCAGAATACCGCATCATAAGGCGCAAGGTCTGCGGGTAGGTCGTAGTTGGAGAGGGTGACATTGTGTCCTAGCGCCTGGAGGTCACGCTCTACCCACCAAGCGCAGTCAATAGAGTCTCCTACTGTCTGGTCGTAGAATTTATCTTCCGGGTCATAGTTCCAGACAAGTATGTTTGCCGCCAGTGCTGGGCCAGAAATTAGCAGTGCTATGGCTGGCAGCAGTTGTTTTACCATACGTCGTTTCATACTGAAATAGTAGCTCTCAGTCTAGTGGTGTCAATGGTCGTATTCAGCAGCATGACCCGCCAGGTAGCTTGAGTTGGGTTATTTTATAAATCCAAGTGACCGAAAGCGTGCCAGAATTGAGTCCTTGGGGTAGAAACCCACACGTCGCGTCAGTTCTTTACCTTGGGCATCAAGGAATATGAGGGTGGGAATAGCAGAGATGCCGAATTGTTTTGCCAAGTCCTGGTTTGCGTCTATGTCTATGGACTTGATTTCTATAACGCCGGCATACTCTTTTGCGAGTTCTTCGACTATGGGTTTTTGATCCCGGCACGGTGGGCACCAGGCAGCCCAGAAATCCCAGAGCTTAGGAAGAGCTGGGGAAGTTGCGGTCTCGGGTTGAGCGGGTGGAGACGTGGGCTGGGTAGAAGGTGCGGACGGCGTGGCAGTAGTTTCTTCTTTAGTTGCGGAGTCTGGTTCAAGTTCGGTCTGCTGGGAAAGAGTTTCGGTTTGGGCTTGGTTTTTTTGCTCGGGTGGCGGTGGCTTTTGCGGGCAACCGGTGAGAGTGAAAAGTAGTAGAAGAATGGACAGGATACAAGTTATGGGTTGCAACTGGCGGAGTTGAGTGGGGATAACACGCATCTGTACTCCTTTCTTGGCTTTCATTCTCGCATAGTCGTAAATAAGCTTAGGAGATATTCTCCGCTTCATTCCACAATTAACTTAGCGGTCTGTTTGTAGTTGCCGGAGACGAGGCGGCAGAAGTAGACGCCCGGCGCTACTCTTTTTCCATGCTGGTCAAGCATATCCCAGTTTGTCTGACCGTAGCCGGAAAGAGCGCGACCCTGATACAGTTTTCTTACCAGCCTGCCGTTCAGGTCGTACATAGCGAGTTCCAGAGGTCCTGCGACTGGGAGAACATAGTTTACAAGCACAAAGCCGCGTGTAGGATTGGGTGTCATCTGCAAGCGACAGGGGAGCGCAGGTCGGAAGGGGTCGAACTCTTCCAGACTTACCGTACCGCGGGCAAATTGCAGAGCGTTGTGGAACACGAGTGCCCAGTTTCCGCCACGCTGGGGCGGCGTCATCTGGTAGTAGCCTGGGTAGCTGTTCACGCCTATCACTTTTTGATTCGCGCTGACTGCGACGTAGGGTCGGCCGTCTGCCCACTTGGCCACAGAATCGGCGGTGAGGAACGGGGCGGTTGTGGCATAAAACTCTCGTACCGAGTCTACTCCGGCCATTATCGGGTGGGCGGTTCGCCTCCAGCCCAGCGTGGTGGAGGATTGAGTGTTCGCACCTTTGCCGATGGTGGAATAATTGCCGGTCATTATTCTGCCTGCCACGTGCCAGCCGGACGTGAAACTGAACTGGCCCAAAACTACTCCGCCGCCCGCGTCAACGTAGTCGGCGAGCAGGTTGCCCAGAACTACGGAGTCGGCGGGAGCGAAGTTGGTGTGTACGCCCACGACCGGATAGCGCATTAGGGTATCTAAAGGCGGGATATTAGCGCGGATGTCGTAGAACACCAGAGAGTCGCCAAGAGAATACAGTTGGACAGCGAGGGTCTCGGGCGGATACTCGTCACTGTAGAGCCACAAAGCGGTGATGAGGTTGGCAGAACGGGTGGTCTGGACCAGGGTGTCGTTGGTGCGGTTGGAGTCACTGGCAAGCGCGGTCCACATTCTAACGCGATATATGGCGTTCGCGGGTCCTGGCGTCCAGTTGGGGCTGAATTGTACTTGCGCGCTGGCGCCAGGAGCCAGCGGGCCAGCAAGGGTGGTACTGCGGTTATAGACTGTGGTGCCGGCCGAGTCTATGAGGCAGGTCACCGGGATATTCGTTTCGGCAGACGAACCCATGTTTTGCACCCGGGCCACAGGTTGGACCGGCGTGCCAGGAGCCACTCTGGTGCCGGGAGCGACAATGGCCGCCAGTTTGACGTCGTGGGCGGGCGCTACCGAGTACGTATTGTACTGAACTATATTCGTAGGGGTGAAGCCAGCGATGGAACCGCCGCAGATGAATGCCTTTCCGTCCGGGGTCCCGCAGCCGCTAGTACGATAGACCCGGGTGGGAACGCCCTCTTCTATGGTCCAGGTGCGGGTGTTGAAGTTGAAAACGAATACAGAGTCGGTAAGACTACCAGCCGGGTTTACTCCCGAAGCTATGACCATCAGGTTTCCTGTCTGGGAAGCCGCTCCTCCCCAGCGGGCTTCGGGCAGTTGCGGGAACACAGAGTTGTTCACGGTCCAGACATTGGCGACCGGATCGTAGAATTCAGTGTGAGTGAGAGGAAGGCCGTCGGCTATGCCTCCGGCCAGCCAGATGGTGTCGCGGTAGGCGACAGCGTGAGCAAACACTCGGCCCCGGTTCAGGTTCGCCACCTGTGTCCAACCTACTCCTGGGGTATAACGCCATACCCGGGTAGTGGGGTTTGTGGCTCCGGGTATGGAGCAGCCGCTGATGTAATATAGTTTGCCCGCACAGGCCACAACAGTGGGTGACCAGTTGTAACCCCAGCCGGGATGGGGGCCGGGAGCAGAGGTCCAGTTTCTGCCGGTTATGGAGTATTTGTATAACGTGTCGGCCGGCTGGCTCATACTGTTCTTGTAGCCGCCGCAATAGTAGAAGGTGTCGCCGATGATAGCCGCTCCGCCGGTGCACAGGTCCAGCGGGCAGTCGGGAAGGGTTTCCCAGTTAGTATTGCCGATTGGGCAGCGGTAAAAAACCTTGCCTACATTATATCCAGCCGCAACATATATGTGGGAGGCGTTAGCGGCTGCCGCATTGTCCATCATCACCGCCGGCATAGTGCTGTGTTGTTGCCAGGCATCGGTATTTTGCTCAGGGCTTGCCGGCCCCAGCACATAGTCATCCGAGCCGGGCAGACCGTAATAATACTTCACAAGCTCCGGTTGCACAGGCGCGGAGCTGGTTGCGGTGGCTGGCGTCTGCGCCAACACGAAACCGCAGAATAGAGACAATGTCAGTATGGTGATGCTGATTTTCACTTCTCCTCCTCGGGCTTTGTTTGCAGTCCTTCCTGATTTGTAATTTCTGCTCTGTGTTCCGCTCGGGTGAAGAGCACGGGGGGGGGCGGAACCAAGGAACGTATCGTACGAAAATTTTAATGCTTGTCTGGTTGGTGTCAAATCGAAGCGAGGAGCATACGGTAGTGAGCAAGAGGCAGGAAGCGGGTTCAGACTTGAGCTGAAGCCGCAAGTTGGTAGTATGCAGGCGACGAAGATGGATAAACTTAAACCAAAGCTTTCGATGCGGGGAGAGTTGTACCGTATCACAACCAGTGATGGTCTGGAATTACATGGTTTTCTGTCTCCGGCAGAGAACAGTCCAACTGCAACCGCGGTTTGCCACGTGCATGGTTTGGACGGGAATTTCTACGAGAATCGTTTTCTGGACGAGGCGGCCCGGGTTTACAACCGGGCCGGGGCTGACTTTCTGACCGGCAATAATCGGGGACATGATTATATTGCCGATATTCTGCGTCCGGGGAGGGGAGACTACGTTCAGCTAGGCGGCGTGTATGAGCGTATGCGAGATTGCGTGAAGGATATTTCTGCCTGGGTGGATTTTCTCTGGCGGCGGGGAGCGAGGCATGTTGTCCTGCAGGGGCACAGTCACGGAGCAATCAAGGTGGTTCATTATTTGGTGAAAACAGAAGATCCTCGCGTACGGGCACTGGTTCTACTTTCGCCTTCAGATGATATGGGGTTGGCGCGAAAAATGTTGAAAAGCAGGTTCGCTTCGGTTCTAGCCCGGGCGCGCCGCCTAGTAAGAGACGACCGCGGCCGGGAACTGATGAGGCAAAAAGATTTTCCTTATCCGATTTCCGCCCGTTCGTTTGTGGATTTTCTAGATCCACGCTCTGTGACCGGTATGTTCAATCTGAGTCGGACCGACCGCAGGAGTTTTCCCGAACTGGCCTTAGTGCGGGTACCGGTGTTCTGCGCGGTGGGCACGGTGAGGGAGGCTTTTACTCTGAAGCCGACCGTGTTCCTAAAGACGTTGCAGGAACTGCTAGTCCGGTGTCCGTCTTTCGTCGGCACGGTAGTAACAGGAGCACCCCACAATTATCTGGGCAGAGAAAAAGAGCTGGCTTGCAATCTGGAACGCTGGCTCAAGAGACAGAAGGCGTTTTCGCTTGCAGCCGGCAACGAGCAGAAATCGGGGGAATAAAAATGTTAGATGCTTTTGCCTTGTTGCGAGAACGGGCGCTGCGGCACTACGAGGGACGCCCGGACGATGACTTTCTGGTACGCGGCATCTGGAAGGTGGAGCTCGCCTTCCGACCGAATCCGGACGAACGTACTTTCTTTTATACCTTCTGGCTGGTAATGACCCGAGGACAGGGTTGCTGTTATTGCACGGGCGACGATGAAAGAGGAAGAATGCTCGTGGGACGGGATGCGCGCGAGATTATTGGCGAGAAGAGTTGCATCTCCATAGCTACCCTCGACGCTTTGTACGCTTCTGTGCCCAGAAAACCGGCCGCAGCGTACGAGTTCTCCGGTGATGCGATTCAGAAGACGGACTTCCGTACCGGCGTCATTTTGAGCGAAGCGGAGAGACTGCTGACTGCTGTCGCAAACCGCAAGCCTAGGGTGGTTAATGTGGGAGTGGTGGGAAATGTAATTAGGGGATTGCGGTTGCGCGGCTTTGAGGTAATGGCCAGTGACTTGGAACGAGACATGGTGGGCAGGGTCATCCACGGCGTAAAGGTGGAAGACGGCTCCAGAACCTTAGACCTGGTGGGGAACTGTGACCTGGCGATAGTGACCGGTATGACTATTGCTACCGATACTCTGGAAATGCTGGTGGAGACAGCGAGCCGGGCAGGGGCGAAGCTTCTGATTTTTGCCGAAACCGGGGCCAATTTTGGAGAGGAATACTGTCGCCTTCTGGGAATAGACGCGGTAGTTTCCGAACCGTTTCCGTTCTATATCTTTCAGGGTGTGAGCCGAATTGAGGTGTATAGAAAATGAAGACAAAAGAACAGAGCCGGCGAATAGAAAACATGCCGGCTTCAGGGCTGAGGTTTGCGGAGTTCTTCATCCGACGCGGACGATTTGAGGCAGACCGGGTGGGTCTGCAGAGAATCGTGCGTAGGCGGGGAACTCCCTGCTACGTATATTCTGCCTCTGTCATACGCTGCCGGTTGCGGCTTCTGCAGCGGTACTTTTCCGATTTTACGGTTTGCTATTCATTGAAGGCAAATCCTAATGTGGAAATATGCCGCCTTTTACGTTCTGGAGGCGCCGGCGCAGAGGTAAGTTCAGAGGCAGAGCTGACTACGGCATTGCAGGCAGGCTTTAAACCTCAGGATATAGTGTATGTAGCACCCGCCAAGCGAAAAGAGGATGTGACCTTGGCTGTTGCCACTGGCATCAGGGCGCTGGTGGCAGATGCGGTTGAAGACCTGGAGATGATTGAAAAGGAGGCCGCACGCAGGAAGCGGGAAGTGTCGGTACTACTGCGTATCAACACCTTTGAGCGTCGGCCCGAAGCCAAGGAAGTAATGGTGGGCGGTCCCAGCAAATTCGGATTTGATGAGGAAGAAGTGATAAATCAGGTGCGGCCGGTGCGTAATCGTTGGGCCAGAATAGCTGGCATTCAGGTTTATTCTGCCAGCCAGGTGCTGGACGCCGGTTTTCTGGCCGAGCATATCGTCTATGTGGTTGAACTGGCACGAAGGATTTCCCAGGAGCTCGGCTGTCGTCTAGAGACTGTGGATTTCGGCGGAGGTTTTGGCATCCCCTACACCGAACAAGAAAGGGAGCTGGACTTGGCGCAGGTGGTAGAGAGAGTCAGGCCGGTAATTTCGGCTCTGCGTCGGGATTATCCGGGTTGCCGGATGCTTCTAGAGTCGGGCAGATATCTGGTGGCAGAGGCCGGGGTTTTTCTTACCAGAATAGTGAGGGTGAAACGCTCTCGGGGCCGCATCCTCGCAATCTGCGACGGAGGAATGAACAGTTTCAGCCGGCCAGTTTTTATGCGCATCCGCCATCCGGCCCGCCTTTTAAACCGGCCGCTGGAGTCAGCTGCCACAGAAGTGGACATCTGCGGTCCCATCTGTACGCCTCTAGACTGCCTGGGCCGGGGAGAGATGCTGCCTGAGCCCAGGGTGGGCGACATTGTAGGATTTGTCAATACCGGTGCCTACGGTTACACAATGAGCCTTTTGGATTTTATGAGTCGGCCCCGCCCCGCAGAGCTGCTGGCCGATTCCGGAAGGTTGCGAGTTATACGAGAACCCGGACGCTAGAAATAGGCTATGCTAGTTACTGTTTGCCGCGCAAGTGGCAGGAGCCGCCTCCGCGTCGGGCAAAGTACTTCTGATGATACGCTTCGGCCGGCCAGAAGCGGGTAGCCGGCACTATCTCTGTAACTATTGGTCGCCTAAACTTTCCCGAAGCTACCAGCCTGGCGCGAGAAGCCAGCGCTGCCGTTTTCTGCGCTTCGGAGTGGTAAAATATGGCGGAGCGGTATTGACTGCCGACGTCGGGTCCCTGCTGATTCGGTGTAGTAGGGTCATGTATCTGCCAGAACAACTCCAGTAGTTCCTCATAGCTTACTTGCTGCGGGTCATACTCAACCAGCACTGCTTCTGCGTGACCGGTGGTATCAGAGCATACCTGGCGGTAAGTGGGGTTTTCCGTGTGTCCTCCGGTGTAACCAACAGTCGTGGCGACGACACCGGGCAGGCGGTCAAATTCCGCCTGTACGCCCCAGAAACAGCCGGCGGCAAAGGTGGCAAGCTGTGTACGAGGCAACATATTCTCCTTTCTACATCTAGCATCTAGAGTCCAGAGTGGGAAAACAATCCAGACAAGCGTCAGAAACTTCATTCTGTTCTTAGACCAGTTTTCCGCGCAAAGGGCGCTAAAGAATCGGCAGATAGCGCCTTATTTCATATTCTGTGACCTGCGATTTGTATTCATCCCATTCTAGTTTCTTATTGCGGATGAAGTGCTCAAAGAGTTGATCGCCCAAAGTGGCCCGCACAAACTGACTGGACTCGGCTTCCTTTACCGCGCCGAAAAGGTCGGAGGGAAGGGACTCTATGCCTGCGGCCTTGCGTTCTTCCTCTGTCATCCGGTAGATGTTATCGGAAGTGGGCGGGCCAAGCTTCAGTTTCTGCTCTATACCTTCCAATCCGGCGGCAAAAAGACAGGCGAAAGCAAGATAGGGATTGCACGCCGGGTCAGGAGAGCGATATTCAGCCCTGCAGGCCTGGGGCCGGCGGGCGTCAAAAGCTGGGACCCGCACCAGAGCAGAACGGTTCATCTGCGCCCAAGACACATACACTGGTGCTTCGTAGCCCGGTACCAGCCGTTTGTAAGAGTTCACCCACTGGTTAGTGATCGCGGTCATCTCCCGCGCGTATTTCAGCAGCCCGGCTATAAAATGTCGCGCCGTATCGGAAAGCAGAAACGGTTTGCCGGCTTCGAAAAACTGATTCCGGCCCTTTCTGAAAAGGGAAAGATGGACGTGCATACCAGAGCCGTTGATGCCGAAAACTGGTTTGGGCATGAAGCTGATATGCACATTGTTAGCCTGGGCCACCTGCTTGGCGACAAAACGGGCGGTTACCACATTGTCGGCCATGGTGAGTGCATCGCAATAACGTAGGTCAACTTCGTGTTGACTCTGCGATACTTCGTGATGGCTGTATTCTACAGACACACCCAGGGCTTCCAGAGCCACGGCGGTGTCGTGCCTTACCCGTTCGGCTGTGGCAACCGGCGTGAGATCAAAATAGCCGGAATGGTCAACAAATTCCGGTCGATATGGATTCTGGAAGTAAAAACATTCCAGCTCACAACCGGCATAAGGCACATAGCCCAGCCGGCGACATCGCTCCACCACCCGGCGCAACACATGCCGCGGGTCAGAACTCACCGGTCTGCCCGATGGCGTCAATACATCGGCAAATATGCGGCCAGCCTTCTCCTTCTGTACTTCCCAAGGGAGCACAGCAAAGGTGGCAGCGTCCGGCACCACAACCATATCCGATTCCTCGATTCGCGCAAAACCTTCGATGGAAGAACCATCGAAAGCTATGCCGTGGTCAAAAGCGCGGGGCAATTCGTGAGCAGGTATGGTGATACCTTTGAGAAAACCCAGCACATCAGTGAACCACAGCTGTATGAATCTGACGCGGCGCTTCTTTACGAGCTTGAGCACTTCGGTGGTAGAAAGACGAGTCATTTTTCCTCCAGTTTGACAGTCTGGTCGTGATTGTAGTTCAGTTGCTCTGCCGGTCAATAAGACCTCCGGACAGGCTTGACAGCTTGACACCTCCTTGTATTCTCTGCCCGGTAGAGATGACGTAACAAACTAGCAACTTTCAAAAAGGAGTCAGCACGATGGCAACGAAAAAAAAGAAGGCAGGCAAGAAAGCCCCTAAGCGTTTGAAGGCCAAGACCACAAAGAAAGTCAAAGCGCGCAAGGCAGTATCCAGAACCCGCAACACCCAGCCGCAGACCGCCACATTCATGCCGAAGCCGGGCAAGACGGGTAAAGCCGCAGACCTGGCCGGTCCCGGCGTTTCCACTTACGAAGAGGTGGAAAAACTGCTTCCGGTTGATTATCGTCCCATATTGGATAACAAGGAAACTCAGCGCGCCATCTACGCCGTCAAGCGTTACGTGGAGGACAATCTAGCCAAAGAACTCAATCTCCAGATGGTGCAGGTGCCGCTGATTGTGGAACGGGAAAGCGGTATGAACGACAACTTGGACCGCGACGGGTCGCGCACGCCAGTTGAATTTCCCTGCGGGCTGGGCATCTCTCCTCGCATCAATGCCCAGATAGTACAGGCCGCAACCAAGTGGAAGCGCTGGGCCTTGAAGCAGTACGGCTGTCAGGTGGGCGAAGGCATCAATACCGATATGCGGGCGGTGCGCAAGGACTACTTCTTAGACCACGACCATTCTTCCTATGTGGACCAGTGGGATTGGGAAAGGGTCATCACTGCTGAGGACCGGAACCTGGAATTTTTGAAAATGATTGTGCGGAAGATATGGAAGGTAATTACCGGTGCCGAAGAATTTGTACAGGAGCTGTACCCTCAGCTCAAAGACCCGCGCTACCCCAACCTGCCCAAGGAAATCACTTTCATTCACGCCGAAGAAATTTTGGATCGCTATCCGGACCTGCCTCGTAAGCAACGTGAGACCAGAATATTGCAGGATTACTCACCGGCGGTGTTTATCATTGGTATCGGCTGGGTGCTCAAGGACGGCTTCCCGCACGAAATGCGGGCTGCAGATTACGACGACTGGGTGACAGATACCTCCAAGGAAACCGGCAAGGATACACACGGTCTCAACGGCGACATTCTGGTCTGGAATCATTTGACCAAACGGCGCCACGAACTTTCCTCTATGGGCATTCGCGTAACGAAAGAGACGCTGGTAAAGCAGCTAGAGCTGGCTGGTCAGCTCGACCGGCTGGAGTTGCCCTATCACAAAATGATAATGAACGACGAAATACCACTGTCCATTGGCGGCGGTATCGGCCAGGGAAGACTGCAGATGTTGCTCCTGCGCAAGGCGCACATTGGCGAAGTTACGGTTACGGTCTGGCCCAAACAGCTGCACGAAATCTGCGAACGGCACAATATATTTGTGCTTAAATAGCGTCTGCATAGATAGGTTGGCGGGGGCGGCTTGGGCCGCCCCGCCGCTTTTTCTGTGTCTTGTCTGGCCATACCCGGTTCCTGCTGGTAAGACTGTTTTGCGGTCTGCTGCTCCCTCAGAGGGGGGAACGACTCCCCCAGTGGCTGGGCAGGTAGATAAGGATTGCGCTTATCTCTTTATTTTATCGTCGGTTAGAACAACTGTTTCTGATTTCGTAGCATTGGCGGTAGGACAGTCTGTCTGAAGGGAGAATTGCCGATGGGGGAAGAAGTTTGCTTGGCGGAAGCTTAGCAGATGCGGTTGCCGGAGATTTTGCAAGTTAGTTTGCAGAATTACATGGTAACTAAATCGTGAATCCGGGGACAGGTGAGCCAACTTTGGTGTGCGGGGACGAATCTGGTGAGGGAGTTTTTCCTGAGGTCAGTTGCCGGGTTATTGCGCCGGGGATGAAGTATGATATACTGCAGCCTGTGCCGGCGCCAGCAAGACTTCAAAAGTATAAGCAGCTCGTCCTGGCTCAGGGGGCCGATGAGGCCAGAATTATATCGGCACGGAATGTGGTGACAGCAGAGTGGGTAAGGCTTAAGTGTCAGTACGAATGTTCGGGCTACAACAAGAGGTTGTGTTGTCCTCCGTTTTCGCCTGTCCCAGAAAAGACTCGGCAGGTGTTGCAGGAGTATCGCTGGGCGGTTATATATGCCTACAATGGTGCCCGTCTGTCGGCAGACAGCATGCAACGTTTTCTGGCCCAGCTGGAAAGAACTGCGTTTCTTGATGGTTATTACAAGGCTTTCGGGTTCGGCGCGGGACCGTGCCGGTTCTGTGCTACCTGCCGGCCCGGAGAAAGATGCAAGTTTCCTGAACTGGCCCGGCCGGCGATGGAGGCATGCGGTATAGACGTATATGCCACTTGCCGCAATGTCGGGATCAGGCTGGAAGTAGTGAAAGACAGGCGCGAGTCGCCACGTTATGTAAACTTATTGCTAGTAGAATAGAAAGGAGTAAGCATGCAGGGCGTAACAGAAAAGAAGTTGAGAATGACGATGCTGTTTATGGCTATGGGACTGGCGGTTGTTTGTGCCTCCTGTTTTAACCGGATGATAATCGCTCCGGCGGAAGATGCCGAGTATGCGGTGGAGGATTTTATGGACGCCATGGTGGACGGCGATCAGGACGATTTGAAGGAATTAATTTCTCCGTCCTGGCTGGCAAAAAACAAGGTGAACATTGATTCGGTGAGTGTGAATCAGTATTACCCGGAGGATTATGAGATAGTGGGGCAGGACGGCAAAGATATGAAGGTCTTGCTTCATATGCCGGATGGATCAACCCGCTATTTGTGGTTTCGGGTGGTAATCGAAGATGATGAACCTTATATCCTGCCTGCCAAGCTGGAGGGGAATGTCATTCAGCCTTGGCAGAAGACAGAAGAAGGACCGAAAAAAGAATAGTCAGCAGGACAAGAGTCGTAACGGACAGAGAAGGGGATTTTGTATGGTAAACCGAAAGGGGAACGCAGTCCGGACATGGAAACTTACGGTATGGCTTGGGGTTGTTTTGCTGGGGGCTATGCTGGCTGGTTGTGGCAGTAAGGGACGGGAAACAGAAGAAGTGCGCACGGTACGGAAGTTTCTTCTGGCAATGAAGGACGACAATCAGGCAGGAATGAAGACCCTGATTTCTCCCGCCTGGCTGCGAGATAACGGCCTGAGTATTGACGATTACGACATAAACCGTTTTGCCTTGCTTGATCACACTATAGAAAAGGTAGAAGGCAACGAGGTCACCGTACTGGTGAAATTCATTCCTGGTGCTCACCGACTGGTACTGCGAGTAACCAGAGAAGAAGGCCGTTGCTATATCGAACCCGGGGGTGCCAATGAGCGCGGTTTTATAGACCCCTGGGTGAGAGTGGATAAATTCGTGGAATAATATACAAGGGCCGAGCTACCATTTTTTAGAAAAGTAACAGATTCTGGAGGTTGTGAATAATGATGGCATTTCTGGTGAACTATGAAGGGAGACCCGGAGTAAAGCAGGCCCAGGAAGCGCTCAGGGCTGGCAGGTCGGCGCTGGATGTGGTAGAGACGGGCATAATGCCAGCAGAGGCAGACCCCAGCGTACGCTCTGTGGGCCGGGGCGGAACTCCTGATCTTCTGGGCCAGATGCAGAGCGATGCGGCTATCATGAATGGTGACACCCGTGAAGCCGGCGCAGTCGGCGCCCTGACTGGCTTTCTGCATGCTATTTCGGTGGCAAGAAAAGTGATGGAAAAGCTGCCCCATGTTTTTCTGGTGGGCGAAGGAGCAAACAGGTTTGCCACCGAGATAGGAGCGGAGAGGGCCGAGATGCTTACCGAGGAAGCCAGAAAGGAGTATGAACAATGGGTAGAGAAATATATTCCCGCGGATGTGCGTCCTCGGCTACGCGAGGTTCCTCTGGCTGAATACGCCTGGACCGCGGCGCGTACCCTGGACACCAAGGGCACGGTGGTATTCCTTTGTCGTGACCAGCGAGGCAGTCTGGCGGCCGGAGCCAGCACTTCCGGTTGGGCCAACCGTTATCCGGGCAGGCTGGGAGATTCTCCGGTGATTGGCGCAGGGATGTATGCCGACTCGCGTTTTGGAGCCTGTGGTTGTACCAATGTAGGTGAAATGACCATACGTTGCGCTACGGCGCACTCAGTGGTGCAATATATGAAATGCGGTATGTCTGTGCAGGAAGCATGTCAGGAAGCCATACGCGATCTGGCACAACTCAGAGGCGGGTTTCTGGGTATGGTCGTGGTGCACGCTTTGGACGCACGCGGTAATCCCTGCGTACTTACCAATCGGAAAGCCCCCAGTGGTAACGATCAGTATTTCTACTGGCGGGAGGACATGACAGAGCCAGAACTGCGTAGCGCCGAGCTGTTTCAACCTTAGCCAAAACTTGAACGCATTTTCCTGAAGAATTGCTCGTAATAACAGCTGGTCTGGGGTAGAGATTCGGTTATAATCATCGTCTATGAGCGATCTGCCAGACAGCTGGGTGAAAGCACTCAACCCACAACAACTGAAGGCGGTTACGCACGGCGCCGGACCGCTTCTGGTCATCGCCGGTGCGGGCACGGGCAAGACCAGAACTCTGGCATATCGGGTGGCCTGGCTGATTCATCAGGGGGTGCCGGCAGAACGAATTCTGCTTCTTACATTTACCCGCAGGGCGGCGCAGGAAATGCTTACCCGGGCGCATTCTCTCACCCGGCAGTCAGTACACCGGGTGTGGGGTGGTACTTTTCATGCGGTAGCCAACCGGCTGCTGCGCATGTACGGCCATCTGGTAGGGCTGTCTCCTTCGTTCACCGTGGCAGACGAAAGCGATGCCGCAGACATCCTGGGAGTAATCAGAACTGAACTGGGATATGCGGCGAAAGACAAACGTTTTCCCCGCAAGGCCACTATCCGGGACATATACTCCCGAGTAGTCAATTCGGGCGAATCATTGTCTAGGGTGCTGGAAAAGGAGTATCCCTGGTGCGTGTCAGCCGAGCAGGGACTCAAGGAGATATTCCGGCGTTACACGACACGCAAGCAGGAACGACAGATTCTGGACTACGACGACCTGCTTTTATTCTGGAAACATCTTCTGGACCTAGAGCGAATGCAGCAGTATCTGTCCGGAATGTTTGAACACGTACTGGTAGACGAGTACCAGGACACCAACATTATTCAGGCCGAAATTCTGCAGAAATTGCGCCAGGACAATCGTAATATCACCGTAGTAGGTGATGACGCTCAGTCCATCTATGCTTTTCGCGGTGCAACTATCCGTAACATTCTGCAGTTTCCTCAGCAGTTTCCCGATGCTACGATAGTAACTCTGGAAGAGAATTACCGCTCCACACAGCCGATTCTGGATGCAGCCAATGCTATCATGACTCCCGCTTCCTTCCGCTATACCAAGAACCTCTGGTCGCAGCGGAAGAGTAGTCAACGGCCGATATTGACCGTCTGCCGGGATGAAGCCGAGCAGGTCCAGCAGGTAGCAGATACGATTCTGAAGCATTTGGAGGAGGGGGTGAGCCTACACGAACAGGCGGTTCTTTTTCGAGCCGGTCACCATTCGGACATGCTGGAGGTGGAATTAAGCCGCCGGGGCATTCCTTTTCACAAATACGGAGGGCTACGTTTTGTGGAAGCGGCACACGTAAAGGACCTGTTGGCCCTGCTGAGGGTTGTGGAGAATCCCCGGGATGACATCAGCTGGTTTCGGGTGCTGGAAATGCTGGAGGGCGTGGGGCCGAAGAAAGCACAGGAAGCGTTTGATTTTCTCGCCCGGTCTGGTTTTGTTTTCCGCTCTCTGCTGACGTTCTCAATGCCCAAAGCCGCCCAGGACAAGTTTGTAGAATTAGTGCAGACTTTGGAAAAGCTGCGGGAGAATTCGACGAAGATGCAGGTGGCGGCTCAGGTGGAAATGTTGCGCGGTTATTATGAACCGCTGCTGGAACGTCTGTATGACAATCCGCTATCGCGCGCTCGGGACTTGGAGCAGCTGGAGCACATTGCCCGGAGATACAAGAGCAGGCAAAGTTTCATCACTGACCTGGCGCTGGACCCGCCAGAATCTACTGCTGATCTGGCCGGCCCTCCCCGCAAGGACGAGGATTTTCTTATACTTTCTACAATGCACTCGGCCAAGGGCTGCGAATGGAAGATAGTGTATATTATTCATGCCGCCGATGGGATGATTCCTTCGGATATGGCTACCGAGGACCAGGATTCCATAGAGGAGGAACGTCGCCTGTTTTATGTAGCCGTTACCCGCGCCAGGGAAAGATTGTATGTCTATTTTCCCCTGCGATATTACAGCCGTCGGTTTGGGTTGGGAGACAGACACCTCTATGCCCAGCTTACTCGTTTTCTGCTACCGGAAGCGGTCCGGTTCTTTGAACAACGGACGGTGCGCTACGGTCTGGCTGAGCCGCTCTATGATGATATCGCTGCCACTTCGGATATCAGAAGCCAAATTGATAAACTATGGGAGCGTTGAAGGTGGCAGGCCAGACTGGGAATCAGGGGGGGGCGTCTTTTCTTCCTCGGTGACTTCCGGTGTGATGTAGACATTTTTTAGAGCTGCCAGCGCTGGCTGGCGTTGCGGAGACTGGTTGGCTTGACGTTTTGTGGCACTAAAGAGTATGACCCAAGATAGAACCACGAAGACGGGTATCACCAGAAACATAAGCGGCCGCTTTGCCAGAGCAAATACCATGAAGTCATAAACCGTGTGCGCAAGTATCGCCAGAGTCAGGCCGAGCAGACTAAGCAGGATAGAACGGCTGGTAGTGGCGGCAAACTTTGCCTCTCCCAGGAAAAACCCCATAAGCACCCCAAAGAAGGCATGGCTGGGCACAGCCAGCAGTGCCCGGCCTATGGCGGTGCCGTGGCTGCCGGACAGGACATACAGCACATTCTCCAGACTGGCAAAGCCCAGCGCTGCGGTGGCTGAGTACATGATTCCGTCGTAGGGTTCATCGAATTCCTTTAAGTTGTAGGAATACAGACGTACAACCAGAAATTTGTATCCTTCTTCTACCACTCCTACGATGATAAGGGCGGTGAGAAAGAGTTCCCCCAACCCGCTGGCACGCGAGGATAGGCCGGTCAGACGCTGCAGGGCCAGTGAGGTGGCAACTGTGGGCAATAACGAGCCGGCACCGAGGGCAAAGGTGGCCAGAAGCGGCGGCAGGGGTTCACGATAGCGATCGCGAAGATAAAAGAAAAGGAACAAGGCGCCTACCGGCGCCAGAGCGAGTACCAGAAGCGAGAATATCACAGAGGCAAGCAGGAACGCATCTACTTCAGGCTATAGGCAGGAGCAGATATTCGGGTCGGTTAGCCGGGCGGCGACAGCGCAGGAACACCACCTGGAAGGAAATTACGCCCGTACGTTTCAATTCTACGCGCAATCGGGAGTTGCGCAGACCATAATAGCCTTCGTCCAGAATGTAGGGCGCATTCTTGGGAGGGGGAGCCTGGGCTGCCGGGTGCAGTCGCCGTGCCTGCACAAATCCGGCATAGAGTCGTTTCAGGATTACTTCTCCAAGGTCACGCACCAGCACCGGCCAACGGTTTTCCAAGAAAAGAGGAATACTGGGTACGCGCAGAACCAGACAGGAACCGCGCAACTCCAGTAGTAGTCTTCCCAGCCCGGGATGAGAACAGGAGCAGGCATGCACAGCCGTTTCTCCTGTGAGCCGATTTACCTGGTCCAGTCGTATGATTCCTTCGGGGACCGGCTCGGAGCCAGGGAACAGACGACACAGAGAATCTGTAAGTTCGTCCAAACTGAGATGGGCAACGATGCTTCTTAGCAAGTTAATTCGGCTCGGCCGGCCTGACAGGGTCACTCCGTTCTGCCGAGCCAACCGACGCAATTCCTCCTGTGTCAGCTCTGCCAGCAGTGCCTGCGCCGGAGAAAGTTCTGCCCGCGGCATCGGTTGAGTATAAAGCGGCCAGGATTTGGGTCAACCTGTGTGGCAATGCAACCTGTTTTTGGGGCGCTAAGGTTTCTGGCGCCAGTTGAACGCCGCTTTCAGAATTCCTAAACGGACAAGCAGAATTACCGCAATTGTGTAAAAAGCCGAAAGAGCTAATGTGCCTATAAGCTCCTTCCGTCTATCTGCCGGTTTGTGCGGTCTAATTATGTTGCCAGCCCCTTTGGACATCAACACCAGGCCCAGAATGTTGGTTCCCCAGTAAGCCAGTACCATTGCCGGGAGAAACAGCCGTCTGGACAGAAGTCCTGCCAAACTGCCAAGGGCATAGGCAAGGGGCAAATTCACAAACACATCATTCCACCAGGATAAGGGCGAAAGGATATACCCGAGGACAAATAACAAACTTCCGCGCACCCGGGAGCGGGATATAAAGTTCCACAGGCCGGTAGCTTTCATAAGCGTCCGGGACAAGCTTTGTTGCGGAAGAGGCCGGACTTGGCTGGTATTCGTTCCCAGCTGGCCACCCCCCCGGCCACTACGCGAAAGACCGGGTGAACTACGGGCTGGTCTAGAGGACGCAGGAGGGTATACCAGCAGGGATCACGGCGCCTGACTTTTTGCCGTAATAGCAGGAACTCGTACTTTACTTGACCGAGCGGAACTGGCATCTTTGCTATTCGGTGCGGTGGACTCAGTTTATTACGATCGAATGCATACCCACGTTTTGCGGCTTCTTTCCAGATAACCCGGAGATACTCGGCTATTGCCTGTATGGGATGGGGATGTTCCTGAAAGCGCTTGAGTTGTGGATGATGTCTGTAGCCCCGAGTTTGTCCCCGCAGCACTGCCTGTGCTAGCAGGGCTTCCCGCCATAGTGCCACCAGACCGACACGGTCAAGATATCGGGGATGGATGCTCCATAACCGCATAGACAAAAGCGTCGAACAGTACAGATTTTTCTGCGAAGCAAAGAGAAGCGAACATTGTCTAACTTCCTTACAGATTTCTTCCCTTGCCCGAATCTGAAATCAGCACCAATTCCTCTGGATAAGGTCGAAAAAAAGTTTGCTGTGCCAAGTAGTCTTCCTCAAAGCGAGCTATGAAAGTCCGTATAACCGCCTGCGGAACAGACAATGGTACCCGGCCTTCCCGGTAGCTGGCGATGAGCCTGCGGCTGAGCTGTTTTTCCTTTGTACTTAGTCGCTTCTTGAAATACCCCAGTGCATGCTCCATCACATTTACGATTGACTGCGGCCGGGGTGGTCGGGCCAGCGCTCGACTCAATCCTTGGGCGTATGCTCTGTAAACCTCTGTCGCCGGCAAACGGTCTGGATTTGCCACTAATCGACCCAGTTCCCGCATGCGAGTTTGATTGTAACCAAGAAGCAGAAGTTTGTTTTCGGCGTGAAACTGAACTAGCGTGGCAAGGGTACGGGGCAGCTGGCGAAAACGAGCTGACGTATAGATGCGGGTGAAGAAGTGTTCTCGTAGGGTGAAGTTGAGCAGCCTGCCTTCATCTTCAACCGCCGTGTCCGGAAATTGTTCCAGCACTGCTTGGCCAAAGAAACCAGCAATTTTCCCAGGGAGTGGAGAGCTTTTGCCCGCATAGGCGAACAATTTCACATCTGTCAGACCACAGCTGGGGCTTTTGCCCTTGAGCACAAATCCATCCACCGGACCCAGTTTGGCGAGAAAGTCCCGGGCATATGTCTGTATTTCTTCTGTTAGATCTCTGCCAGTAGCAGGTTGCACTAGCCGCAGCCGGGTTTCGCTACGCACGATGCGTAGGGGCTCGCGAGGAACACCCAGCCCGATATCAACTTCCGGGCAGGGCGTAATGCATTCGCAGAACTGTTTTAGCAGCTCTACAACTTCGCTGGCGATAATCTGTCCGTTGTAGCGGCAAGGAGCAAATGTCAAACACCGGCCGAATACTACTCGCGGTCTGACGGCCGAATTGTTTAGCGCATTTTCGGTATGCATATTCCCGTTTTTCAGCTTAGCACAAAAACAGCGTATTTGCCACCATATTGTTTAATTTTCATCCGTTACGGCACTCCATTTATTCCGGCTGGCGCACGATGAAAGTCATTACTTACCATTTCGGTTTCTTGCGCGGTAGCCAGCGTCCTTTCCACACTGCCCGGCCAGTGCAAGTCTGCGTAACGGAATACGCAGCGATGCCTGCAGCAAGGGCGATGCTTAAAGGATAAAGCGGGATAACATACCAGGGAAATCGGAATTTTCGGTTAGAAATACTCCAGAGCAGAAGCGCAAGAAGAACAGCAGCCGTTGCCAGATTGAGGGACAATGCCGGCACTTTGACCCCTACCCCGGCCAAACTGAGTACGCAGAGTGGTTGAAATGTAACTAACAGCAACCATAACCAGACAAAAACAAAGGGAATGATTTTGAATCCAAAAGCCCCGAAGAGATTCTTGCCGAATCCGTCAAACACTTCCCGGCTGGTGTGGTACATTCGGCAGGCGACAAGATTCTGGGCATCGTACAGTCGCCACAAAAGTCCTAGTCTGGCAGCCCGTCGCACCAGCGCCAGATCATCTACTACTGATTCTTTGATTGCCGCGTGTCCACCAATTCGCTCATACGCTGTGCGGCGAAACATAAGGAATTGACCGTTGGCTGCGGTAAAGGCGGGTCGGCGCATCCGGTACGCAAGCGCCAGAGGTAAAAAAGACATGATTGCCCAAGGCACAATAGGCACTAACAGTTTTTCCGCCCAGCTTTTGGTTTCCTCGCGCGGAATAACGCTCAAGAGGTCTAACTTTTCCTTTTCCATCACCGCAACAGCTGCGGACAATGCGGAGGAACTATGCCGCGTATCAGCATCGGTAAAAAGCAGAAACTCGCCTACGGCGTGCTGGGCCAGTTGATGACAAGCCCAATTCTTGCCAATCCATCCCGGAGGCAAGTCCGTGCCTTTTCTGACTCTAAGCCGAGGATTCTCCATTTTGCCTAAAATCACAGGCGTGTTGTCCATGGAAAGATCGTCGAGGACTACAAGTTCAAAGTTGGGATAATCCTGGGCCAGTAGGAAGGAAACAGCCGCTTCAATGTTCTTCTCCTCGTTGCGTGCTGGTACCAGCACAGACACCCGTGGTGTTCTGTCCGAGGTTTCTTTGTCTAGAAATTCTGCGCTGAGTTTTTTCGGTAACCTTTTTATTGCCCTCAGGTTGGAAAGGGCAATAAGAACAAGCACAGCCAGAAACACCACAATTCCTATCTGATGTTCCAGCCAGAACAAATTCATATGGTTTTTCTCCGCCTCCACCGCGGCATTGTTGCCAGTTCCCGACGATGTTTGTACGCCAGAACCAGCAGGTTGAGAAACCAGGCAAGATAGACAGATCGCTCTACCCCAAGCATAAGCCACCAGCCGCCCAGGACAAACATCCCTCCCATTACACACCAGGCGTCCGCAGTTAAAACCAACCAGAAGAAACCTAATCCCAACCCCAGAACAACAGGGCCCTGCCATAGAGTCAGGCCACACCAGGCGCCGAAAGTAGCCGCTATTGCCTTACCTCCCCGAAATTTCAGAAAGGGAGAAAACGCATGGCCGACAACTGGCGCCAGAAAAATCGGCACCACCGACCAACCGGTAATGCCCAGTATCCACCTTCCTACTCCTACCGGTACCGCGGCTTTCAAGAAGTCAAGCAGAAGCACGGGCAGTCCCAAACTCCAGCCACCGGCTTTGAAAGCGTTGGCGGCTCCCGGGTTCCCGTCACCTACTAGAAGCACGCTCTTACCACGGAGTTTTCCCAACCAGACCGAAAAAGGCAGCGACCCGCAGCAGAAACCGATCAGTGTAAGTACTAAAACAATCAGCACCGGGTTTAGTCTCTTTGTTTATTTGCCCTCGGCTTTTTCGCCCCCGCGTTCCTCCTTCTCATAGAACACATATTCGGAATACCTGTCTTCTATTCTCAGTTTTCTTTCCGTCAAGGGCATAACCAAACTGACCTTTATATCCATATCCATCTCGAAGAAGACAGGTACCACCATTTGCCCGGTTGGTGCGTACCATAGCTTCATACGTGTGTTCTTGCAGAACCAGGGCAGCCTGGCCGGTCGAAACTCCAGTGCCAGCACGTCATAGCTATGCTTGTCTACAAAAGCGCGACCCTGAACAGTCTGTATCGTCCGCTGCCGCGGGATAAATTCGATTACCCAGACTGGTCGGAGCTGACAGGTATCTTCGCCTGTAAGTCGATAGGTGTAGAAGTGGCGTATGTTGGGCTGAAAAGGCATCTGTGCCCGTTCCTGCACCAGCCCTTTGCGTCGTAGTAGAGTTATCTGCTTTTGTCTTTCCTGGCCGGCGAGTTTCTGACCATTGAGAGTCACCTCCAGAAACTCTGTCCACAGCTGTCCGCGGTTCATATACACACGCCGGCGACAAGTTTCTTCTCGCAAAGATTTTCCCTGCTTGTCGTATTCTCGGTAGAGGTATTCGGCCAGATAGCTTGCTCCCGTAAACTTGGCTGACTGTTTGGCCTGCTTGGCAAATAGACTGTCAACAACATTGTCTATCGGGGGTAATGATGCCACGCTCAGTATCAGAACTAAACCTGCGCCCATGGCATACATAATTGGCATTATTTTCCTAGGGTCAAGTGACGCCCTAGGCGGCAGCCCGTGTTCTCTCCTTGACATAGAAACGGGGGTTCTTAGTATCGTATCGCAATGAACGAGAGCTTGCCTCCAAGCGAATCGAACGCTCTTCCTCTTCCGCCCACTGCGGTGGAAATGAAAACTCAGGACGTAGTACCTATTGCCACCGAAACCGAAGCGCGTAAGGCATTTGCCGCTGAATCGGCTCGGATTCGTCGAGACTTTTTTCAGAGAATCGAAACCATCTTTGCCGCTTGGAAAGCTGCCTTGGGTGAACCGGGGCGCGTTCAGTTACGGGAAATGGCGCAGCAGGAAAAAGAGCTGCGCTCTCTTCTGGGTGAATTTCGTTCCGCACCTCTCACCCGTAAGGATCGGCACAAGTTTTGGGTGCGCTACCAGGAGACGTGGCAGGAACTAACTCGCCTAAAAGAGCAGACCTCGCTTGCAGCCCGCGCTTACTTTCAGTCTCAGGCAGATGAGATAATTGCTTCTCTTCCTAACGATGGACCGCAGCAGGCACTTGCCCGCCTGAAACAGTTGCAGAAGGAACGGGCGGGTTATATTTTTTCCCGGTCGGACCGGGATGAGGTAGAGTCAGCCTTGAGGCGAACGTTCGTTCGTATTCGAGAAGAAGCGAGAAAACAGAGTCCCTGGTACCGGCGTCTTAGCGCCATGATCATCAAGGAAAAACGTCTTCTTTCTCGGTTGCAACGGCAGGCGGATCTGCTGCGCAGTCTGGTTGCGGAAACAAGAAAGCAGTGGGAAATGGAAGACAAGAACGCGTTGCGAGCGGCTCTGCTCAAGGAGCGACTGACTACCGGAGAGGTTGAACTGGCTCAGCTGGAGGCGCGTATGGCCACGGTGCGGGCTGGCATTGAAAAGCTGGAAGCGAGGTTGAAAAGCTCAGGAGAGTTTGTCAAGAAGGAAACAAACAAGTTGCAAGTAGCATCCCCGGGGTCGGAGTGCTTAAGCGGACCGATTACACCTCCGGAGCCGCCTTCAAGCCGGTCACAAGACGAAGCAAATTGATTATCATCACTGGCTGCATCGTTATCACCGACGCAGTGTTTTTATTTTCGGGCACAGGCGGGGTAGTGATTACGGAGTAGCCGCGGGCACAAATGCCAGCGCTGCCGAGTTAAGACAGTATCGCAAACCGGTCGGGGGCGGACCGTCAGAAAACACATGGCCAAGATGAGCGTCACACAATTGACAGAGTATCTCGGTGCGCACCATGCCGTGACTTGTGTCTAGACGCGAGGAAATGTTTTCTTCCGCAAATGGCTGGAAGAAACTGGGCCAGCCGCTCCCCGACTCGAACTTTGTTCGGGAAGAAAATAAGGGAAGACCACAGCAGACACAACAGTAGATTCCGGGTTCCTTATGAGCAAGAAATTTGCCACAGAATGCCGGCTCGGTACCTTTTTGACGGGTAACCATATATTGCTCCGGAGAAAGCAGCTGGCGCCATTCCGCTTCGGTTTTTACGATTTTGGTTTTCTTTATTTGAGGGCCGGGTTTTCCGTCAATGCCCACTAGACGTACGGTAACAACCCGGTCCGGCCTTGCATCTTGTCCCGAGGTCATTGTCTGGCGTTCTTTCCCGCATCCGGCACCTGCTACAACCAAGAGAAGAACAAAGAAATATTTGCCCATGGCATAAGAAAAGTTACCTTGCCAACGAGTGTGCGTCAAATTAGTCCAGCCAGCGGGCTCTCGCATCTACCTGCGGTTGACTTCTCTAACAGGGCGATTAGTCTCAGTTATCTGATTATCAGGACAAATACCTAACGGAGGCCGATTATGAACAGATTTGCTGTTTTTGCTCTTTTGCTGGTGTTTCTCTTCGGCGTTCCCGCGGCTGGCGGTTTGCCTCTGGACCTACTGAAGTCGGTGACGCCGGAACGTTTTCCAGACGCCAATTCGGTGGTCATCTTTGATTCAACAGTGGTGATACTGGAAAGAGATGGCAGAAGTGTAACTCGTACGCACCGTCTGGTGAAGATTCTAACCGAACAAGGCAAGGCCGATAATGCCAAGTCATGGGATGAATACTGTCTGCTTTATTCTACCTTGCAGGTTAAGCTGGCGCGGGTCATAAGTCCCGCCGGTAAGGTGCATAATGTGCCGGCG
Organism: Caldifarciminota bacterium; assembly: GCA_965649205.1. Lineage (GTDB taxonomy): Bacteria > Hydrothermota > Tepidihabitantia > Tepidihabitantales > Tepidihabitantaceae > JBDRUN01. Next base: position 41,692 of record CBFGJV010000004.1, on the reverse strand, counting down.
AGGGAAATTGTGGATATGCCCGTACCTCTGTGGGAGGGGTCCAAGTTTATTCTGCCTAATGTGCGTGTGAAGACAGTGCAGTTTCCCGGTTTGGAAGTTGGCTCTGCAGTGGAGCTCATGGTTGAGAATCGGACCTTCAACCCCCTGATAGAAGGTCACTATGATGCCACGGTTGTGTTCCAGGACTGGCAGCCAGTACTGACCAAGGTTTTTTCCATTTCCGCTCCCGCCGATATGCAGTTTCGCTGGCTGGTCAAGGACGGGGAAGTGGATACTTTTTTCACCTCCAGTGGCAACAGGCGCATCTTGACCTGGTATAAGAACGATATTCCCAAGATAGTGTACGAACCGATGATGCCTTACTGGCCGGAGTGTCTTCCCCGCTTGCTGGTGACGACTCACCGCGACTGGCAAACCTGGTCGCGGTGGTACTATGAATTGTGTTCTACTCAGTACGAGGTAAGTCCCGCCCTGGCGGCAGAGATAGAGCGATTGACCAGAGATTGTCCGGATGAGGCGTCTAAGGTCAGGGCACTTTACAACTTTGTCAATAACAGCATACGGTATGTGGAAACTTCGCTTTCAGGGAAGAAGGCTGGGTACCAGCCGGAGAAAATCAGTCTGACATATGAAAAACGTTACGGCGTATGCCGGGACAAGGCTGCATTATTGGTGGGCATGATGAGGTATGTAGGTATAGATGCTTATATCGTACTTACCAATCTGGGCGCGCAGATGGACCGAGAGTTACCGGTTGACCAGTTTAACCATGCCATTGTGGCTGTACGGAAGCCGGAAGGAGGTTACTACTATCTCGACCCCACGGTACAGAATTCGCGCCAGTATCTTGTAAGCTGGGAAATGAATCGGGGGGTCCTAGTGGCAACGCAAGAAGGAGAAGACCTTGGTTTGACGCCGCTTTTGCCCGCAGACAGTAATATGCTTTCTGTATACGTGACCGACACCCTGGACACCCAGGGCAATCTTACTGGCACGGTGAGATTGGTCCCGGTAGGGATGGCCGAATTCCGTTTGCGTTCTCGCATGAAGGGACAACCGCAGGCAGAGCTCAAGCAGAGTTTTGAACGGGACCTGCGCATTTTCGGCCCGGCTACTCGCCTGGACACTTTCTTCTCTACCGATCCGAATGATCTGAATGTTCCTCTGGAGGTTACTTTGCGTTTTACGGCGCCTGATTTTGCTACACTTTTGAGACCTAAGGGCAGGCTAGTGAAGCCTACAATTCGTTTTACTCTGCCTCGTTCCGGTTCCGGCATGTATGGCGCTTCTAATTTCCCTTGGGCACTGTCGCTTTCCAGTCGTACTTATCCGGTTGATTTTCATACGACTCAGGGATGGTATCTGAGACACGAGATGACATTGCCCAGGGGCTATCAAGTCAAGCTTTTGCCGGATTCATTAGAAATACAGGGGGATAGATTCTCGGTAAAGTCAAGAACGTCAGTGCAGAGTGGAAAGCTTACTAATGAAGCTGTTTTCCGGCTTGATCATCCGTATGTGCCGCTTGCCGAGTATCAGGCTTTGCGCGAGCTTTTGAGTCGGACTGACGAAATTGAACGACAACATGTGATGTTGAAACCAAGGGAGTAGAAAATGGTCAGAAGCAGAGTAATCAGCGAAAAGGTATCGCAGGGAAAGTTGCAAAACCCCATGGCAGTTTTGGGGCTGGGTTTGTGCCTACTCACCTTTACTTTTGGAATAGCAGCAGAGATAGACGACCTTATTGCCAATGCCCCCGGTCCGGAGGACTACCCGGAGGCACCGGCACTTATTCTGCTTGACCGGCAGATAGTTACGATAGACAAGAGTAATACCGCTACTACCGAGCGTTATCTGGTGGTGAAGATATTTGCTGATCGGGGCAGGGATGAATTTGGAGAAATTACCCAACGTTATAATCGGAATGGGCAGGTCTGCGAGGTACTAGAAGCCCGTACTCATAAGGTAGATAGAAGCGTCGTCCGACCGGAGAAGAAAGCCATCGCTGATGTGAGTGCACCGGAGGTAGCTGATGATCCGGCCTATACCAGTGCTATGCTTAAGGTAGTATCCTTCCCTGCACTGGAAAAGAATGCGGTGATAGAATACCGGGCACGGGTAAGACAGCGAAAACCGGGTAGGGAAGACTGGTTTTCGGGTAGTGTTTTGTTCGGCGGGTATACCCCAGCTCTTAGGCGCGAGTTTCGCCTTGTTTTACCGCGCAACAGTAAGTTCCGCTATGCCTGGAACAATACTTCTGAGCCGGTTGCGCCTGTAGTGGAAACTTTGGGCAATACTATTTCCTACACTTGGACTATGACCAATACTCCCCAGGTATTTCGGGAGCCGGGGATGCCGGATTTAGCACGACTGGTTCCGGTTCTTTACTACTCTTCGTGTGAAGGCTGGGCGCAGGTGGCAGTTAAACTTAAACAGGAATTCGAAAAGGGGCTGGAGTCAACTGGGGAGATAAGACGGTTGGCTGATTCGCTGGCTGCCGGCAAATCCCGGAGCGCAGCTATAAGAGATATTTTCCTTTATGTAACGCAGAGAATACGCAATGTACCTTTGGGGTACGGCCGGGTCGGCTACGATACGCGTAAAGCTTCTCAAATCCTTAAGTGGCGCTATGGCGATTGCCGGGACAAAAACTGCCTTTTAGTAAGTCTATTGCGGCAGATAGGTGTTTATGCGTTTGCGGCGGTTTTGGCTCGCGGAGCACCACCAAATGATTCTGTGCCTTCAGCTGATGTTTTTGACTGGCTGGTAACAGTAGTCCCGACCGATTCGGCCAACTTCGAATTCTCGTCACCAAAGACCTTTCAGATTCTGGACCCGTTCGCCGAATATTACTCGTACGGCAATCTTCCGGAGAGTGACGCCAAAGTAAGTGCGCTCTGCCTGCATGGCCGCTGCGCGGGTCTTGCGTTTACACCTTCTTTTACTTCCAGTTTGTGCTCCACATTCGCGGAGATAGTTCTGGAGCCGGATGGTACTATCTGGGGGAATGTCTCTACCGAAGCATCCGGTTATTACGATTCCCGTCTGCGGGAAGAGTGGCGCAATCAAACCCCCACCGACCGCAAACGTTCTTTGGCTCAAATTGCTTCCAGCATAAAACCAGGGGCAGAAGTCGATACGTTCTGGTTTGCAGATTTACACAACCTCACTGCACCGGCTGCGTGCGGTTTTCGTTTTCGGGCTTCGCGTTACGCCGTTACGCAGAAAAGCGAGATTTCGCTGCTGGTGCCAACGCCCGCGTTAGTGGAAGAGCCGCTTTTTGGAATAACTACCAGTGTGCGTCGCGAGAATCCGGTGGAGACTAGACCTCCTCGTACTTATCAGTACAGATGTCATATCAAGCTGCCTGCAGGGTACAGGCCTGACATTCTGCCTGACAGCCTTTTTGTGTCTGGCAATGGAGTGGAGGTACGGGCTGGGTGGGCAAAAACGGATGTCGGGGTTGCTTTCTTCTATACGTTGCGGATAGACAAGGCGGATTTCTCTCTGGGCGAATATGCCGGGCTGAAAGCCGCGGTGGATGCGGTTTTGCGGCCGCAACTGCGAGGCGTTTACTTTCTGAGGTAGAACTTACTGTTTTGCTGGCAGCCGCAGCAGATGCCGCATAGCATCAAACAACGCCGCGACTCGCGCATCTTGACGTGAGACCCGTTGCTCCAGCTCGGCAAGCCGCAAGGCCAGCTCTCTGTATTTCGGCAACATGCGCTGCATACGCACGAATGCCCGCACCACAAAGACACTCACCTCGACAGCCCGAGTTGTGTTCAGAACAGATGCGGCCATTACGGCTCCATGTTCGGTAAAAGCATAGGGAAGACTTGGTGAATATTTCAACCTGCTGAGGTGGTCGCAATTTGCGACCACCTGGGTTTTCTCTTCCGGGGTGAGCTGAAACACAAAGTCAACGGGAAATCTTTGGCGGTTGCGACGTACTTGTTCATTTAGTCTCTTGGTGGTAGTGCCATAGAGCACAGCCAGGTCGGCGTCAAGTATTACCCTTTGTCCACGTATCTCCAAGATTGCTCGCTCCACTTCTCGCATAGGCACGGGATAGGTGGGCGGTTTCTGTTTCATATTACTTGCAGCATAGTTTTCCACCAGCGGTTGTCAATTTGCGAGTTTCGGCCATTGCTCTGGGAGTTCGACAGTCGTAGAGATTTGGTGTAATACCACGCTTTCTTTCTTGACATAATCTCAGGAGTTTCTTACCATAATTATGGCTGTCGGGTTTGCAAGGCGGTGACGCCGCGGCAAACAGACGGCTATTTTTTTGCCGTTGCCGTAGCAGCCGTCGCAAGCGACAGGTTAGGTTACATCTAAAAATAAGGAGTGAACCATGAAGTACGTACAAGTCTGCATGGCTCTACTGCTAGCCGTCTCGCTCGGTATGTCTGAGGAAACATTGCACCGAGCAGGCGGTCTTCTGTTTGAAGACCTGAGCAAAGTGCCTTTCATCAGCGAGGATCGTTCGGTCATTGACGGCGGGTCATCGTATGTGCCTCTGGGTCGGGTGGATTTGTCTTCCCAGATGCCGCCTGTGGGTAATCAGGGAGCGCAGGGTTCCTGCGTGGCCTGGTCTGTCGGTTACTACCACAAGGGGCATACAGAGTGGGTGGAGCGGCAGTGGGACCAGACCAAGACCACAAATCAGATGAGCCCGGCTTTTATGTACAACCTGATAAACGGTGGTCAAGATGCGGGAGCATATTTCAGTGACGCCGCCAATCTGCTGGTGAACATTGGTCTTGCCACTATGGCCGATATGCCCTACAACCAATACAATTACACCAACTGGCCTTCGGAGGCGGCTTGGACTAATGCTATTCCCTTCCGGGGCGCGGCCGCATATTACATAAACTGTTCTGACACTAACGGTCTGAAACAGGTGAAAGCAAGGTTGGACGTTGGTTATACCCTGGTGCTGGGCATAAATGTCTACTCGAATTTTGATTACATCAACAACTTCGACACAGTGTATTGCGTTGCCGATATCTACGGCACCAACCGCGGCGGCCACGGAGTAACCATTGTGGGTTACGACGATTCCAAAGTAACTCGTGATGGAGTTGGAGCTTTTCGGTTGGTGAATTCCTGGGGCACAAGCTGGGGGAACAAAGGTTACTGGTGGATGTCGTATCAGGCAGTTATGAACCCGACCCTGTCTCACCGTCAGGCTCTCTACATTACTGATCGAATCGGCTATCAGCCTACGCTGGTGGGGAAAGTACGGGTGACGCATCCGGCACGCGAAAGAGTACAGATACGTCTGGGGGTAGGCCGTTCGGTATCTCCCTTGTGGCAGAAGGATTTTCTACCCCGAGTTACACCGAGCGTAGATTATGCTTTTCCGGATAATAACATAGTGCTGGATATGACAGAGGGTGCCAGTTATATCGCCAACGGCAGCACCGATTCCGTATTCGTGCGGTGTCTAGATAACAAGTCTGATGGTAAGACCGGGACCATAACTTACTTTGCTGCCGAATACAAACCTTGGGCGGTAACAGGGGTTTCTTTTGAAACACCTGTGGCTATCCCGGATTACAATGTGGCTGTGTTCGCACGCGCTCGTCTGGCAGCAGGTAATGACGTGGGCGTGGTAAGCATTGCGGCTCCGGCGGGTACTGTGGATTTGGGCGCAGTGGTGACGCCTTCGTGCGAGGTGAAGAATTACGGGACCAGTTCGGCGACCTTCCCGGTACGGATGAAGATCGGTTCTGACTACAATCAGGTGGTGACAGTTACGAATCTTGCTGCTGGTGCTACGCAGACAGTAAGCTTCCCGGCCTGGACTGCGGGAGCCACTGGCACTTACGCAGTTGTCTGTTCCACAGAGCTTACGGGTGATGTCAATCCGGGAAATGATAAGGCGACGGGTTCGGTAACCGTAGTGACTCAGATAGTCGATGCAGGAGCGGTGAGAATTGTTGCTCCAACAGGGACGGTGAACTTGGGCGCAGTGGTGACGCCTTCGTGCGAGGTGAGGAATTACGGGACCAGTTCGGCGACCTTCCCGGTGCGGATGAAGATCGGTTCTGACTACAATCAGGTAGTGACAGTTACGAATCTTGCTGCTGGTGCTACGCAGACAGTAAGCTTCCCGACCTGGACTGCGGGAGCCACTGGTGCTTACGCAGTTGTCTGTTCCACAGAGCTTGCGGGTGATGTCAACCTGACTAATGACAAAGCGACGGGTACAGTAACTGTCACAGCGACAGATGTGGCCTGTACGAAAATAGTGGCACCCACGGGCACGGTAAAACAGAAGGTCGGCGTAACTCCTGCTTGCTCACTTTTCAACTACGGCTCCACGACTGTTACTTACAAGGTGCGGATGAAAATAGGCACCAGCTACAATAAGACAGCTACTGTAACGCACGCGCCCGGCACTGCCGTTTACGTAACCTTTGCCAAATGGACCGCTTCGACTCTGGGTACCTTCACGGTGACCTGTTCTACAGAGCTGGCAGGTGATATGGTGCCGGCGAACGATAAAGCGACAGGTTCTGTTGTTGTCACCAAGACTGGTACGGCCAATCCTATCTCTAGAGAGATAAGCACGGCTTACGTAGATGTGTCTCCCAATCCTGTGGTGGGCACTGGCACTGTCAGCTATGGTTTGGCTCGGGAAGCGCATGTGGAGTTGAGGCTGTATGATGCTGCAGGCATGCCCAGAGCTACTCTGGCAGAAGGGCTGCAGCCAGCCGGCCGCTACATTTGTCAGTTGCGCTCCGCGGAACGAGGTTTGGCCTCTGGGGTCTATTTCCTGAGGTTCAATTACGGAGCAGGGGAGATAACTCGCAAGGTTTTGATTGAATAGGTTCTGTCACTACTTTGCAGTATAGGGAGCGGCTCCGTTTGGAGCCGCTCCGTTTTCTGTTTCCGGGTAGGCGTGTTCCTGTTTATCAGTTCTACTGTTTGCTGGCTTGACAGACAGGGGCAGAAGTGTAATCTTTCTTCAGTTTTCGGGGTGGCTGAGAGAGAACCCCACAAAACAGGTCGGCCCGGAAGCGGCCGGCCTGCTATTTTTTGCGGTAAGGCTCTTCCAAAAGAGAAAGTCGGGCGGCAAGTCGGATAGCCGAGAGCATCGAGCCGGCCCGGGCGATTCCCTTGCCGGCTATATCGAAGGCCGTACCGTGCAAGGGGGAGGTGCGAACAAACGGCAGGCCTAGGGTGACATTGACCCCTGCGTCCTGAGCAAGCAGTTTGGCCGGAATCATTCCCTGGTCGTGGTACATTGCAACAAAACCATCTGCCTCATATGCAGGGTTAGCGAGTGTGGAAAATGCCGCATCGGCCGGAACTGGGCCAAAGGCGTTTATTCCAGATTTTTTTGCCAAGAGTACGCCTCGAGCTATACGCTTTTCTTCGCCGCAGCTGAATTCGGTGGCATGAGGATTAAGAGCCAGGATGCAGATCCGGGGAAGTGCGCCGGAAGTTTTGCTAGGGTTAGGAGGGAATAGTATGTTTTCCCAGAGCAGGAATCTGTGGAGCAGAGCTGTATGCCGGTATACGGCGTGAGCTGTAATGTAGGAGGAAATACGCTTTAGGGGCAAATGAGTAGTGACGAAGACAATTTTGCATCTGGGGGACCAGGCGAGCATAGCATAATGTTTGGCTTTTAACTTACGGGCGAGGAATTCGGTCTGCCCCGGACAAACAAAACCGGCTAGGCGCAGGGATTCTTTGGATACCGGGCCAGTCACAAGTGCCCTGATCTTTCCTTCTTGCAGCAGCTCTATGCCTTTTTCCAAAGCGGCAAGGGCCGCCAGGCCGCACTTCTTCTGTACTTTGCCTATTTTCCAAGAGCCCGGGATATGAACTGTATCATCAACCAAAGAGAGATCTATTTTGGTTTTCAGACGTTTCTGTTCCAGTTCAAATACCTTGCGGCTGCCAATTATTCTGCATGTGGCGGGCAGGAGAGGGAAATTAGGAGGCGGAGAGGAGAGGGCCTTGAGTATTACTTCCGGACCGATGCCGGCCGGATCGCCCATTGTGATGCCAATAGGTATAGGTGGAGGAGCGATTTGACGTCTAGGCATACTTGCCGAGGGGTCAGCGAATTCCCGGCAGGGCGAGGGGCAGTTGGTTTCAGTAGTGTCCAAGCGTGCCACTTTTTCTGGTGTACCGATCAATGAGACCGAAGATAGCGAGGCCAAAGCCAACCCAGATAATACAGAGAACTGTAAGTCGGATAAAAGCAGTTGCAAGAGAGAAGTCCATTTGTTCACCTAAAAGGAGGTGTCGTGCTGCGATGATGCCGTAAGTTGTAGGAACGGCCAGGGCCAGTTTTTGCAGAAACAGGGGGAGTACGGCCAAGGGGTAGGCTATAGGAGTAACGACCATAAGGATGCTGCCCAATGCTTCGGACACCAACCAGCCCTGTTTGAAGATGAGTGTGGTGGATGCCATTATCATACCGATGCCGTAGAGGGCGATAAGCATAAGACCTATCACGGCAAGTGACGGCAGGATGCCCAGGGGATTTACTGACAGAGAGAAAACAGCGACGATGAAAAGAATCTGTACGGCTATCATTAAAATTTGATGCAGGATGGAATGTAATGACATTCCCAGCGTAAATACCCAGCGAGGTACCGGCGCAGCAAACACAGATTCCAAAGTACCGTAGAATTGCTCTTTGCGCAAGGAGAATCCCATAGCCCAGAGAGCCATGTTCAAAAACCCGATGAAGATGTAGCCCAAGGTTACAAATGCGACCACGTCGGATGTCCCGGTTAGCTTTTCCAGCGCGGGCGACTGACGTCCCCCCACCAGGGCAAGCCCGTAGAGAAGATAGGGAAGCAGGTAGATGACCGGGTCTATGAGGGTGCGGGCGAAGTCAGCTTTATAGGTGAGTTCCAATTTCCATTCTTTGATATTCTCGGCCCATACAGCCCGTGCATAGTGCTTGACTCGTGACCAGAAAGAGTCGAGGCGAATACGAAACCTGCGGCTTAGGTTAGGAACAACAGACATTATCAGTGCATAGCTACTGTTCCGTCCCGCCGGGTCTTACGTTCCAACCAGACGAAAGTGAAGTAGCCCCCCACAATGAGTACAACGTCCATAAGGCTAAGTATGCCCACAGTGCGCCACAGGTCGGTCAGTCTTTGGTTGGTGAGCATAATGCTACGTATGGCCACCAGCGCCCAAGTCAGAGGGATAAGGGTACTTACCAGTTGAGTTATTGGGTGCACCTGCACCGGGTAGCGAATGGGAGAAAAGAGGAAAAATACCCATTCCAGCGTGTGGACGTAGCCATGTACTTCCTTTATGAGCAGGGTGAGGCCGGCAAAAGCGATGGCAAAGCCGTAGAATCCGATCATCAGCAGTACAAGAAGCAGCAGTACGGGCAAAACTTTGGCCAAAGTGAAACTGATTCCGAAGAAAAGGCCGATAATCAAAGCCTGGAATATAACCATGACTGTAGAAAGCATCCATTCAGCCAGGGTTTTGCCTACCAGGATGACAAGAGGAGGAGTAGGGGAGGCGATGATGTATTCCATTGTTCCCCAGTAGGTTTCTTCGCGCAGAGCGTTACCTACTCCCCACAGGCCCGAGAAAATAAAGGTAGAGACCATGGCACCGATGAGCACAAAAGCCAGGTAATTGCCAGAGCCGGTGAGTTGTTCGAAGGCAGGCGAGTGCAACGAGCCGACCAGCGCTTTGCCTTGGAATACATAGGGCATTACCCATAACAAAGGAAATACAGCCCAGAAGGCAACCATTATGGGATAGGAAAGCCATATACGAAAAGTCTTGGCTATTTCAGCGCGGATAACGTGAGTAGTGGCAGCAAGGCTCATACTAATTTGTCGTTTCTGGCCGGTTCTCGGTTGTATCTGCGGCTAAAGAGGTACCAGTGACGTAGAGAAATACGTCTTCTAGAGTAGGCTGTTTGACGTCAATGCTGAGAATTTTTGCCTGAGGGCGAAGGAGCTCGATGACATCTGAAAGTACGTTTTCAGCCCGGGGGGTTACCAGTCGGAGTACAGTAGTCCCATCGCGGAATTCTGAGGTGAATCTTTCGACACCAGATAACTTTTCTAGGTCGGTTATGATTGGCTGTCCCTGACAACGCACTTCCAGCACTTCGGTATGCGGGATGTCCCGTTTGTACTGCTCTGGTGTTTTGCAGTCCACAATACGTCCCCGGCTGATAAAGGCTATACGGTTGCATAGCTCGTCTGCTTCGTCCATGTAATGGGTGGTGAGAAGAATGGTCTTGCCTTGGCGTTGATTCAGTTCTTCCTTGATGAACTGTCGGATGAAACGGGCAAACTGCGGGTCAAGACCGAGAGAAGGCTCGTCCAGAAGTATCAGGTCCGGATCGTGGAGTATGGCGCGTGCCAGAGAGACCTTCTGTTTCATTCCCGAAGAGTATCGTTCTACCCTTTCGCGAGCCACGTCCTTGAGGTCCATCAGTTCGAGAAGATAGTCTATCCGTTTGTCCCGTTCCTTGCCGGAGAGGCCGTAGAGGGCGGCAAAGAAATTCAGGTTGTCCCGGGCCGAAAGTTTCCAATACAAGGTCCGTTCACCCGAGGTGAGAAGTCCTATGCGCCGGCGGCAATAAAGAGAATCCCGGAAGGCGTCGTGACCAAATACCCTTATGCTGCCGGCGTCCGGTATAAGCAGGGTGGCGATGCAACGGACCAGGGTGGTTTTTCCGGCACCGTTAGGTCCTAAGAGACCGAACAGTTCGCCAGGAGCTAGAGTCAGGTTTGCGTCGTCGACCGCCCGGATAATCTTTTTCTTCAGCCCCCGGCCGCGACGGAAGTTTTTTACCACCGAGACAACTTCCAAAGCTGGCACGGAGCCGGTAGTCGTATTGTGTTTGTCGTCTGTCATCAGAAGCGGTTATGTTAGACAAAGGCAGATTTCGGTCAAGGTTGTGTACCAGAAGCGTCGTAGGGTCATAGTTTCTGCCAGCGGAAGGAGTAGAGGGTAAGGGAATCGAGATGCCAGGAGGCATAGGCGAGAACAAGTGGTAGCAGTTCAGGGCCGGTGGTTTTTAGTTCGGACGCTTTCTGTTTCAGAAGCGTAATCAACGTTTGTCGTTCTTGCTGTTGGAGCGGATATCTGGGCTGCGTTTCACGCACAGACGAAGTAGAAGAGCAGGGGGAGGAAGAGGAAGAATTTTCCGCGGGCAGGCAGCGGAGACAGACGATGCCACCCCTCTGGAGATCAAACCAAGCTAGCGGTTCTTGTGGTTGTCTGCGGCAAAGCACACATTTGTCCAGTTCTGGCCTAAAGCCCAGAAAGCTTGTAGCTTTGAGGATGAACGAGGCAACAAGCTGGGAAAAGCCTGTCTCAGCCTGTTCTACTGCTGCGAGATAAGCCCGGGTGAGTTTGTAGAGTCTGTGTGTGGTTTCTTGCGAGCGATCATACCGCGGGTCGTGTGGTCGTCCGACACGGAGGATAAACTCGATAATCTGTTCAGCAGCAAGATAGCGGTTCGGCAACAGGGTAAGGCCGGAGTAGGAGCAGAGGAACTCTGCACTAGAGAGCGTGTACACCGACCTGTGTTCATGCCAGTAGAAGGATATGCGGGAGGCGGAGAACCTTTCCAAGGCTGCGCCGAACTTGTTTCTGGGTCGCCGCGCACCCTTCGCTATAAGGTGCAGCAGACCGCTTTCGGCAGAAAACATTGTGATCCGCTTGGAAGTTTCCCGGTAGCGTTCTGCTGCCAGGCAGATGGCTTCGGTCCAGATAATACGTGGCATCTCTGTGCCAATCAGTCTTCGCTTCTGATTTCTCCCACCAGTTCTTCTAGAATGTCTTCCAGAGTGACAATACCCGTTACCCGGCCAGAAGAATTTACGACTGCGGCTATATGCTCGGCGCGGCGTTGCATTCTTTCCATGGCCTCCATTATCCGGGTCTCAGCAGCGAGCCGCTGGATCTTACGGATGCGCAACCCAGCGGGGGGAGAAAGTTGGGTTGGGGATGCGGGTGCATATTCCAGTAAATCGCGGGCTAGAATTACGCCGATAATGTCGGCGCGATTTCGGCGATAGACCGGAATGCGGGAGAAACCGTATTCTCGCACTAGCCGCAAAGCGTTTTCTCGGCTGGCATCGTGAGGCAGGGAGCGTACCAGATTTAGGGGTATGGCTACTTCCGAGACTCGGGTGGCGGAAGAGCGAAACAGACGTGCTGCCAGGCGACTGACCAGATAGGAACTATTAGAGGACTGGCTGGAGATATCGCATTCGCGTTGGCGTAAGGCGGAGAGGAACTCCTGGCGAGTAGGAAGCAGACGAGGCCGAGAAACGAGTCGGCTGCCCCTGATGAGTCCCAGTATCAGCCGGAGCAACATCACACCCGGACTGAACAGAAGCAGAGAAATGGCCAGAGGCCAAGCAGCGATTCTTAGCCAGCGATTGGGCCAGGCGTTGGCATAGGCTTTGGGCAGATACTCACCAAACAGGAGGGTGAGAGCAACTAGTACAGCTACACCGATACCGGCATAGGCCGGACCGAAATGTTCGACGCAGAAACGGGACACCAACATAGACGCAAATACACTCGACAGATTTGTTCCCACAAGCGTTGCTATGACGCTGGAGTCGCGCCAGTGGAGCAGTTTCAAGCTTAGGCCCGAACCGGAAATTTTACTTTTTTGCCAGGTAGCGAGACGTACCCAATGGGCACGGTACAGCGCTGTTTCTGTGCCGGCATAGAAACCGGTGACCAAGATAAGCAAAAGAGCGCCGAGAAGTTCCATGCTATTCTTTCCTGATGACTTTACGGATGAGAACCTTTTCTAGGCGATTGCCTGCCACTTCCAGAACAATCAGTTCCAGTTCTTGATGACGGACCACGTCTCCGGTCTGGGCCAGACGACCGAGTTTTTCAGAGATAAAGGCGGCCAGCCGTTTATGTCTTAGTTCCCGGAAGGCTCCGTCGAATAGACGGTTCAAGGTGGCTGTATCTATTTCCCCGTCCACCACATAGCTTGTTTCATCCAGTTTCTGAAAAGGAAGAGCTTCAGTCGGAACATCATATTCGTCCGCGATCTCTCCTATGATGGCTTCCAGTACATCTTCCAGAGTTACCAACCCTGCAGTCTGACCGAACTGGTCTATCACCACGGCGATATGGGAACCTTTCTTGCGCAACTCTTCTAGAAGAGGAAGCAGGCGCTTAGTTTCCGGCACAAAGTAAGCTGGACGGCATATGGAACATACCGTTGCGTTTTCGTCTGTTGCCGTGAGTAGTTCCTTGGCATAGAGAATGCCTACAACCTGATCAGGAGTGCCTTCGTACACCGGCAGTCGGGAAAAACCTGACCGGAGAAAAAGTTCTCTTGCTGCACGCAAGGAGGAATTCTTTTCTACGCATACCATATCTATGCGCGGGGTCATAATCTCAGACACAGCGCGGTTTTCCAGGCCGACCAGGTTCCAGAGAATTTCTCCTTCGCGGCCGCTAAGAACTCCCTTTTCTTTGCCGAGCCGTATCATGGTCTGGAGTTCTTCTTCGTTCAGCGCATTATCTTCGCGTGATCGAGGTGCGAGCGTGGAGGTTACTTTGCTCAATAGGGCCACAGCCGGAGAGGTGATCTGGCGACAGACGGTAACCAAATAAGAGAGAGTGGCTGCGAGTGTTTCCGGGTAGTTAGCAGCCAGTACCTTGGGCGTAATCTCTCCCCCAAGCAAAAGTACACCGGTGAAAAACAGTCCGCCGGCTCCCAACCAAGTTGCGGGGTCTATGTTGTGCTTACGAGCCTGGTCTATCAGAGCCAGAGTAAAAATTGCGGAAGCGGTGGTGTTGACCACTAGATTGGAAAGAAGAAGACTGCCCAGCAGCCGCTCTGGTTGAGAAAGCAGCTGTGTTATCCGGTCTGCCACCTGTGGCCGTTTTTCGCTTAGACGGTCCTTGTGGCTTTGGGTCAGGGAGAATAGAGCAGTCTCAGAGCCAGAGAAAGCTGCCGATAACAGCAGGAGAAGGGCAATAACCAGTATATACCAGAGCATCCGCTAACGGCTAGCGGTCGTTGCAGCGGTTTCTTTAACAGGACCGGAGAGTAATAATGGATACCACTTTTCCATTTGCCGGTGGGTAAGGCCGAAGAGGTGTAGAAGGCCGTGCAGCAGGAGACGGTTGATTTCCTGATGGTAGGTGTTTCCGTATTTTCTGGCCTGCAGGCGAGCTTGGTTGCGGGCGATGTATATTTCTCCCAGCAGGAATTCTCCTGTCTCAGCGTCGCAATGGTGCAGCGGAAAAGACAATACGTCTGTAGGGCGGTCGCGACGGAGATAGCGACGATTCAGTTCCCGCATGCTGCTATCGTTTACCAGTATTGTATTTACCACGACTTGGCCAGAAGAACGAAAAGGAATTGGGGGTTGGTATACAGAAAAGAAGTCGCTCTGCCGGCACAGTCGGCGTTGGAGTGTTTTTGCCCCAGCTAATACCTTCTTGTCCTTAGTGTTCAGGACCCGTATCTTCAGCGTGATTTTCCGTACCGGCATCTGATACTTTTTCTTCATTTTCTGCTTCAGCTTGTCCTCGGGAGGAAGGGCGTCTGCCGAGTCGCATTTCGTAGGCGGTGATGATGCGCGATACCAGAGGAGGTCTGACCACATCTGCCTCGTTGAAACGGACGATACTAATTCCCGGAACCCGTCCCAGGAAAGCTTCTGCTTCCACCAGTCCGGAGGTGTGGGGATGGGACAGGTCTATCTGAGTAACGTCTCCTGTGACTATGGCTTTTGAGTTCCAGCCGAGGCGGGTAAGAAACATGCGCATCTGCGTCGAAGTCGTATTCTGAGCTTCATCCAGTATGATATAGGAGTCAGACAGGGTGCGGCCCCGCATATAGGCGAGGGGGGCGATTTCTATAACTTCTTCCTCTAATAGTCGGCGCATACGTTCGGCCGGCACCATATCGAAGAGAGCGTCGTAGAGAGGACGCAGGTAGGGATCGACTTTGTCCTTGAGGGTGCCGGGCAAAAACCCGAGGGATTCTCCTGCTTCAACGGCGGGTCGAGTCAGGACGATCCGGTTCGCTCGACCACTTACAAGCGCCTGTACGGCGGCGGCGACTGCCAGATAGGTTTTACCGGTGCCAGCCGGACCAATTGCCAAGACCACGTCGTACTGGTTGATAGCGCGGAGATAGGCTTGTTGATTTGCCGATTTGGCGAAGATTGTCTTGCGGGGGGTGCGTACAGAAATTGGCTGCAGCTCGTCTTCCGGCTTGCCGTTCCTGCGACCCGCGCGGAGAAATTCTATTTCTGCTTCGATGAGTTCGGGTGTGATATTTTCTCCCCGGGAACACTTGCGCAGCAGGCGCTTAAGCAATTCGACTAGTTCTTCTCTTTCTTCGACCGGGCCCGACAGTCTGATACTGCCTTCTCGCACTACTATTGTAGTACGGTAGTGGGCGGACAAAGTACGCAGGTTACAGTCCTGCGGGCCGAGTAGAGCTAAGGGGTCGGGTATTTCCGCTAAGGAAAGTTCGGAATCCTGCAGCCGGGACTGTGCAACCTTTGCGGAAACAGGTTTGTCGCCATCGGCAGGCGGCGATGGCTGAGCGGACCCGGTCGAGTTCGGCTTTTGATTATTACTAGCGGCTATCAGGTAACTCCTGCTTCATTCTAGCCAGCAGCGCCGACTGAGTCAACGGGCACAGACGCAGTCTGGCGTCCTTGACACCGTACAGGTGAGGTCTAGAATGCAAGAAGAAGTCATGTATGCTTCTGCATGAGGGAGAAGGCGCAAACGTCTTCGGGAAAAAGAAGACTAGTAATGACCGGCCAGGTCCTAATGATTCTGCGTCTCTTGAGGTAAGTGCTGCGAAAAGAGAACGGAAGACAAGGGTGGAAGATATAATCATCCGTACCGACGCGCGGGGAATAATAACCTACTGGAACAGGAGTGCGGCGGAGCTTACCGGTTTTACCAGCAAAGAAGCAAAGGGACAGCGTTTGGCTTTTTTTCTGGTTCCGCCGAGCAGTAAATTCGGAAAAACTTTGGATCCGCACAGGGTTGCAGCGGGTAAGAGCTTCGCGGGTAGAGTCAAGTTGCGACGCAAAGCAGGGGGAGAGCTGTCTGTTTTTCTCTATGCTACAGTATACCAGGGGGCGAAGGGTAAGGAAGGAGGGATAGAGTGCGTTGGTCGCGATGTGTCCGTTGCATTGCTGGCTGAAGATGTTTTGCGTTCTGTGGAGGAGAGGTATGCGACTTTGGTACGCACCACCTCCGAGGTGGTGGTGGCGGTAGACGGTCGCGGTCAGATTATTGATGCGAATCCAGCCGCGGCTAGGCTTACCGGCGTTCCGGTAGAAGAATTACTGGGTCGTTCTGTTTTGGAGTTTGTGCCCGGGGAAAAGAAGGCTGAGGCTGAAGGGCTGTTTCGTCGACTGCGCCACCAGTCTGGGTTGCAGGCGACCCTGGAGTTCTGTTTTCCAGCCAAGAGCGGAAACGGAGAGCAGAAAACGGAAACGGCCGGACGCCGTGCCTTTCTGGAATTTAGCGTCACACCGCTTGTCTTTCAGGGAAGAAGACTTTACTATGCTGTAGGCCGGGACGTAACCGAAAGGCTGGCGCAGGAGCGACTTCTGCGCGAGTCGATAGAAAAGCTGCAGAGTATTTTTGCCGCAGTGAAGGGCGGGTTGTTTCTGGAAACGTTGGAGGGAGAGATTCTGGAGATGAACGAAGGAGCTTGTCAGCTTCTGGGTTACACCCGGGAAAAGCTTGTGGGCAGGCATGTTGCTGATCTGGTGCCAGCCGCTGCTAAGCCTCTCCTCGCCCACATAAGAAATCTTTTGCTGCAAGAGGGGGAATTTCGAGTGGAAGCGGTGAATCTGCGGAAAGATGGAACAGAAGTGCCGGTGGATGTAAGCGGGTCGCTGGTACAGATGGGGGACCAAACCCTCGCGCTGGTATTGGTGCAGGACGCGACCGAGCGCATCGCAGCCGAGCGGGCCTTGCGGGAGTCGGAGGCAAATTTCCATGCGTTGGCAGACAACGCTCTTGATGGTATCCTTATCGCTACAGGTCCGGAAGGAAAGCACGTTTACGCCAATAAGCGGGCCGCAGAGATTACCGGTTATACCGTAGAGGAATTGGGCGACATAGGCATGAGGGGACTCGCGCATCCGGACGAGCTGCCCCAAATCAGCTTGCGCTATCAGCAGAGGTTACAGGGAAAACCGGTCCCGCCGCAATACGAGACCAGAATAGTGGCAAAAGACGGTCGTGTGGTGCCGATAGAGCTGACCGCGGCACGTACGTTCTGGCATAATCAACCTGCTGACCTAGTAATCATGAGGGATATAACCGCTCGCAAGCAGGCAGAGCAGGAGCTGGCTGAAAGTCATGCGCGCATGGCCCGGCTATTGGCTAATCTGCCGGGCATGGCTTACCGGTGCAGGTGGGAAGAAGGGTGGCCTCTGGAGTTTGTTAGCGAGGGATGTGTGGATTTGATCGGCTTGCAACCAGAAGAATTGACAGGCAAAGATAACCCTACTTTCAGTCTTATGATACACCCCTTGGACCGGTGTCTGGCTGAGGCGGAAATAAAGGCGTCTTTGGAGTCACACTTACCTTTTCAACTGGTTTATCGGTTACGGACGAAGAAAGGGGAAAAATGGGTCTGGGAGCAGGGCCGCGGAGTGTATGACCAAGAAGGCAGGCTGGTGGCTTTTGAGGGATTCATTACCGATATTACTAGCCGCATACATGCCGAGGAAGCATTGCGGGCTTCAGAGCAGCTTTACCGGGAAGCGCTCGATGCCATGTGGACGTCAGTGCATGTGGTGGACAAAGATCTGAGAATAATACTGGCTAACCGGGCGTTGAAGGAATTGGGGGCAAAACATGGCATAGACCCGAGACTGGAAGGAAAAACTGTTTTTGAGGCTTTTCCTTTTCTTTCTGAAAAGGTGCGAGAGGAATACGAAAGGGTATTTTCTACCGGGGAGCGCGTGTTCACTCAAGAAGACACAGTGGTGGCGGGTGAAGTGCGGATTACAGAGACGAGAAAACTTCCTATCTTTTCTGGCAGTCAGGTGGTACGGGTGATGACCATGATAAGAGATATTACAGAAAGCAAGCTGGCGGAGAAAAGGTTGCGAGAAAGCGAAGAGAGTTTTCGTTCGCTGGCAGAGAATGCCTTTGACGGTATCGCTGTCTATGGAGCAGATGAGCGGTTTTTGTATGTAAATAAGCGTATGGCAGAAATGTTTGGTTATACTGTGGAACAGATGCAGCAGATAACCTTCAACGATACAGCGCGACCAGAAGACAGAGCGCAGCACAGGGAGCGGGCCAAAAAACGTCTGTCAGGAGAATTGTTGCCCAATCGTTATGAGACTGTGGGGGTGAGGAGCGACGGGGTGCAGTTTCCTATTGAGTTGTCGGTGACCAGAGCAAGCTGGAGAGGACAGACCGCAGGTATTGTTTTCGTACGGGATTTGTCGCCTTTGCGAGAGGCGGAAAAAGCTCAAAGGCAGATGGAAAGTCTGTTCCGTACTTTGTTTGAGCTTACGCCGGACGGGGTAGGGTTGCATCAGGACGGGAAGATGGTTGCCGTCAATTGGGCTGGAGCTAGACTCCTGGGGTACAATAACCCGGAAGAACTGGTGGGAAAGCCGGCTTTGGAGTTGGTGCACCCGGATGACAGGGCGAGAATAGAAGAAAGAATCAAGCGGGTGCTGGCCGGGGAGAGGTTTGCGTTATTGGAATTGCGTATGCTTCGTCGGGATGGAACGGCAGTGTGGGTGAGCGGTAACGACGCATGTATATCCTGGCAGGGGCGGCCGGCAATACTGGTCAGCGTAAGGGATGAGACTGAAAGAATACAGAGAAACCGGATGCTGCAGGAGGCTGAGGAAAGGTATCGTCTGTTGTTTGAGCTTTCTCCCGACGGCATAGCCGTACATCAGGACGGTAAGATCGTGTTGGTGAATCCGGCTGGTCTTAGAATGCTGGGATACGAAAAGCCTGGGGAACTGCTGGGTAAGCCGGTACTGGAAGTGGTGCATCCGGATTTTCGCAATGTGGTGGTGGAACGTATAAAGCAGACAATGGAAACAGGGGTTTCGGTTCCACTTTTCGAAGAGCTCTTTTTGCGTCGCGACGGCACGCCGATATGGGTGGAAGTGGCTAGTTCCCGTATAGTATGGCAGGGCCGACCGGCGGTCTTAGTGGTCGCCAGAGCTATTTCTGAGCGTAAGCAGCCTTGCGCGAAACTGGGTTAGGCTCCTGGTCTTGGCAGCGTCCATCGGTGCCAGAGCGATTCGCATCGGGATGGGCCCTGCAGGATTCGAACCTGCGACCACCGGATTAAAAATCAGGTGCTCTGCCTACTGAGCTAAGGGCCCTTTTGTGCTCTGAGCCGGCGGCCAGAGACTATTGCGTCTTCTTTTCCTGTCAAGTGCCGAGGGCCGGAATCGAACCGGCACGGCCCGAAGGGGCCAAGGGATTTTAAGTCCCTAGCGTCTGCCTATTCCGCCACCCCGGCTGAGCAAAGTATACAAAAAACAGACTGCGGAATACAGGGCCAGGGCAGCAGCAGGGCTTGTCTGCTTCTGCGGGTTTCTAAAAGGCTAAAGCAGTCTGCGTAAGAGAGGCGGCGTCGGGATTTGCACCCGAGCATTGCGATTTTGCAGACCGCTGCCTTACTACTTGGCTACGCCGCCCAGAAACTGTATTCCTTGTGGTAAAAGCGGGAGACGGGATTCGAACCCGCGACCCCTACCTTGGCAAGGTAGTGCTCTACCAACTGAGCTACTCCCGCAATTCTTTCCTTCCTCCTTTTGCACCGGCCCCAACGGGAGTCGAACCCGTGTCTTCACCTTGAAAGAGTGATGTCCTAAACCGCTAGACGATGGGGCCCTCTTCCGAGCCATAGTCTATGCAAAGGCGCGGAAATGTCAAAGGCTGGGTTATAACAGCGCTGGCAAATTTCCCAAACAGAAAAGGGGCAGAGTCTGAAATCTGCCGGGTGATAGGCGCCCACCGTCAGTAGGAGAACGGGTCCCGGTAATCCTTTACTTCGGGCTTTTCCAGGAATTCCTGGAAAAGCTCCTGTCCTACCTGCTGTATGCGTTGCTGATAATACTGATCACGGGCCAGAACCGGTGTCTCCTGCAGACTGTCGCAACGGATAATAAAGGCACCCCAGTTTGTTTCTACTACTCCAGAATGCTGGCCCGGGTTAAGGGCGAGGAGGGCGCCGGCAAATTCTGCACCTTTGCGGCGTCGGGCATCAGTTATGCCGGCAAAACGTTCGCTTTTCAATTCTATATCAGGGTTTGCTTCTGCCAGCTGTTCCAGAGTTCTGCCAGACTTGATTTGAGAGAGTGCTTCCCGAGTTTTTTCGGTCCACACTTCTTTTTCTCGATTCTGGCGCAGTTTCCATCTGATGATTTCTTTTGCTTCTTCCAGTTTCTGGATGCCGGCCGGTTTCACCTTATATAGCTCAAAAACATAATAACCATACGTGCCGCGGACTGGTTCCGGCATTACCGTGCCTTCCTTGGCGGAAAGGGCCCAGTCCAGCAGCTGGCTCGGCGAAGAAATATCCAGACCAGCCAGGTTAGGTTTACGGTCTACTATGGGTCGGGCGCGAAGTACCGTGAGACCGGCACGTGTGGCTGCTGTGTCAAAAGGCACCAGTTTGGTCTGTTCTATGAAGTCTCGTACTTTGTCTCTGGTGGAGGCAACGGCATCGGCTCCCATTCCTATGCGTACCAGTATGCGACGCAAGGCTACCGATTCCTTACTGATGCTGTCCAGCATTACTATCTGCCAGCCATAGTCAGCCAAGTAGGGCTCAGAGTATTGACCGGGTTTGAGTAGGCGTATAACACTGTCAGTTCTGGCGTCCAGTCGGCTGCGAGGAATGGGACGAGGAGTGGTGTCGGCTGCAAGGTTACTGAAGTCCAGCATGGTGAGATTGAAAGACTCGCCTCCGCGGAGCTGCTGATAAGCTTTCTGAATCTGCTGCTGCGCATTAGCAGAATCTTCGGCGGTGACCAGGAAGGGGAAGCGCACATAGCGGAGTTCTCTGACTTCCTTGGTTTTGAACTCGTCGGGGTGGGAACGATAATACTTTTCGATTTCTGCGTCAGTGGGCTGGTATTCTTCTTTGACAAGGCGGGGCCCGAAATACAAAGAAGTGATATGCCACACGGTGTTTTGAGCGCGCAGGGCATTTTCTATCTCTGCACCGGTAACCCGGTAGCTGTTCATTATGTCAAGACGAAGTTTTTCTTTTGGCAGCATTTCTGCCAAGTCGCGGAAATAGCGGGTAAAATAGGCCCGGTTCTGCGGGTTGTTCATCACTGCCAAGTATTTCTCGCGGTCAAAGCGACCGGAATCGTCAAGAAGCTGGGGATTATTGCGCAGTTCTTCTGGCGGATTTGCCTTCATAATCTCGATGATTTCCTGTTCGGTGGTTTTCACCCGGGTTTTCTGCAGCAGCTTGGACCAGGTAAAGTCAGAGACCAGACGTTCCCACGACATTTGTTCTATTGTGGCGTAGTCTTCGTTGGTTAGATCGCGCAACTGGTTTTCATTTTTATAGCGTTCCGTGGTATAAGCGAGAGCGGCGCGATATTGTTCCTGGGTAATTTTCTGCCCATCCACCTCTCCTACGATGCCTCGTTCGGCCATGTCCCTTGCTTTTCCGGATGGGCGATGGCTTATTACCTGACAGAGCGTGCCGCCGAGCAGAAAGCCGCCAATAAAGCCCAGCGCCACGATAAACATTATGGTTCTAGTGCGTTTACGTAGATTTGCCAGCATTAGATGCGAATATTAGCGAGCATAAGAGCCAAGTCAAATATCTGTGAGACCAGAAAGAAGATTGTTACCAGAGTTAGCGCGGATAATGGTAGGGAGGGGATATGGTTGAACGGATTAGGGCAAATACTAACTTCCAGTATGGAGGCAAGTTAGACGAAGTCGAGCTGCCAGCTGCCCGGTGGAGGGGGGAACGACTCCCCCAGTGGTCTGGCAGGGGGGCGAGGTAGCAGGTTTGGGGTTATGTGGGCGGGGGAGGTCCGGTTCCGGTATTCGGGAGGAGAGATAACACGGGGAGCTGGTTATTCTGATATGGGCTAAGGTAGAAACTAAAGGAAGCGGACAGCGGGAAAAACAGATTGGAGGCGAGAAGCTTGCGGAGTAGGGGAAGGATTTGAGGACCAAAGGGCGCAAGCAGGCCCGAATAACTTCGGGAGTGAGAGAGAGGAGAAACAGGAGAGGATAATCCCAACGCAGCTATCATGGCAGAAGTTCTACTATGCGACAGTGGTGCGCGGTCAGCCTTGACGTCGGTTTGTGTCTGGTGTTAGATTAGGGGTCATGAATCGGCTGCGCCGCTACTTTATTTCCGGCTTGGCTACCATTTTGCCTGTGGGTTTCACCGTTTTTGTGTTCTGGTTTCTTGTGTCCCGATTGGGGAGTATCTTTCAGCCTCTCCTGCGGCACGGATTTCTGGCCCGGTTGCCAGACTGGCTGTTGACTCTTTCCGGTTTTGGCCTGGTTTTGTTGCTGGTGCTGGCTGTGGGTGCTTTGGCTTCTGGTCTGGCCGGCAGATGGTTTCTGGCGAGGATAGATGCCATATTGCGGCGTCTGCCCTTTGTGCGTTCCATCTACGGTTCGGCTCGGGAGATGACAGAAGCAGTTTTTGTGAAACGGAGTTCTCTGCGCCGCACGGTGCTTGCAGAGTATCCCCGGCCCGGCATTTACGCGGTAGGATTTTTGACTTCGGATGAACAGTTCGAGCTGAGAAATGGGAAAAAGGCGGTTTTTGTGTTTTTTCCCACAGCTCCCAATCCTACTTCCGGCTGGCTGGCTCTTGTGCCAATTGAAGAAATTGTCGAGACCGATTTGAGTATTGACGAGGGGCTGCGTTTAGTGGTGTCAGGCGGAGTCATCCGGCCGGAGAATATGAATCTGGCCCGGGGCAGTCGTAAGGTAAGAGGAGAGGAAAAGGACAGGGAGTAGGCCTAGCTCTCAGCCTACCTTTTTGCCTCTACTTTTAAGTCAGCGCCGGCGGTTACGTCGCAGGCCGGCCGGCTGCTTCTTTTTTTCTTTTTTATCGTTTTCGCGGCCATTGCCGAAGTCGCGGTGAATTCTGGCTAGTTCGGTAAGTCTTTTCTGTACCCGGCCGTATACTGTGTCCGCAGGATAGTTGCCGGCGCGGTCTGGTTCGCCCGCGGGCACGCCGGTGAGCAGCTCTATACCCTGTTCTACAGTTTCCACGGCGTAAATGTGGAATTTGCCCTTTTTCACCGCTTCTACCACTTCTCGCCGCAGGATTAGTTCCGGAAGGTTGGCCTTGGGGATTATTACTCCCTGAGTACCGGTAAGTCCCCGCGCACGGCAGGTGGCAAAGAAACCCTCTATCTTCTGGTTTACGCCGCCGATGGGTTGTATCTGTCCGTGCTGGTTTACTGATCCGGTCACAGCCAGGTCCTGCCGGATTGGCAGACCAGACAAGTCAGAAAGCAGGGCGTATATTTCTGTGGAGGAAGCAGAGTCACCGTCAATTCCACCGTAGGATTGTTCAAAAGTGATGGAGGCAGACATTATGATGGGCTGGGATTGGGCAAATCGGCTGCGGAGGAAGCCGGCTATGATGTATACGCCTTTGTCGTGGATAGGGCCGGATAGTTGCGCTTCTCTTTCTATGTTGATGATACCAGCCGAACCGACTCCAGCGCGGGCCGTGATGCGCGTAGGTTTACCAAAGAAATGTTCCAGGTCTCCGGCTTCGCCTGGTAGCAGTTGGACTGGTTGCGCCGCACTGTCGTAAACTGCCAGCCCGTTTATCTGTCCTACCCGGGCACCGGTGGTATCAATGAAGATGGTACCCTGGTCAATCAGCTCCTGAGTTTTCTCTTCTTGGAGACGGGCGCGGTCGCGCTGGGCCTCTATTGCCTGTTCGACATGTTCGGCGCGCACCGACTTGGCGCCAGCTTGACTGGCCCAGAAGCTAGCTTCCTTCAGCACGTCGCTGATTACATTGAAGCGGGTGGATATCTTATTCTGCCTGCCCGCGAGCCGTACGCCGTGCTCCACTACGCGGGCTATGCCAGTGCGGTCGAAGGGAAGCAGTTTCTCGGAGTCGCATATTGACTTGACCACCCGACAGTACTGATCTATGGCCTCATCGCTAAGGTTCATCACCCAGTCAAAGTCGGCCCGTACTTTGAAGATCTTCTTGAACTCTTCATCATAAGCCGAGAGTAGAGCGTAAACCCAAGGGTCGCCGATGATTATTACCTTGAGGTCTATGGCGATTCTTTCCGGTTTCAGGGTGGAAGTGGACAGTAGAGAAAAGAACGGGTCGAAAGAACCTATTTCCAGCCGGCGGTTGCGCAGGGTGCGTTTCAAGGCAGGCCATACCCCCGGTTCGGCCAGAACATCTAAGGCATTGAGAACCAGAAAGCCCCGGTCGGCACGCAGGATGGAACCGGCCTTTATCTTGGTGAAGTCGCTTCTCCACTGACCAGTGCGGTCCAGTGTGCGTTCGATGCCGCCAAATAGATTGCGGTAATTCGGGTTGGTTTCGAATACAACCGGCGCGCCGCTGGTTTCGCTGTTGTCGACCAGCACGTTGACCCTGTATTCCAGATAGGGGTCAACGCCGGTCGTTTCTGTTTCTCGGGGTTTGTCGCGAAACAGATGGATGCGGGAGAGAATGGATTCTTTTACTTCGTTCAGATACTCCCGGATGCCGTCCGGTTTTCCGTGGGCGCCGGTTTGGGAAAGCAGCTTGTCCTTTTCCGAATCAAACCGGGAAGAGGGCCGGGCCTGATAACGGTTGGCGATTTCTTCCAAACGTTCCCGCAGTAGCGGCTCTACGATGTTGCGGTCCAGTTCGGCCAGCGCGGCACGCGCCTGTCTTTCCTGTTCTTTTATTTCTTTGAATACGGCAGACAGTTCTTCGGCCAGGTTGCGATAACGGGCCTTCATATCTTCCGCCTGTTCTGCGGACAGCTTTCCTTCTTCCACCAGAGCGGCCAGAGATTCTATGCTTACCGGCTGTTTTTCCACGATGGGGGCAAGTTCGGGCGGCGCGTAGGGGGCAGACTGTACCAGGGCAAATCCTTCGCTGGCCACCCTTTTTTCGAACTCGCGCACCCGCGCCGCTCCTTTTTCCTTGAAACGTTCTACGATTTCGTTCCGCTTGCGCTGGTAACGTTCGTCCTCGAACTGCCCGGGAATGTTCTTGACCAGATACTCAATCAGCTCGTCCATATCCCGGCGAAAGGCATGCCCTTGGCCGGGTCGCAGGCGGATGAGGTGCGGCTGGTCTGGGTCTTTGAAGTTGTTGACATAGCACTTGTCATCTAGTTCCCGCGGCTGGGAGCGGTATTTTTCCAACAGCTGGGCTACCGTAGTGGTGCGACCGGTACCGGCCGGGCCGGTCACAAAAATGTTGTAGCCGCTTGCGTCTATTTCCATACCGAGGCGGAGAGCGTCTATGGCGCGGCGCTGACCAACTATACTTACAGCGTGTGCACTGGCGGGTGTGGCAATCTCTATGTCTGCAGTGCTGCGAAAACGGAGCAGGCGGCGGGGGCATTCCCAGCACAGGTTTTCCGGTTGTACTTCCAGACGCGAGGCCAGAGAGGTGCGGTTGCGTTTTTTCACTATTTACCTCCAGATTATATTTGCGGCCAGGGGAAAGTTGTTTATACCCTCGGGCAGAGCGGACAGGGAATCCCGGTAGGCCGGAGTGAGACCGGTTGAGTCGGTCACCATCCACACCGCCCGCTGCACTAGCCACAGCTTCTCAGAAATATCTTTGTTGCGTATAAGGTTAACAATTTCCTGCAATCCCGGGTTATTGGTGAGGGGCCCCAGTTCAAAGGTGTCGGCGGAACGGGGCATTTCCCGCCGTTCATTACAGCAGAACACACCAATCATCAGTTCCTGTTCTGTCGGGCCCGCCGCTACTATGTGTGGTTTGAGACAGATAACATGCTGTACCCGCCGTTTTACCGAACGGAAAAGCAGTCCGGCTGGAAGCGTATCGGTAATGTAGTTCTGGTTGCGCGACTTGAGCCTAACAAGCAAAGGGTAGGTGCCGGTAGAGGGAAAACCCTCGTCCATACCGGTAAGGGAGACAAGGAGCAGATTGTTGTTCAGGTTGAACTCGGACCCGGTAGGTTCAAAATCATCCGACCGGGGAAGCATTCCCTCGCAGCCTGCCAGCATCAATAATGTCACGATTCCACAAAATAGCAGGTATTTCATCTGTCCTCCAGTTTAAGAATCCGAGCTACCGATACTCCCGGGGCTGTCACAAGATAAATGCCCGGGGAAAGGATGCGACCTTCATTGTCTCTGCCATCCCAAATTGCGCCGGAAGGTAGAGAGACAGGCAGTACGCGGACCAGACGGCCGGAGGCGTTGTATATCCGCAGTTCAGCAACCGATTGGGGCAGGTAAATATGGACAGCAGTGCGAAACGGATTGGGCTCAGTGCGCATATGCTTTTCTCGTTCTGTTTTCGGGGGTGGCTCTGCGGCCGAATCGGGCAGGCTGTCCTGCCACCAGCTGGCGTGGAAGTAGATACCTGCGCCGAGAGTATCCGCTTCTCGACTGTAGATAACAGCGGCCCATTGACGGGGGGCGCCGAGCGGACATACTACCTTGGGGGTACATCCTTCCAGACGGGCACTGGCCCGCAGGTCGTTCAGAGCCAGGGGTTTTGCCCAACGGTCAGGAAGATAAGCGTTGGCAGCGGTGAATCGCACTGTGGTATTGTCGTAACGTCCTTTGCCGCCGGAGTTGTAGCACAGATATACGTATCCAGCCGCAGAACCAGGGAATGCCTTCAGGTCCG
This sequence comes from Caldifarciminota bacterium, assembly GCA_965649205.1. Taxonomy (GTDB): domain Bacteria; phylum Hydrothermota; class Tepidihabitantia; order Tepidihabitantales; family Tepidihabitantaceae; genus JBDRUN01. The sequence goes on along the minus strand of CBFGJV010000004.1, from coordinate 14,847 downwards.
GGGTCCACTCGTCCAGTTCCGCATTTCCTCTGCCGGGTTGTATGCTCCAAGTTATGCCACCGTCCCGGCTTACAGCCCGGCCGATGTACTGTCTAAAAGTATCCCGTTCCGCGGCAGTGTAACATACCCATACGGTTGCGTGCCATTCCTTGCCTGTGTCTGCAACCGCAATTACCGGGTCCCAGCACTTGTGGTGTTGGCCGCTCACAACTCGTACCTGACCCCAGGTTCCCAGTCGGCCGTAGTGGCCGCTGGACTGGAAGTGTATTTCCCTGCCGGTGCCGGCGTAACGCCAGGCGCAGTGAATAGTGGAGCCACCGCCGAAAACGACACAAGGGTCCCAGCAGTTCCACCAGGCCTGGCCCGGTTCCCAGCTGGTGCCGGAGGTGCGAGAACGGGTGAAGGTGGCGTTTCGACCGCTACGCCGTTCATTTGCGTAGAGACAGTAAAGATAGTGTCGGGAATCCCGGTCGCAGCAGGCGGAGAAATCGTCAATAGTGTCGGGCCCAGTTGCCACAGAAAGCAGTTGCGCGGAGTCTCCTGTTTTCCAGCGCAGCAGCAACAGGTCACCGGCATCAGTTTCAGTCAGAGCAAATACATAGACGAAAGAAGTTTCGGTCGGTGCACACACTACTTGCAGTTTGCGGACTCCGGCTCCCAAGGGAAATTCCAGCAACTTATGCCAGATGCGACCCAGATGGGCGGAACGGTAAAGGTGGAGAGACGAGTCCGGTCCGGCTGTGGCGCACCAAATATTCCCCTTGATGTCGGTTGCGGCATCGAAGCAGCTTACAGGTAGAGTGTCTATGCAAATCGAAGGAAAGCAAGGGAAAGAGGCGGGAAAGTGATCGGGTAATTGGGTAAGCAGATAGTCGCCTGACCGGCTGGGCGGATGAGTGGGCGAACAAACTTGGAGACATTCGGACGACTGAGCCAGTGTGAGGACAAGGAAAAAGTACAGGACGCCGAGAAGAACTGATGGGCGGGGAAGAAGAATGGTGGAGCGCATCTGGCTAATTCAATCCGCTCTGAAGCGGAAGTCAAGCAACGGAAGTAAAGAAAGTGCAGTTTTGACAGTCGGGCTGGCTGGATATAGACTCGACCGTAACCATGCGGGCGAGAAGATTTTTGCGCGACCTTGGTCTTATCGCCGCCGGGTCGGCGGTCATCGGTCTGGCTTACGATTTGTTCCTTATACCCCATCAGGTAGTGCCGGGAGGGGTCGGCGGCATCTCTATGATTGTCAATCATTTCTTCCGTACGCCCGTGGGATTGGTGATAGTACTTCTCAACATACCGCTTTTTATCATTGGTGTACGTACTCTGGGCAAGGGCTATGGCATTAAGTCGGTTTTGGGACTTACCATATCCTCCGGTCTGATTGATTTCTTTACCTACGCGGTGCCGGTAAAGTCGGCGACTGAGAATTCACTGTTGGCGGCGATCTTCGGCGGCATAATGCTGGGTGCGGGTCTGGGGCTGGTTTTTCGGGGTGGAGGTTCTACTGGCGGCACGGATATTGTAGGGCAGGTGTTAGCTCGCTCTACCAATCTCTCTACCGGTACTGCTATCCTTATTGCCGACGCGATAGTGATTTCTCTGGCCGGGCTTGCCTTTGGCAGTATTGAGCTAGCTCTTTACGGTTTTGTCAACCTGTACCTTTCCACCCGGGCGATTGATCTGGTGCTGGAGGGGTTAAGCTATACTCGGGCGATGTTCATCATTTCTGACCGCGGCCCGGAGATAGCCAAAGCCATCAATACCAAGATGAACCGGGGAGCCACCTTGCTTTCCGGTATTGGAGCCTACACGGAAAGCTTCCGACCTATGGTTTACTGCGTTATGGCGCGCAGAGAAGTGGGGCCCATCCGAGACCTGGTGCGCGAGATAGACCCCCGTGCATTTATTGCCATTACAGATGTGTATGAAGTACTGGGAGAAGGTTTTAAACCTAGGACATAGAGAGAAATTGACAGTATGCGGGTAGGCTTCTATCAGTTTTCCCCTTCTTTTCACGATCCGGAGCTGAACCGCAAACGAATCGCCGCTGCGTTGCGACACTGCCAGGCGGAGCTGATGGTGCTGCCAGAGATGTGTACCACCGGGTACATTTTCTCTTCGCGGGAAGAACTTTTTTCCTACGCGGAACCGATACCGGATGGTCCCACTTGTCAAACCCTGGTGGCCCTTGCTCGGGAACTCAATATGGCGGTGGTGGCCGGCCTGGCGGAAAGGGCCGGTTCGCAACTGTTCAATTCGTCAGTTCTAGTAACCCGTTCCGGAGAAGTGGGTCTTTATCGCAAAGCCCATCTTTTTCACTCTGAGCCGGACCTGTTTTCACCTGGAGACACGCCCTTTCCGGTTTTTGAGCTGGAGGGAGTGAAGATCGGCATGCTAGTGTGTTTTGACCACTTATATCCGGAGGCGGCGCGAGCTCTGGCTCTGAAAGGTGCTCAGATAATTTGTCATCCCGCAAATCTGGTTTTAGACTATGCGCATACCACTACCGTTTGTCGCTGCATAGAAAACCGGGTTTTCTGGATTCTGGCTGACCGTACCGGCAGAGAAAAGCTGGGAGAGAAAGAGTTACGTTTCATAGGAGGTAGTCAGATAGTTGCTCCCGGGGGACGGGTACTTTACCGGGCCGGAACCGATACAGAGGAACTATTTGTTGCAGAAATTGACCCAGCCGAGGCGTTGAACAAGAATGTGACTTCCCGTAACCACCTGCTTGCCGGCCGACGTACTGACCTATACTGAATTTTTCTGGAAGTAATAATCAGTGACTGAACGAACGGGTGCGGCGGACAAATACCAGCTCGTGTGCCAGTGCATACGGCGCGAAAAAAGCGGGGGTGTTGCTCAAAGGCAGAACAGAAGGATGCAGAGCGATGCCCAGCTTTTCTCGGACAAATTTCCGCCGGCGGCAGATGCGCTGCCAGCATTCTGGCCACTGCCGGCGCAACTGGGCGCGTAGCTTGTCGTCGGCAAGTACTATGCCATCCTCCATATTGGCCACGCAGAAGGGGCCGGTGCTTACGGGTATCAGGTCTGCCTGCAGAGCCATTCCCGATTTGAGTCGTACCGACGAGCCCGCACAGAAAGGCGAATGTATCCACTCGTCCAGACCGATAGAATGTCCAGGGTTGAGCGCCAGCCGGAACAGCCGTTTGTCTTGCGTTGCTTCCACCGCCCGCATTACCTTACGGGCAGTTGTGCCTACGCGCACTGCTTCGTACCAAGATGCGACGGTAGCGAAATAATTGGCAGCAAACTGCGGGTAAAACTCGCGTAAAGAAACCGGCAGTTCATCCGCACAGCTGGCTATAGCTCCAGCCCGGCAAGTCAAAGCCCCCCAAGTTCCGAATGCTAACGTGAAGGATTCGCCCAGTCCGGCTTTGCGGTCGGACGGACTGGCCAGGCCGGTGCGAGCCTTTTCGCCGAAATTCACCATAGAATGACAGGAAAGGGGCAGTCCATCGGGCTGGAATTCTCGTTCCAGTTCGTACTCACGTACGCCGGGCTGCAGTCGGCATAGGGCCCGGTGTACGCCCAGCGAGGTACGGGTTGCCGCATACTCCATCAGGGCAATCTGAGCTGGCGAGCAGAAAAGCCGCAATCCCCGCGCAGGATGAGTAAGGAGGTCGTTGGCACTAAAGACACAACCGGCCAGCCGGCGCAATTCTTCTACGATGTAGTAAGGCAATTCAATACCTGACGAACCGTAAGTTTTCCAGCCTATGCAGCCTACTCGGGATGTCTGGCGGAGTCCGAAACTGCGCAAGATGGTAGCAAGGGGGCGGGAGTGGTCGCGGGGCTGGCCGGGCAGGCTGAAATCTTGGTACAACTCCACATCTAACGGTAGAGGGGAATGGGGTACATAACCCAATCCCTCGTTGCCGACCAGAAGTAGGGCGGAACCGGTACGGGAGAGAAGAAACAGGGCCTCTTCGAACCTCGGGTCGTAGCCGGTAAGAAAGCAGAGATTGGCACTGTGTTCTCTATCGCCATAGACGACCAGGACGTCTATGCCGCATCGTTTCATTCTCTTTTTAGTTTCTGCCAGACGATATTCGTATTCTGATCGGGATATTACCGGAAGTTCTTCCGGGCTACCGAAGTCGGGTAGGCGTATTTTTCTAAGGGCGACTCCGTGCATAAAAACAAGTTATTGTTGGTCCAAGGCGTGTCAAGCAAAACTAGCGGCAGCGGCGAGTCTTGACTTTGGTGCTGGTTCGGGCATAGTTTCGGCCAAATGACTATTTTGCCGGAAATAGAGTTTCGCGTCCTTGCGGCGCTGGAAGCAGGAGAGATTGTTCCCTTGAGCGAGTTGGTAGCGCGAGTGGGAAAAGCTGCGGATGCTGCTGAAGGAAAGGAAGGCGCGGTTAGTGACCAGGCTTACGTGATGGCGGGCGTGAAGATGCTGGCGGATAAGGGGTTGGTGGTCGTATACGAAACGGAGGAAGAGGAAATACTTCTGGTGGCGGAAAAAGGCGAGTCATACTGTTTTCCGGAGCGGCGGGCGCTGGAGGCAATAGGCCGGGCTCAGGGGACGGTAAGTCTAGAAGAGCTATCCCGATTGTTGGGTAAGGAGGATGTGCGCTCAGAGGTGAAGTGGTTGACCCGGAAAGGGTGGTGCAGTCGGGAAGCAGGGCTACTGGTGTTGACAGAAACTGGGCAGAGGGTTCTGGCAGGTCAGGAGGTTGGCGCCGATGAGCAGCTGGTTTCTCTGCTTTTGCCCGGAGTACCGGTTTCGGTGTCAGAGCTCAGGGAAAAGTATCCGCAGTTGGATGTAGACGCCGCCCGGCAACTTTTGCGCGGCCGAGACGATATTATTCGACGAAAGCGACGCGTGCGGCGTACCGTTCAACTGACCAAACAGGGAGTGACGTTGAAGGCAGAGGGCATAGCGCCTGCCCGGGAAGTAACCCAGTTGACACCAGAACTCCTGGTTTCGGGTCGTTGGCGTGAGGGGGTAGTGTTCAAGCGTTACGATGTCAAGCTCGCAACCGCGCCTCGCTATCCTGGTAAGCGACATCCCTTGCAGAGAGTAATTCAGGAGACCAGACGAGCATTTCTGGAGATGGGCTTTGAGGAAGTCGAATCTCCGGTGGTAGAGACGGCGTTCTGGGATTTCGACGCTTTGTTTCAGCCTCAGGACCATCCGGCCCGGGAGATGCAGGATACTTTTTATCTGAAAGAACCTTCTGTGGGCGTTCTTCCCGATCCAGAACTGGTAGAGCGGGTGGCGCGGACACACGAAAGCGGTGGCGACACTGGTTCTACGGGTTGGCGTTACAAGTGGGATGTGAACAAAGCCAGGCAGTTGGTGTTACGTACGCATACCACTGCGGCTACCATACGGGCGGTGGCTGAAAATCCCAAGCCGCCGCGCAAGGTCTTTTCCATAGGCCGGGTTTTCCGACGGGAAAACATAGACGCCACGCACCTTCCCGAGTTTGTGCAGATAGACGGGATTATTATTGACGAAGAGGCGAATCTCGCCACCCTACTGGGTACTCTGGCGGAGTTCTATCGCAAAATGGGTGCAAAGGAGGTTCGTTTTCGTCCTTCGTTCTTTCCCTATACCGAACCATCAGCAGAGGTTTTTGCCTATGTGGAAGGACTGGGTTGGGTGGAGATGTGTGGTTCGGGAGTTTTCCGTCCGGAGGTCACCCGTCCGCTGGGCTGTACCAGCCCGGTGATCGCCTGGGGTGGAGGGCTGGAGCGCATTGCCATGCTGTGCTTCGGTTTGGACGACATACGCAAGCTGTACTGGGCAGATGTGGAGTGGTTGCGGGAGGCAAAACTGTGCCGGTAGTGAACATATCTATTACGCAATTGCGCCGGTTGGTCGGGCGAGACCTGGGTCGGGAGGAACTGATACGGACGCTGGAAGAGCTGGGTTCGGATGTTGAAGGCAGGGCAGTTGTTGTTTCCTATCGATGTGGGGTGTGTGGTCAGGCGACCGAGGTGCTGGAGCACGAAGATTTCAATCAGAAGTGCAGCTGGTGTGGCAGCACGGACCTGACGTTGTCCGGTAGCACCGAAGTGATAAGGATAAATCTGCTTCCCGTGCGGCCAGATATGTTTGATGTGTGTGGTCTGGCACGGGCGATGCGGGGTTATCTGGGCATCGAGACCGGACTGGCCCGCTGGGAGATGCAAAGCTCCGGCTTTTCCGTTTCGGTCAGGCCGGGGTTGGAGAATATCCGGCCGTACATCGTTGCCTGTGTGGTGCGTAATCTGCCCGGAGGCGATGAAACTGTGCGTATGCTGATGAAAATGCAGGAGAATCTGCACTGGGCGCTGGGTCGCGATAGGAGGCGGGCTTCAATAGGGGTTTATGACTTAGACAAAGTAACTCCGGGGTTTGTGTATCGGCCGGTTGGGCCGCAGGAACTGAAGTTTGTGCCGCTATTTGGCATGCCGGAAGGCATGGTAGCGGTGACACCGGAAGAGATACTGGCAAGGCATCCCAAGGGAATAGGCTACAAACACCTTTTGGCAGGTTATGCGCAATATCCTCTTCTTTGCGATAGTCAGGGGCAGGTACTTTCCCTTCCACCGATAATAAACAGCGAGACAACCCGAGTGACACCAGAAACCAGAAATTTGTTTATAGACGTAACAGGTCCGGATCGCAACGCTATAGTACGAACTCTGGCGGTAATGGCCGCGAGTTTGTCTGAACTGGGGGGAAAAGTGGAAACGGTGGAAGTGGTTTATCCGGATGGAAACAGGGAGGTTAGTCCAGATTTTACTCCAACTGAAATGAAGGTGCATCCGGAAACAGTGAGGCAGGTTCTGGGTTTTGAGGTGACAGGTCTGGATGATTGTCTTGCTCGTATGCGTTATGGTATTGCCGAAGGTGACCAAAGTGCGGAATCGGCGGACGCTGCAAGTGTTCTGGTGCCGGCCTATCGGGCGGATATTATGCATGAGTACGACATAATTGAAGATGTGGGTATTGCGTACGGGTATCAGCGTATTATACCGCGTCTGGTTTCCACCTTTACTGTGGGCCGGCCGCTGCCCATAGAAGAACTTGCAGAAACATGCCGGCGGATAATGACCGGTCTGGGCTATCTGGAGATAATGACCCTCTCACTTACCAACGAGCGGGAGCATTTTGATATGCTGCAAGCAAATGAGGCAGCGCCTTTGGAATGTCTCCGTCCGCAGGTAGGGTATTGTCAGCTGGAGAATCCGGCCAGCACCGAGCAGACTATCCTGCGTACGCATCTGCTTTCCGGTCTGCTGGCGACCTTTAGAGTGAATGTTACAAGGGAAATGCCTCAGGCGGTGTTTGAGGTGGGGGAGTGTTTTGTGCCGGACCAGAAAGCTGAAACTGGGGTGAGGAGCAGGCGCAAGTTGGCCGCGGGCATTTGCGGACCTCGGGCGGGTTTTGTGGATGTACGTCAGTTGGCGGATACACTTCTGCGGGAACTGGACCTGGCCGGCAGTTTTGAGCCGTACGAGCACCCGACCTTTATTTCCGGGCGTTGTGCGCGGGTCTATTTTCGTCGGGCGGGCAAGAATCTGGAGTGGGGCCTGCTGGGTGAGGTGCATCCGGAAGTGCTGATGAGATTTGGCCTGGGGCAGCCGGTTGCTCTGCTGGAGATAGAGCTGGACCAACTGCTTTAGTTCTAAGACCCCGACAGTTTTCCGTCTTGACAACCGGGCCTGTGTTCGTTAGGTTTCTAGGCCGGCTATGTCAGGCGCAAGCCATCCCGGTCGGCCCGGGATGGTTTTTCTGTCCCGGAGAAAACACACGAAGGAGTAATGATGACCAAAGTAATCATCATTCTTGGGTATCTAGCGGCGCTGGCCGTGTTGGGGTTATTGGCCCGACGCCGTAGCCGCCCCGGGCAGGAAGACTTTTTTTTGGCCAGTAGGACGGTGGGGCCGCTGTTTCTGCTTTTGACCATGGCGGCCACGAACTTCTCCGCCTTCACCGTACTCGGGTTTGCTGGTGAGGGTTACCGATCCGGGTACGCTTATTACCCGATAATGGCTTTCGGTACCGGGTTTATGGCCCTGACCTTTATTTTTCTGGGCGTACCTATATGGCGCTGGAGTCAGAGCCGGGGCGTAGTGACACCGGCAGAGTTTATTTTTTCGCGCCTGGGAAACAGATGGCTGCAACTTGTTTTTGCTGCAGTGATGATCGTGTTTACCTTGCCTTACATAGCGTTGCAGCCCATGGGCGCAGGGTATGCCCTGAACAGGCTGCTGGGGATTCCTTATACCTGGGGAGTAATTCTGGTGACAGTGGTAGGAGTCGGATATGTGATTGCCGCGGGGTTGCGCGGAGACATCTGGACGGATGTGTTGCAGGGAGGAGTGATGCTGGCCGCGCTTTTGGCGATTTTTGTTGGCGTGGTGCGTGGGCTGGGAGGTTTTACCGAGGTTAATATGGCCGTGCGGGAACGGTGGCCTGATTTATTTTCCCGACCTGGGCCGGAGGGCGAGTTTTTGCCAGGTATCTGGTTTTCTTACATGGCGCTGTGGTTTTTGTGTGATCCTATGTTTCCGCAGTTATTTCAGCGCTTTCTGGCTGCACGGGACGAACATTCCCTTCGATTCACGGCGCTGTCATATCCCTTGATAACCGGGGGATTATTTTTCCTGCCAGTTGCAGTTGGAGTCATGGCGCGACTGGTGGAGCCGGGCCTGGCTGGCAGAGCGGCAGATGAGGTGTTGCCGCTTGTGGCTGGCCGGTTTCTGCCCAGCTGGCTGGCCGCGGTGGTCGTAGCGGGTGTGCTTGCGGCGATGATGTCCACTATGGATTCTCAGCTTCTGACGCTGAGTTCAATGCTGGTGCGCGATATTCTGTGGCGCAGGGAGGATTCCACGCCTGTCTGGTCTCGTGTCGTAGTGGTACTTCTGGGGCTGGCAGGTCTTGCGCTGGCGTTGCGGCCGGTGGCGACAATAAGGGCGATAGCGACCCAAACCTTTACCGGTCTTGCTGTGCTTTTCCCCGTCACTTTTGCGGCGGTGTACTGGCGCAGGACGAATTCGAGAGCGGCTTTGGTCTCTATTATTGCTGGAGAGACCTTAGTAGTACTGTATTACTTCAAGCTCCTCCCTGCTGCGGGAGTGCTGCCGGTGATTCCGGTGGTGCTGGTGACAACGGTTGTCTTGGTGATTGGTAACATACTCTGGCCCGCACAGCCACTTCCAGTTATGGCACAGATATCTGGTTCAGCCTGGGGCTGGATAGCTGTTTTTGGTCTTTTGTTTGTGGCGAGTTTTGACTTCTGGAATTGGAACAGGCCTGATGTGTTCTGGTGGGGATTACCAGCGTGGCTGTGGTATCACTTTGCGCTGACGGCGGTTCTGTTTCTCGTTCTGCTAATCTGGACTGCAGCCAGGAGGCGCGGAAAATTCCCCTCCCGTATCAGCGTTTTGGAGCAAGAAAATAGATTCCTTGGGGCAGGTTGCCTCTGAATTTGCGGCCCGTGGCATCATATACCACTATGTCTGGCGTCACGGGCAGCCGGCATCCTGGGGGTACGACAATTTTGCGGGTCGGGCTGATAAAAGGCCGCGCAAAGGTGCTTTTTTCTTCTAGACCGAGAAAGGTAGTGTCTTCCAGTGTCACATCGTCCAGATAAGCGGTGCCCTGCGGCAGGGTGGAAAAAGTTACCACAAGAAAGAAAGCCGATTCTGGGGCAGTAACCCAGCGCGCGTATTCACGGTAGTTGCGGCCCGAGTAAATTGCAGGAAGAATTATCGGATTACCTACCGGGTCGGCGCGCAGAGTGGTAAACTGCAGAATAAAAGAGCCCGGGAGTAAGCCCGGTATCCGGCAGAATGCTCCGAACCGATAGTGGATTCCCGGTCGTACAACAGTTGTGGTTGTTACAAAGGCGGAGGTGTCAGCGCCGCGCAGCAGCGCGCAATAGCGGCCGCTATGAGCATTGGTATCACGCACAACTGTGCTTTCCACTACCGCGTTAGAAGTTACCCACCCCACTGGTGATCCAAACAGCCAATATTCAAAAGAAGAGTTGACGATGAGATTGGCTCCCGAAGCCAAAGTTGCGGTTAACAGGATTACAACAACGCAAGCTCTGGACATAGACACCTCCTGCATATGCAGTCTTAGTATAACTATTCAGCCAGTTTGTTACAACCCGTATTGCAGGGGGTTGTGGTTCACGGATTGACAGCCAGCAACCGTAGCCTATTATACTGCACGGGTACAAAAGGAGGTAGCTTTGTTACGGAAATCAGTCTTTATCTTCTGCAGCGTGGCAGCCGCACTTGCCTTTGCTCGCTTAGACCGGACTCGTCCCGTAATTACAGAACAGGGACGCCGTTTCGTTGCCGGTCAGCTTATTCTGCAACTGAAGCCCGAGCTCCGGGAGAAAATATCCCTTCAATCTGCCGATCAGCTTGCTTTCTTTGGTGTGCCGGCTCTGGATGAGTTGAGCCATCGCTATGGAGTTGACAACATCACCTCTTTGTTCTGTAACCCTCGTCCCAGCGACAATGCTCTTCGTCTGGGAGTTGACCTGCAGTATGTGGTTCAGTTTGACCCGGGTTACAGCGTGTGGGAAGTATGTCGAGCATACGAAGCTACGGGACTGGTGGAGTACGCCGAACCTAACGCCGTGCTGCCAGTGCTGGAAGTTCCCAACGATTCCCTCTACAACCGGCAATGGCATCTGGAACGAATCGGCGCACCGACTGCTTGGGCTAGAGCCAAGGGCGATTCCGCAGTTGTACTACTCGTCATAGACATGGGGGTTGACTGGTTACATCCCGATTTGAATGCCAACGTTTGGATAAATCATCCCGAAGACATCAACGGTAATGGTAAGTTTGATACTCTGCCTCCACCCTGGGGGGACTTGGACGACATAGATCAGGATGGTAATCTGTACCGGGACGATGTCATAGGTTATGACTTCTTGGACCGGGACCCTGTTCCCATGCCCAAACTGGTAGATGGACACGGTACTTTCTGTTGTGGTATAGCCAACGCGGTTACAAATAACAGTGAGGGCGTGGCCGCACCGCCGTGGAATGTTAGGTCGATGGTCGTACGCTGTGGCCGCGACGGAGGTATATACCTGGATGCAGCTGTAGCTGCGATTCACTATGCCGTACCCCGAGGGGTGTGGGCTATTTCCATGAGTTTCGGAGACACATCCCGCTATATGGCATTGGAATACGTGTGCCTATACGCCTGGAATGAGGGCTGTGTGCTTTTCGGAGGGGCGGGTAATAATGCCAAGGAGCAGAAGTTCTATCCAGCTTGCTATCCTGGAGTAATCGCTGTGGCTGGCTCTGATACCCTGGATTATAAGGCGGACTACTCCAATTATGGTTCCTGGATAGGGTTGTGTGCCCCGGGTACGAATATTCTCACCACCGTGAATCGAAGCGGTGGTTACTATGGTGCGGGTGGAGGGACCTCAGCCGCTACGCCTCTGGTTGCAGGTGTGACCTGCTGGATGAAATCTTACGAACCCGGACTGACCAATACGGCGTGCACTTCCAAGCTGTTCGCAGCTTGTGCAGCGATGCCAGATACTTTGTTCGCCCAAGGGAAACTAGGAGCCGGGCGTCTGTCCATGTCCAATCTGGTTCAGGGCATAGAAGAGAGTCGGGAAAAGCAGTTGCCGCAGGGTGTAGCTTTTCAGATTCTGCCCAACCCCTTGTCTCATACTTGCCGAGTGGACTTTTTGACGTCCGTCACGGGCAAAGTGGAGTTACGGGTGTATGACCCGAGTGGCAGGTTTATCCGCAGTTGCACACAGGTAGTAAAAGAAGCCGAGGGAGTCGGTTTCAGTCTAAATACACTGTCTTTGGAAACTGGTGTTTATCTGCTGCAGTTAGTTACACCTCGAGGAATGCTGGTTCAGAAGGCGGTTCTGCGGCGCTAGGTGCGATAATGGCGGTTGCCTCATTTTTTGCTGATGTTTTGAGTTACCGATTGACGCATTAGAACGATCGGTAAGAGCAGGGAGACAGTATAAACGCCCTGAAAAGGGGCAAAAGGAGGCAAGATGAAAGGAGCAATGCTCATCCTGTCGTTGCTCGTGGCCATATGCGCCTGGGCAGCAGAAGAGGCAGTGGTGATGCCAGAGGCAACTGGCGACGGTGCGCCGCAGACTAGTCTGGTAGGTGATGCCGTGAACATCCCTCGGCTTTTGTCCTATCAGGGCAGGCTGACGGACAATACGGGCGCGCCGGTGAAAGACTCAGTCTACTCAGCAGTGTTCCGGCTGTATACGGTACCGACAGGAGGCACGGCATTCTGGAGCGAGACGCAGAATGTGCAGACCAAGAATGGTTTGTTTTCTGTGCTTCTGGGTTCGGTTACGCCGGTGAGTGTGGTGCCGGATGCCGGTACGTTGTATCTGGGTATGCAGGTGGGGGCGGCTGAGCTTACGCCGCGGTTGCGGCTAGTGAGTGCGGCGTACGCTTACAAGGCTGACAGTGCCAATTACGCTTTGGCCGCGGTGCCTGCGGGAGCTGCGGGTGGTGATCTGGCTGGCAGTTATCCGGCGCCGGTGCTGGCCCAGAAAGGCGCCGTGACTGGTCAAGTGCTCAAATGGACTGGGAGTTCGTGGCAGCCGCGCAATGACAGCGTGGGCGGAGGAGGCACGGGTACGGTGACTTCTGTGGGACAGGGTACCGGTATTGTGTGTTCGCCGAATCCTATAACAGGTACGGGCACGGTTGGGTTTGATTCTACTTGGGGAGATGGAAGGTATGTGAATGAGGCGCAGGCGGCAGGTGGAGACCTTACCGGAACCTATCCGAATCCAACTATTGCTGCGGATGCAGTGGGGGTCAGCAGAGGTAATCGACGGCAGCTTGCGCGGAGTGGACCTGGCTAAGCCCTGCACTCTGGTCGTCAGTAGCTACGCCCCAGTGTTGTACCTTGTTCCCCAGAATTACCACGGCATATCGGTCGGTAAGACTACCGGAGCCTGTGCTTTTATAGCATCTGATACCGTGTGGAATGGCTACTGGACGCAGAATGCGCGACAGGCCGGTTATGTATCCAGCTCCAGCTACAGCCAGGGTTTGGGTTTTATTAGTCAATATAGCGCTGGCGACGGCATAGTTGCCTCATATAGCGGAGGAAATGGATTGCGAATACTAGGGGCTGCTCGTCATGGAATAAGGGTGGAGAACGCGGATAGCTTTGGTTTGTATGTAAGGAACACAAATCGCAACGCTGTTATGATTGATTCGTGCCACCCCGGTTTTACCCCCGTTTGGGTAAGAAAATCCGGCTATAACGCTTTTGCGGTTGAAAGCACAGGAAATGATGGCCTCTGGGTCACCAATGCCAATCGCTATGGTCTTTTTGTGATGAATTCCGGCAATGGCGCCTATGTCAACTCTAACAATGGCCGGGGCGGTTACTTCTGCAACAATAACAATACCTATTATGCCCTTACCGCCTATAACGCTACTGGGACCGGGAGCACAGTACGAGGTCTTTATGTGCAGGGCCACTGTTATGCCTCTGGCGGCTGGCAGACTCTCTTGAGTGACGGCGGTACCGGTTACAGTGTTGTTTCTCCGGATCTGGAGATAATCACTTCCGGCACCGGCCGATTGTTTGGAGGGACGGCTGAGGTGAAGTTGGAGACGCAATTTCAGGATGCTGTTTCTTCTGAAGTTCCGCTAAAAGTGATTGTCACGCCGACTGCGAAGTGTAATGGTCTTTTTGTGGATAGACAGTCTGCTGACGGCTTTACGGTGAGGGAACTGCTAGATGGCACCCCTGACGCTACCTTCACCTGGATAGCGATTGGCCGGCTGAAAGGGTACGAGCAGAGGCCGATAGTACAGCCAGGGCAACCGATTGCCATTACAGAGTCGTCAGAAGGTAATGGCCAGTGCCGGTCTCCTTCGCTGCAGCCAGCTTCTGTTATGCAGAGCAGTGAAGGGCCCTTGGTTACGCCGACAGCCGACGGTCGGTAGGAGGCGCATATGTATCGCGTAGTGTCGGCCATTTTCTGTTGTTCTATAGTTTTCGCCCAGGCGTACAAGTGTGAGTGGGCTGTGAATGGTACAGCTGGCGGGGAAATGAGCGGGTCGGCGTATCTGTGTGGCGCCACGGCAGGTCAGACTGCTGCCGGGCAGCTGACCGGTACTTCCTATTGGGCGCATATTGGCTTCTGGCATTCTGATATTCAGACTGGCCTGTCCGAAGGACAGAGCCCGCCGCAGACTTTGAAGCCTACCCTCTTGGTTTCCCCAAATCCGTTTGGCGAGTGTTTGCTGGTCTACTACTCGTTTCCAGCGCCCGGGTTGGTATTATTGCGAATTCATGACCTGACGGGTAGGCTGGTGAAGACGTTGGTGCAAGGTGAGCAGAAGCCAGGCGGATACGGTTTGAGCTGGAACGGAACAGATGAACAGGGCAGGAGACTCTCCCCGGGCATATACTTCTGCCGACTGATAAGCGTTAACGTGGCATTGACCGAGAAGCTGGTAATGAGCAGATAACATATTTCCCGGGTTAGAGCGTCCCATACAGGTCTGCTTCATACAGAGGCAGGCCTGTATTCTGTCGATGGTGGCCATAATTTGGATCTATCTCAAATAGGTTCTGCACGGAGTGTAGTCGTGTAACCTTAACGTAGTTTTCTTTGTTGCGGGCCGATGCGTGGGGGCATTGGAAGACACAAGGAGCCTGTTTCCCAAAAAAGCCCGGAAATTTTTCTGGCGAAAGTCGCGACATTGACAAGCGGCGGCCGAGGGTTAACATTCTCCGCCGCAGCAAACAAGAGTGCGGTAAAGGAGTAATACAAATGTAACAAGTCCGTCGCAAGTACCATAGTGGCACTGTGGGTCGTGGTACTTATG
>CBFGJV010000003.1:53186-107391 GCA_965649205.1 Caldifarciminota bacterium | reverse complement strand
GTTACATATATGCGATGAAGGGCGGGAATACGCACAGTTTCTACCGTTACACGGTATCGACCGGTGTGTGGGAGCAGATAGACACGATACCGCGCAATGGTCCGGCGGGAAAGAAAGCGGTGAAAGCGGGCGGCGACATCGTTTACTACGACAAAGGCGCCTTCTTCCTGATGAAGGGGAACAAGTCCTCAGAACTGTGGCGGTATGCGCTGCCTATCTTTGCCACGCCCTCCTTCCGGCCCGAGGTCAGCGCCTCCGGTCAGGGTGTGCAGACAACTGGAACTATGCTGAGCGGTCTGGAAAGGTTGAGCATAACTCCCAACCCGATTGCGGAAGGATTTGCCACCTTGCGGTTTGCCGGCAGGATGGGAGCGACCGGCTCCGGTCAGTCTTCCGCATGGGTGCGAGTGTTCGATGCATCCGGCCGCTGCGTGTTTACCCGGACCAGCTCCAACTGGACGCAGGGTGTTCAGCTTGATCTGCGTCAATTGCCGGCTGGTGCTTATCTGGTCAGGTTGGATGTGGCGGCGGGCGTGACCGCCTCGGCCAAACTGGTGATAAAGTAGCAATCAGATACACTTCCAAAAGGAGGCGGGCTGGCCAGCCCGCCTCCTCTTTTTTGCGTAAACGGAAAAAGCCGACTGTTGACCTGAAGCTGAAGAAGCCGATAATATTTGTGGTTGCCTGCGTCGGGCCAGGGATGTGTTTCCATTGCGGCAGGGCGCAATGCACGAAACCCACAGCGACGCTCAGGCCCGTGGGAAAAAGCAGGTTTGATTAGGAAAAGGAGGTTAGGATGTCGGCACGCGGTTTTGCTCAGCTTTTGGCCTGCCTTGCGGTGACGGGATTATTCCTCACAATTCAGGCAGCCGTAATTACTAGTGCAGCGTCAGGTTCCTGGCACCAGACAACAACCTGGCAAGGTGGCATTCTGCCTGGAGAGAACGATAGTGTGGTTATAGCCGCCGGGCACGTGGTTACAGTTGAACGGGATACTGCAGCTGGAGCCATATACATTCCGGTAACCTCTGGCAGAAACGGCATAGACCTGGCGGACGGAGTCACGCTGGCCGTGACCAGAGCCGTTACTGTGGGAGCTTCATCCACCAGTGTTACTGGCACATCCGAGATGCGGGTGGGAGGAGGAGTTCTTACGGCCACAAACATTTCCATCAACGGCTACACTGCCAGTTCTTCTTATTCCAAGGGGTTGGTGAGCGTAAGCACCGGCATCATAATGGTGACTGGCAATATTTCCTTCAACAGCCAGTATGCTGCTACCTTTACTTCCACTGGTTCAAGCACAGTATATGTGGGAGGAAATTTTGGTGGTGGCGGCATTCTGAACACATCCGGAACAGGCACCATCATATTCAATGGTTCAGTTGCCCAGACCATTGGAGCATACACGACCTACAACAATATCGAGATACGGAACACATCTGGAGGGGTGAGTTTCACCGGAGCGACTACTATAAATGGTAACCTGGCTGTGGTTACCGGCACTCTTTCCGCTGGCACTAACACCATTACTTTGGCCGGCACTAATAAGGAACTCAGCGGTACGCTTACCTTTGCGAATCTGACAGTTTCCGGTTCTTACACCAACAAAGGTGATCTTACTGTTACCAGTGCGTTGTCCGGAACTGGCAGTTTGACTAATGCGGCTGGCGCAACTCTGACCATTGGTGGCACTTCCGGCATAACTACGCTTGTTGCCAGTCCCAGTCCGAATACGGTAATCTACAACGGTGCTGCTCAGACAGTTAAGGCAATTACTTATCACCATCTTGTACTGGGGGGTAGCGGAACCAAGACTATCACCGGTCTTTCCACGGTGAATGGCGATTTCACCGTGACGGGCAGCGCCAGCGCTACTGCCACTACCGGCCTGACCATCGGCGGCAACCTGACCATTTCCGGCACGGCGATTCTGGCTGACGGTGGGTATCAGATTGCCGGTACCAGTGGCAAGAACCTGACAGTAGGCGCAGGCGCTATTCTGCGCCTGGGTGCAGGTACAGCTACCACGTTTCCCACCGGTTTTCAGCGGGAGAATATCTCTCTGGATGACGCCAGCACGGTTGATTATTACGCCAATGTGAACCAGGACATATCTGCCACTCCTGCGTCGTACGGAAACTTGACCATCAGTCGGTCTTCTACCGGCACGCCGGTGAAGACTGCTCTGGGTCCCCTACTGGTAAATGGCTCTCTTACTATCAATGCCAGTACTACTCTGGCCGACGGAGGATTTACCATCACCGTCCGGGGTCCAGTTTCCAATTCCGGTACTCATACCAGTACAGGTTCCGGGAAACTGCTTCTGACGGGTAGTTCTGCATCCCGCACGATTTCTACTACAGGGGCATTTGGAAACCTGGAGTTGAACGACCCTAACGGGGTGACGACCAGCGGTGCGTTCAGCATGGGAAGTCTGACGATTACCTCTGGAACGTTTACAATGGGTGCGGTAGCTCACACGGTAAGTGGAGCAACGAGCATCACAGGTACGCTGGCGATGAGTTCCTCATCTGGCACCAAGACTTTCTCGGGCGACGTGACTATTAATGCAGGCGGCAGGTGGAACAACTCGGGTAATGCGTCTGTTACGCTGAGTGGCAGTCTGGTCAATAACTCGGTAAATCCCTTTGTAGCCGGAACAGGGACATATACATTCAATGGCACGGGAAAGGAAATTTCAAGTGTTACATCCCTTTCCATTCCCAACCTGACTGTTTCTGGAACGATAACCAACAAAGCTAATTTGACTGTAGGAACTGCTCTTTCTGGTGGGGGCAATTTGATCAATGCGGCTGGCGCAACTCTGACCATCGGTGGCACTTCCGGCATAAATACACTCACCGCTACGGCAGAAGGGAACACGGTAGTATATAACGGCACTGCGGCTCAGATTATAAAAGGCACGAGTTATCATCATCTGACCGTGAGTACGACTGGCGGTAATGCCACATTGGGTGCGGCAACAGTGGTGAACGGCACCTTGAACGTGGCTTCAGGTACGACGCTGGCACTGTCCAGCTATAACTTGACTGTGAATGGTGACTTTACAAACGTGAGTGGCGCTACTATCAGCCAGGGCGGCGCGGGGGCGATGATTGTTACAGGTACCTACGTGAATAATGGTACACACACGCAGAGTTCCACGGGTGGTTTATCTGTGGGCGCATTCACAAACAACAATGTGTATAATGCCACCACAAGCAGTAATACCTTGACCGTAACCAATCTGTTTACGAACAGCGCCACAGGTGTTATTACGCGAAGCAATTCCGGCACCTGGAATCTGAACGGCGGATTTGTGAATGCTGCTGGAGGGCAATACAGCCACAGCGGTACCGGAGACCTGTATGTAACTGGTAATTTTTTGAACGAGGGAAGTTATTCTACCAGCGGTGCAAGCGGACTTATGGTTTCGGGAGACCTGATTAACGCAGGAACCATCAGTAAGACCGCAGCCGGCGAAGACACTGTAGCCGGACTTTTCTGGAACAAGCCTGAAGGTTCTTTCATACGTGGAACAAACAGTATCGGTTATTGCTGGCTCAAGGGAGGTTTCCTGAACGAGGGTTCATACTCGGCTGCTGTTGCGACCAGTCCGCTGGTGGTGGGTGTAGCTGCAGGCGGGGGTGATTTCACGAATGACGGCGCATTTGACAATTCGGGCAACGGCGCCCTGACTTTCAACGGAAACTTTACCAATAATCAAGTTCTGGATGCGGATGCGAACTTCGGCACCGGGTTGGTAACTTTTGGCGGTACTAACGTAAATACATCCCTTGGTGGTTCCGGTATTACTTCTTTTGGAAGGATGGCAGTGAGTAAGGCCGCGGGCAGATGGCTCAACCTGAATGCAAATCTGAATCTTACCGCCGCGCAGGCCACTGTGCTCAATATCTCTGCCGGCAATCTGCTGGTGAACGGTGTGACGTTGAATGTGCCAGGCAGTACTTCCTCAGGGCCGGTGTTGACAGGTGCACCTACCTGTACCTTGCGGGTAGCTGCGGGTTCTGCGGTTACTTTGGGGCAGTCAGGAACTGGGGCTACGGTAGTTACCCTGAATCAGGCCAGCGGCGCTTTGGGTGCGGTAATAATCGACGGCGGCACAGTGGATATTTATGGCCGTCATTCGCTTTATCATAGCACTACTAGCGGTCAGGGTCATTTCAAGCTGAATGGCGGCACGGTTACTTATCACAGCATTGGAACCGGTACCTCGGCTGCTCTTTATCTGACAACAGCCGGGAGCTCTGTGCCTGCCGGAAACGGCTGGTTTGCATCGGGTGGAACGGTTGATTTCAAGGGCGGGGTGTACTGTTTTGGCAGCGACCTTTATTCCGGCTACATCCTTCGCTTTGTGGCTGATGGCGCGGTAGTCAAGTTCTCCGGCAGCAACGCAGGCGGTTTTAACTTCAACGGCGGCAGCTATTCTGTGGCCGGTTCCTTTCACTTGGGTAATTTGCGTATAGAAAAGTCGAATGCCACAGTGACCTTTACTTCTTCTAACAGCATGGGTAGCAGTTTCGTGGAGATGAACGGCCTTGTTGTTGCTCCAACTGCAACCTTGGACCTTGCTGGTACCCACGCTTCTGGTTATGGATACCGGGTGAACGGCAGCGTGACGAACGATGGTAGCATTACGCGTTCTTCCGGCTCTAACAACAATCTTGTAGTTACCGGCAGTTTCACGAACAACGGCGTATATTCTACCAGCGTAGCCGCGGGGCTTACGGTGAGCGGTGACTTTACAAACAACGGGAGTTTTACCCAGACCGCGGCAGGAACGGTGACGGTTACAGGACTTTTCTGGAACAGGTCGGGCAAGACTGTGGAGCGTGGTAGCAACAGCACTGGCACCTGGAATCTGAACGGCGGGTTCAGGAATGACGGTACCTATACGGCTACTACTGCGGCGAGCCCGCTGACTCTGGGTGCGGCAAGTCCGTTTACTCAGGGCGCAACCGGCACGTTTACGAACGGCGGGGGCGCAGTGCAATTTGGTAGCACCTTCACCAACGCCGGTACCTTTACTACTACAGGCGCGGGTAGCGTTACCTTTTCCGGTTCTGCTGAAAACACTTCCTCCGGTACGATGGAACGTGCGGCTGGCTCAATCGGCGCATATACCTTCAACGCCGGCTTTACCAATAACGGCATCTTTAAGAATGCAACCACTACTGCTGGCTTCACCGTGAACGGTGCGTTTGTCAACAGCTCTACGGCAGACTTTAGGAACACGGGCAACTCAAACATTCAGTTTAACGGTGATTTCACTAATGAGCAGGCGGATGCGAACTGGGGCACGGGAACGGTGATATTCGGCGGAAATACAAGTGGGAATCTGGCGGGCAGTCAGCAACCGGTATTTGCCCGTGTGCAGGTTAATAAGACGGGTTCGCCTCTGCCAGCTCTGACTCTGCAGGCAAATCTCACTGTGCCAGACTTGGTGTTGTCGTCCGGCTCCCTGATTACGAACGGTTATGACCTGACAGTGAACGACTCTATTCTGGGAACGTCAGCCGGGATTCTCAGCATTACCAGTTCTGCTGTCTCGGATGCGGCGAGTACAGTGAGCGTGGGCACATTGTTTCAGGGCGCTAGCACCGGCGTGGGCCGGGTGCTGGTGGAAGGAGCAGGTGCTACCCTGAACATCGGGACATCCGCCAGCGGCCAGCACATATTGAACTATGGTGGTTCCAGCTTCAACAACTACTTCCTGCTGAGCGGCACAGGCGCCACGGTGAACTATCTGAACGCTTCGGGTACCGGTAATTCCGCATCTCTGGTTCTTACTACTTCGAGCGGTACGAACGCTTCTAATTGCGGCTGGTTTGCTACTTCAGGTACCGTGAATTTCTACGGCAATATTTACTCGCCGTATGCAAGCTCCAGCTACAGGCAGTACTTCCAGGCATCTTCCGGCGCCACTGTAAGGTTTGTGGGAAGCAGCGCGTCGGAGGTGAATCTGGCGGTTACGTATGCTCCGTCGGCCGGCTATGCGGTCTGGGACTTTGGTACTATGCAGGTGGCCAAGAGTGGTTCGCCTGCGCCTGCGGTAACCTTTACATCGACCGCTACGGGTTGCGCCACAGTCGTGCAGGCTACTGGCGGTGTAACTGTGAATGCCGGCAATATGCTGAAGCTTCACGGTCAGTTTGCCAGCGGAAGCTACGGGTACAACTTTTCCGGAGGGCTCTTGAACAACGGCACGATTGAGCGAGGTTCGACGCCGACTGCCGCCAACAATCATCTGACTACCGGTGCGTTCACTAACAATGGGATTTTCCGCACCAATGCAAATACGGCGAACCTGACTGTAAACGGTAACTTCCTGAATGCGTCCACTGCCACCTTCGATAATACCGCCAACGGCAATCTGTTCTTCAACGGGGACTTCCGCAACGATCAATCCGACCCGGCCAAGGCTCTCTGGAGTACCAGCGCCGGTACCAACACTATTACCTTTGGCGGCACGGGCAATACGACGGTGCGGCATGCCACTACGCTTCTCAATCTGGATTGCAATGTTGCCGTAGACAAGGGAGCCATAGACAGAACTGTGACCCTGGAGAGCGGCCTCAACCTGCAACAGAGCGGTCGCACTCTTTCCATAATCTCCGGTACACTCGTAACCAATAACAATCATCTCTATGTTTACCAGTCTGGAAGTGCTATTACTGGCGGAGCAAACGGTCGTTTGCGGGTAACCGGTTCCAGTAATGTATCGGTGATGAATCTGAACCAGGGGTCGGGTCAGTTGAAGGAGATTGTGCTGGAGGGGACGGGTACGTTTGTGATTGATGGGATTCATACTCTGCATTACTCTGCTGCGAGCAATAAGTTCATCCAGTCAGGCAATGGTACTGTGAACTATAACGGAACTGGCACTGGCACCAGTTCGGCTTTGTATCTTACGAGCGGCTCAGCCTTGCTTTCTCCTCCTGACCTTAGCGGCTGGTTCATTTCGGCCGGAACGGTCAATTTCTTTGGCGGCATCTATGCGGCGCACAGCACTTCCGGGTATGCCACGGTGTTGCAGGCGCAGAGCCCGGGCGTGGTCCGTTTCGTTGGTAATCAGGCGGCGAGTGTGAATCTGGCAGGAAACGCGGACGCCACTGGCATTTGGTCTATCGATGACCTGAGGGTGCAGAAAACCTCCAGCTTTCTTACGATTACTTCTTCTTACACGCTCTCCGGGACTTCGTTTGCCATCGGCTCGCTCACTGTGGGCTCCGGTTCCACGCTGAACCTGAGTGGCAGTTTCGGCGCCGGTTACGGTTATGACGTTGCGGGCAACATTTCCAACAGCGGCGCTATTGTTATGCAGTCGGGCATAAACAATAATCTGTATGTGGGCGGCAACTGGTCCGGCTCGGGCGCTTTCACCCCGGCTGGCAGGACAGTAGTATTCGACCATTCTACATCCGCCACCGTGAGTCTGCCCTCCGGTTCTACGTTTTACAATTTGACTGTGAATAAGAGTGCAGGCGGCAGTTTGTCGCTTGCGGGTAATGTACAGGTAGGGAATGCCCTGCGCGTACAGAGTGGGACTTTCTCGGTTGGGCAGAATACTTTGACTATTGGTACCACTACGCAGGCTGGCCAAGTGACGGTGGATGCCGGCGCTACTTTTTCGGCTGTGGGCGCAGCTAGAACTTTTATCGGGGCGGCAGGTGTTGAGGAGGTAATTGATACTGGCTCTGATGCGCTGGCTCAGATAGCTGCAGCCAGCGAGGCTTATCCTTACGCCTTTACAGTCAATAGCGGTGCCACTATTGCTGCCAGTTATGCCAAATTCAGTAAGCCGAACACGGCGGGCATTGTGGTGAAGTCGGGGGCTATGATTGCACCGGCTCCGCAGAATTTCTCCAATTGTGAGTTCGACCATGGCGCAATCTCCGGTCCCATGCTGCGGTTGGAGAATAACGAAGCACACGCCATATCTAATGTTTCCTTCAACGGTACGGCTACAGAGGGAGTCGGATTCAATATTTCCAAATCGCAGGCAGCAAGCGGTAGAATTGATGTCTTGGGCGGTTCAGGAAATCGCTGGGGAAGCCGTTACGAGCAGGACCCGGCAGAACTCATCTATTGGAAACCGAATCTAGACGTTGCCTGTGTGCAGGTTTTTGCTCCGACCGGTCTTGTGGATTCCGGTTCTACTGTGGTTCCTTCCTGTTCGGTGTATAATGCTGGGCTGACTGCGGCGACATTTGTGGTTCGCATGAACATAGGGGGAAACATGGTGGTGCGCAACTACACCGTCAGCGATTTGGCTCCAGGGGCCGGCCAACGGTGCAACTTCTCCAGTTGGGTAGCTAATGTGACCCCGGGAACCTATCAGGTGCGTTGTTCCACTCGTCTGAGCGGAGACCAGGAGGAGTTGAATAATCGCCAAGGACCTTTCAATATCCTTGTGGTGAAACGTGACGTCAGAGTGCATTCGATTCTGGTGCCTACAGGTTCCTACCGACCAGGCGAGGAGGTACAGCCAGAGGCTATTTGGGCAAATGACGGGAATGTTCCCGGAGGGGCAAGCTTTGAGGCGTGGATGATTATCACTGACCCTGATGGAATAGAGCGCTATCGGCAGAAGGAAGATGTGCATGTGGCTGAGCGTTCGCAGTTGCAGGTGCAGTTTACGCAGAAACTTGTTTTGAATCAGCCTGGCGACTGGACAGTGCGGTGCAGTACGGGCTATGCCGGCGATATGATTCCCAGTAATGATGTGAAAGAACGGGTGTTCACCGTTACCGCGACGAATGTGGGTGTGAAGTCGCTGGCGAGTCCGGTTCCAGGCGGCAGGTACGCGGTGGGGGGGCAAGTTGTGCCTGCGGCTACCTGGCGCAACTATGGAGAGGAGAGCGCTGATTTTGACGCCTGGGTGGTTATTACCGGCCCTGGTGGCGAACGCTACGCACATTCTCGGCCACAAACCGGGGTGGGACCGGGAGAGGAAAGGGTTGTTTCTGACTTTCCGGCCTGCGTGCTTTCTTCGGTCGGAATCTGGACAGTGCGGTGCAGCACCTATTATGCAGATGACAAGGTGCCAGCTGACGACACGCTTGATAGAGAGTTTTCAGTTGTAGATGAAGACGTGAGCGTGGATTCGGTTGCGGTTCCGGTTCCGGGACGCGCCTATTTGCCAGGTGTAGAGCTGACTCCTCGGGCTGTCTGGCGGAATCGCAGTGCGACCGCAGCTGCTGATTTCTGGGTCTGGATGATATTGTCCAGTCCTACGTTGGCATCTGATGCGGTTGGCGACGTTTCCAGCACGGTTACTGATACTGAGGTGTATAGAGACAGCGTTTTTGTTGCCGGGCTGGCTCCAGGCAGGGATACTGTTGTATATTTCCGCACTACAGGTTCGCTTTGGACAGGGGGGATGTGGACAGTGCGGTGCAGTACCTACATGGTGAATGACCCGGCACCACAGAACGATACGCTTAGCTGTTTCTTCAGTATTGGCCGGCCGGATATGGCTGTGACGGCTATTCTTGCGCCTCTGGGGACGGTGGAGAAGGGAAAAACAGTACATCCGGCGGCGACGCTGAAGAATAATGGCGATTGTGTGGTGACACTTGAGGCCCGGTTTACGATGTGGAATCCTGCATCGGGAACAGACGGAAAAGCGTACGATACTGTGCTTGTCATACCCGGCATTTCCGTTGGGGTTGAAACTACTATTACTTTCCCCAGCTTTGAGGCGACCACGGCAACTGGTACGTGGGTAACACGTTGCTCGGTATATGTGGAGTCAGAAGAGACTCCCGAAGACAATGTGCTCTATAGTTCATTTAAGGTGGAGGATCCGGATGCTTCTCTCTGGGAACCAGGAATGGGTGTGGCTGGCTCGGTGCCGGATATGGGGCTGCCGGATGGTAAGGCGCCTCAGGTGGGAGCCTGGTTGGCTACCGGTCCTGAGTGGCAACAAGGGGTAACTAGCGGCAAAGAGGAGAGTGACAGTTTGCCTTGTTACCGAGAGTTGTTTTCTGAAGGTCCGGTCATCTATGTGGCTAAGGGAAATAAGACGTCCGATTTCGGCAAGTTCAATCCTCTGAACAACGTCTGGACAGAATTGGCCAGCATCCCAGATGTGGAAGAAGGCAAGCTGAAGCCGCCGGCGAAGGGTACGGTGGGAGTATGTGCGTTCAATGACACGGCGATCTATATGACCAGAGGCAATAATATGCTGGGGTTCTACCGTTACGACATCAAGCGGAACGAGTGGACTCGGATTCACGATGTCCCGGCTGGTCCGAAGGGGAAGAAGGTGAAGGGCGGCAATGACCTGGCGTATGTGTATCGGGCGGATACGAACTGGATATATCTGCTGAAGGGCGGTTTGAACGAGTTCTACCGGTACAATGTGGAGGCTGGGCGTTGGGACACGTTGGAGAATGCGCCTTATACGGGCACGTCTGCGGTGAAGTATGACAAGGGTTCGTTCCTGGTGACGGACGGGCGGGACTACATCTATGCGCATCGCGGGAAGTACAATGATGGCAGCAATTACTATATGTTCCGGTATGATGTGGCGAATGACACGTGGTACAAGGCGCCGTTGAAGGGTTTGCCGTTGGACGGTTATGAGGGTGGTGTGTTGAAGAAGAAGAAGGCTGGTGACGGAGCGGCTGGAGCGTGGTATGATGGTTACATATATGCGATGAAGGGCGGGAATACGCACAGTTTCTACCGTTACACGGTATCGACCGGTGTGTGGGAGCAGATAGACACGATACCGCGCAATGGTCCGGCGGGAAAGAAAGCGGTGAAAGCAGGTGGCGATTTGGTTTTCTGGGGGAAGCGCACATTCTTCCTGCTCAAGGGTAATAAGTGTCCCGAGTTATGGCGGTACGTAGTCCCGACGTCTGGGGTGCGCAGCTACATATCGCAGGTTTCCGGAGCGCAGTCACAAGCTCAGCCGCTGGTTGGAATGCTTCGGATTATGCCGAATCCGATAGCTACAGGATTTGTGACGGTGCGTTTTGCCTGTGGGACGGCTACCGAGTCTAGGGAACGCAGTTACGGTCAGTATCCTGCTTATCTCCGCGTAGTTGATGCGGCCGGCCGCTGTGTACTGCAACAGACTTGTACCACGGGACACAGTACTTTTGTACTTGATATGCGAAGCCTGTCTTTTGGCGTGTACCTGGTGTTTGTCGATGCTGCCGGACTGACCACGGCTCAGAAGTTGGTGGTGAGACGTTAGAGTAGTAACGTATTTTCTATATAGAGATGTTTGCCCGGCCTAGAACAGGACTTGTCTTAGGTTTTGTAGGAGATTCCCAGCAAAGTAACTGAGGTTTGCTAGTATTCCCTGTCAGGACAGGGGTATCTTCTTTCAGAACTGGATAAAGTTGAGGGAGCGTGTTGTAATCTAGCCAGGGGATTGGAGAAAGGCGAGCCAACAACAGGGGACAATAGCTTTCCCTTTTGCTTTCCTGACCACAAGCTCATGCCTAAGATTGACTTTCTGTGGCATTAGGGTAGAACTATCAGACTTATGCTCCTTGATGTCTTTCTCTCCATGCGGCCAAGACAGTGGACAAAAAACTTTCTGGTTTTTGCTGCTTTGATTTTTTCCAAGAATCTGATTCACTTGCCGAGTGTCTTACGTTCTTTGGCAGCTTTTCTCGCCTTCTGTCTTCTTTCCGGCGCTGTGTATATTATCAACGATTTGGTGGACAAAGAGCAGGATCAGCGTCATCCCACCAAAAAAAATCGACCGATTGCGTCTGGCAGGGTGCCAACCGGAGTTGCAGTTGGCGTTGCGCTCTTTTCTGTTCTTGCAGCTTTTGGTGTCGGGTTCTTGCTGGATTGGCGTTTTTTTGTTATCGGCCTTGTCTATTTTCTTGTCCAGCTGGCGTATTCCCTGCGGTTGAAACAGGTGGTAGTGCTGGATGTTCTTATTGTAGCTATGGGTTTTGCTCTGAGGGCAGTATCAGGTACCTATGTGGTGCACGTACGGATTTCACCCTGGCTTTTTATCTGTACGATTCTCTTGGCGTTGTTTGTCGCCTTGGCCAAACGCAGACACGAGTTGATGTTTCTTGAAGGTGGAGGTATATCCCATCGCAGTGTCCTAGGCAAGTATACCGAAACACTTCTTGACCAGATGATAGCTGTGGCCACTGCATCAACAGTGGTAGCCTATTGTCTTTACACGGTAGCGCCCGAGACCATTGAGAAGTTTGGTACTAACAAGTTGTATCTGACGTTTCCTTTTGTTCTGTACGCTATCTATCGGTATCTCTATCTGGTGTATCGCAAGGATATGGGAGGGGCGCCAGAGAAAGTATTTCTTTCCGACCTGCCTTTGCTGGTGGATATTTTTCTCTGGCTGGTTGTGGTGGTAGCCATTCTCTATGTTCGGTTCTAATTGAGATAGGGATACTCAGGGCTGGGATGAACGCGTAAGGGGGCGTTTTTGCCGGGCGAACTCAAGCATGGTTCTGGCGGTCTGGTCGCCGGGCAGTTTTTCTAAGTAACGTTCGAGTACTTCTTGAGCTTCTTCGTAGCGAGCCGACTCCAACCTGACGTAGGCGAGACGGAGTAACAGATCGTTAGCAGTGGTGAATTTTTCCCAAGCTTGTAGCAGGACAGTTTCGGCTGCAGCGAAATTGCGCATAGCCGTGTAGACAACTGCCAAGTTTACGTAGGCGTCCAAGTAGTCTGGAGAATAGAGCCAGGCCTTACGCAGGTGTTCGGCCGCCTTTTCTTGCTGGCCGAGTCGTGAGTAGATGCTTCCCAAGTTGGTATGACTTGAAACGCACCAGTCATCGCGGCGGACGGCTTCTTCAAAGTAGATGATAGCAGAGTCAATCTTGGGTGGTTTGTAGTCCAAAAATGCCTGACCGGCCCACTCAAAGGGATAGCCAAAATCGGGCGGGCAGATGGCGATACATTTGCGGATTGCGGCCAATGCACTGTCTGGTCCGTGACGCAGAAAATTGATACCGTCGACATAGTGGTCAATGAACTCGGGTTTGTCATACACCGGGTCCAGAGGAATCGTATCGGCGCCAGGCCTTTTCTTGTGGATGTACTCGGACATGAATCGTCCGCCCTTTTCTGGGATACTGATAAGACATGCGTAATAGCCTCGGCGGAAACGGGGGCGGAGAAAAAGTGCCCTCTCCGCTGCGGCCGAAGGCTTAATACCGGTGGAGAAGTAAATGTATGCGGGTAGCTTTTCCAACACATGGCGGGTGTTGTAGTTACGTTCTTTCCAGTAGAGTTTGCGGGCGAGTATATCTTCTGGTTTGTGAGCAATTACCGCATCGGTCAGACCCAGCATATCAATCATGTTTCGGTCAGAAAACCACGATACCGCGCCGATGGTAGTGCAGGCAAACCAGTCGTCTGGACCAAGGCGTGTATTGAGCCAGGTGCCAGTTTTGCTCATTTTGTCTACAAGGCCAGTTTCCAATATGTGGTTGCGTTTGATTTCCTGGCGCACTGGGGTGGGTCGAGCCAGTATGCCGGAGTAAGTAATGGCAATCAGTACCAGAGACAGAAAAAGGCGGAAAGAGGAATGTATCGGTGCCAACCAGAGGCCTTCGGTTACGAACAGGTAGAAGAGGAAAAGTACCGGGACGAAGAAACGATAGATGCGAAGAACATCACCGCCCACAGAAACTGTATATAAAGCGTGTATAACTAAGGCAAGGGCACAGAAAAACAAAGGAGAACCAGGCGAGAAGCGACGGCTGCACACAGCCAGGAGTACGGGAATAATAAAGGCCAACCCCCAAATGCCGTAGGCCTGGTAGAACTGAACTACGTACTGAATACCGGTGGAGATGTAGGAAAGAGAAAGGCCAGTTTTCGCATAAAAAGTGTTGGGGAAAAGTTGGCCGTAGTAGGTAAGGCGCCAGATATATTGGGGAACGACCAATATCAAGAAGGGGACGAGAAGAGTCAGAAAGGAAGGTAACGTCCGGATGGGAGCAACGGTGGTCGACACGGCCGCCAGACTTTGAGCTGGGCGGCGTGTCCAGAAAGTCCGAATCAGGAAATCAAGAAGGACGATGCCCCAAAACAGTGCGCCTTCGGGACGTGTCAGTGCGGCCAGACCGAACAGACCGGAGAAGAGGAAGAGGTGACGCGGAGTATTTCCCGTCAAGTAGAAATAGGTTGCCGCACAGACGAGTAAGCTGAAGAGCCCGGTTTCCATTCCGGAAACGCACCAGTAAGCGAAAGAACCGTTTGCTCCCAGTAACAAAACGGCCAGGCCGGCGAGCAGGGGAGGTCCGGTAGTAAGGCGGCGGAACAGGAGAAAGAAAAGTACAATGACTCCAGCTCCACAGATTACTCCCAGTATCTGGGATAGAGGAATAATGGTAGAGAAAGGTACACCGAGAACGCCAAGAGCTGCCAGCAGTATCATCCAGATGAAATTCGTGTATCCTTCCACCCGTTCTCCCGGATTGAACACTGGGCCTAGACCACGTACTACATTACGAGCATACCGGTAGGTAATGTAAGAATCGTCTTGCAAGAAGGGAAAAGATGATGCCTGCCAAACGAAAAGAGTTAGAGCCAGTCCAAGTAATACCCATGCCAGCCAGTGCCACTCTGGGTGAGGTTGCCTAAGTTCAGGGGTATGGGTTTTGGTTTGCGGACGTGCGGGTCTCATGGCCCTGCTAAGAAGAAGGGGCGCACTCAGACAGCTTTTTTCTACCGCAGACTACTTTGTAGCTGAACGGGCCAAGTCGCATGGCACATAGTTGGGCTTGAGATTCACTTACTATGCGTTCAGCTTTTTCCTTGGTGCCGCGCAGAAAAACTGCGGCTTGAGCTCCAGCTATACGGCCTTCCAACATAGCTGAAGAAGCTTCTTCAATGCCTGCCACATCCCCTGCTACAAAAATACCTGGTACGCTGGTACGCATGTTCTCATCATGCCAGGCAATATGTCCTCCTAGCTCCGGCACAAAAACCATGCGACACCCAGCCTGCCAAAGAAGTTCGGACAGAGGAGAAAGTCCAACTGCCAGGCAGATAGTGTCCACTGCAAGTTGACGTTCAGTTCTGGCTAACGGACGGAACTTCTGGTCAAGCTTGCAGATTACAGCGCCAGTAACCCAGTCCTTTCCTAGCGCCCGACGGATGGTATGTGAGGTAAGAATAGGTACGCCAAGTCTTGCCAGTTTAGCTGCATGAACGTGGTAGCCACCGATTGTCGGCAGAGCTTCCACAACGCACACTACTGTGATACCCGCTTGCAGGAGCTGATAGGAAACAATGAGTCCAATATTCCCTGACCCGACCATCAAAACCCGGTTGCCGGGCTTGACACCGTACACATTCATAAGGGTTTGTACCGCCCCGGCTCCGTAAACGCCTGGCAGGTCATTGCCCGGGAACAGAAGGCTGTTTTCTTGTGCACCGGTAGCAACGATAACGGATTGGGCACGTAGTTTTAAGAACTTATTTTTTCCAGCAAGCCCCAAAATCCAGGAGGCGACAGGTTGGGAGGAAGGTGCGGAAAAATTTTCTTTTTTGTCCGGGTAAAGGCCGATTACCGACGTCTCTGAGAGAAGTTGAACGCTGCTACGATTGATCGCCGAGGTCAGGAGGGCGGCTATGTCCAGTCCTCTGATGCCACAGTAGTGGCTCTTGTCTCCAAAAAACTTGTGTGTCTGTTTTATGAGCTGCCCCCCGGGACGCCCCCCATCGTCAATAACAGTAACGTTGACTCCCAATTCCGCTGCAACCAAAGCTGCGGACATGCCGGCTGGTCCAGCACCGACTACGGCCAGTTCCGTGCAGTTCATTTCAATTCCCCGCGGCCTTTCTGGCGTTCTACTCGGATACCCGGTCGTACAGGCTCTACACATACCATGACATTAGGCTTTCCATCTACTTGCATGAGGCAGGAGGAGCATTTGCCCACAGCACAGAAAAAGCCTCGAGCGCGTTTCATTTTTTCTGTATGGCGGAACACTTTTATGCCATTCGCTACCAGGGCAGCAGCTATAGTCTCGCCTTCGTAGGCAGTCAATGATTGTCCTTCAAAAAAGAAACTTATTCGTTTCTTACGCTCAAACTGTAGTATTGGGTGGACGGTGATGCGAAGATCACCCTTAGACGTTGTTTTGGCAGTATTTGACCGCATTCTCAAATATGCTGATGCCAACCGGTTTTGTCAAACGATTGCGGTGCCATTCGGGATGATGCTGTGGTCGGATGAATCGTTCCGGATGTGGCATCAAACCAAAGATCAGACCAGTAGGGTCGCAGATTCCAGCTATGTCGTCAGCTGAGCCGTTGGGGTTGTCCGGGTATTCTGGTTTTTCGCCATACCTGTTTACATAGCGGAATACAACCTGATTGTTGTCGCGCAATTTTTTCAGAGAGGCATAATTTTTTGTCAGAAATTTGCCCTCAGCGTGTGCTACCGGTAGTTCGACTATTGAATCCAGACCACGAGTGAAGATGCAGGGAGATTCGTTAGTTTTGAGCCAAACCCAGCGGTCTTCGAACCGGCCGGAGTCATTGGTGTCTAACGTAACGCTTTGCCGTTCAAACAGACGTTCGTAAGCCGGCAGGAGTCCGGCTTTGACCAGTACCTGGAAACCATTGCATATACCGAGGATGGGCTTGCCTTGGCGATGAAATTCAAGTATGTCGTCGTATAAGTAATATTTGAGTTCGTTTGCCAGAATTCTGCCGGAGCTGACATAATCTCCGTAGGAGAATCCCCCGGGAATGATGAGCATCTGGAATTCCGACAAACGCTTTTCTCTGGATTTTAGCAAGTTGATGTGCACCTTTTCGGGCCTAGCACCAGCCAGCTCGCACGCATAGCAGGTTTCTTCATCGCAATTAGTGCCAGCAGCGAAGAGGACGCACGCTTTGATCACAACGAGGAAAGATATTCGTCTCCTCATAGGTGTCAAGCATCAGTGAGGCAGTAGCGGGGCTGGTAGTATAATACCTAATTTATTATTGTAGTATTGACAGTTCCGGCCACGAGTGTATCGTCATTTGGTTTGGGAGTGGAGTCAAAATCTGCAATATGTACACAGATGTTTCTAGTAGGCTCCAGGACTTACATAGGACTTTGGTTCTTATTATTTCCAACGGTCGTGCTGGGTCGGAGCTGCAGCTTTTTTCATGGTCTACGTAAGGTTTGGAGAACTGCGATTGAGAAGAGAATGAACTAAGTTATTATGGCGTAGAGATTTTGAGGGAAATACGGATAACGTACCGTGGCCCAGGTATCGGCAGTAGTACTTTTGTCCGGCGGGTTGGATTCCATACTGGCCGCCAAGTTGCTTCTGCATCAGGGCATAAGAGTTGTTGGCGTCAATTTTGCGGGTGGTTACTGCCCAGTGCGGTTAGGTGTAAAAAGTCATGCCCAAAAGGCAGCTGAGCAGCTCGGCATAGAATTGGTTACGCTGCCCATTGACGAAGAGTTTATGAATATGGTAAAGTCGCCAAAGTATGGTTGGGGGAAAAATATGAACCCCTGCATTGACTGCCATATTCTAATGGTGAAGCGAGCGTGGGGGTGGACAAAGTCGAGTGAACCAGGTGTGACGCTGAAAATAAGCTTTGTTGCAACGGGGGAAGTCTTGGGGCAGAGACCAATGTCGCAGAACAAACAGGCGTTAGCTATAGTGGCACGCCGTTCAGGTGTAGAAGGTTATCTCTTAAGGCCACTTTCGGCGAAGTTGCTGCCCCCGACTATTCCGGAGATGCAGGGATGGGTAGATAGGGAAAAACTTTTGGACATACAGGGACGAGGCCGGCAACGGCAGATGGAACTGGCGAGAGAGTTTGGCATAACAGAATACCCACCACCAGCCGGTGGTTGTCTACTTACCGACCGTGGATATACCATTCGGCTGCGAGAGGCACTGGCACATGGCGAAGATGCGGTGGGGTTAATAGAGCTATTGAGTTTGGGACGACACTTTCGTTTGAAGTCCGGGGCTAAAGTCATCTTAGGTCGTAATCAGCAGGAAAACGAAGAACTACTGAGCAGGGCGCAGAAGGGTTTAACCGGTTGGGGGGGGGGCGTTGCGGTAATAGATGGGAGACACTTGCCGGGTCCCTTGGCTTTGGTTCTCCATTCCATTCGTTCCGGAGAGTATAAATTTGATCGTCTTTTGGCAGCGCGGTTGTGTGCGCGCTATAGTGATAAGCGTAATGCTTCCCGGGTTTCGGTGCTTATCGCGGGCGAAATGGTAGAAGTGGAACCAGCTAGTGTCGAAGAGGCGGAAAGTCTAGTGGTTCGTTAAACGGAGACGAACTTTTGGGGGAATTCGTCAGCAATCTCAGCTAGGATTGGGGGTACCTATACACCGAGTGCTGCCACCAGGGCCTCGGCAATCAAGGCAGTTTCGTCTTCTCGGATAGTGCGGAAGTCAAGCACGTATTCGTCTTTTTCTATACGGCCGAATATCGGGGGGCGATGGTGGCGCATTCTGCGAGCCAGTTCGTTACAGTCGATGGTCAGGGGTTTTATCGCGACAACTCGTGATTCGAGACCCTCGGCGGCAAGCGAGCCGCCGCCAACTTCCGATATTCCCCGACGGACTTCTATTTGGGCTTTCCCGTTCAAGCTCTGAGCAAGAAAGCGTAGGAGTGACTCAGCTTCCTGCTGCATTTTTTCCACCGGTTTGAGAAGAATCTGCATCAAAGCGTGGTTCTTTTCTAGCTTTGAGTTGTCCAAGAATAGTTCTAGGGTTCGTTCCAAGACAGCAAAAGTGAGTTTGTCGCAACGCAAAGCCCGGGTGAGCGGATGCTTTCTCATTTTCTGTATGTATTCTTTCTTGCCCACAATTATGCCGGATTGGCCTGCACCGATGAGTTTGTCGCCAGAGAAGCATACTACAGCGGCCCCAGTAGCGATGGACTCTTGCACCAATGGCTCTTTAGGCAGTCCGTACTTTGAAAGGTCAACTAATGCGCCTGAGCCCAAGTCATCAATAACGGGCACATTATATTCATTTCCCAGTGCAACTAGTTCCTCCAGGCTTACTTCCTTAGTGAAGCCGGATATTCGGTAGTTGGAAGTATGCACGCGCAACAGGGCGGCAGTGTTTTCATTGATGGCGTTTCGGTAGTCGTGAAGATGAGTGCGATTGGTTGTACCTACTTCCACCATGATGCAACCTGACTGTTTCATTACGTCTGGAATGCGGAAGGAGCCGCCGATTTCGATGAGCTGTCCGCGAGAAACGACGACCTCCTTTCCTGCAGCGAGAGCAGAAAGGACTAGTAAGGTGGCGGCACAGTTATTGTTGACAACATGGCAGGCTTCAGCTCCGGTTAGTTCACAGAGGAGTGCGTCTATGTGACTGTAGCGACTTCCACGTTTGCCAGTGTCTAAGTCAATTTCCAAGGAGCAGAAATGAGTACTTACGTCAATCAGTGCCTCCTGTGCTACCCGCGAAAGAGGGGCACGACCCAGACCTGTGTGCAGGGCAATACCCAATCCATTTATTGCACGCGTGAGGCTGGGACGAA
Organism: Caldifarciminota bacterium; assembly: GCA_965649205.1. Lineage (GTDB taxonomy): Bacteria > Hydrothermota > Tepidihabitantia > Tepidihabitantales > Tepidihabitantaceae > JBDRUN01. Next base: position 87,885 of record CBFGJV010000003.1, on the reverse strand, counting down.
CCTGGCTTTCCAGTCTTTTTTTCAGTTCTTCAGCCGAGAAGTCTTCGTTCTTGCCAGACAGTAGGCGGTCGCGTACCTCAGCCAGATATTCACGTATAGTGCGTGCAGCAAGACGTCGATGCACACGGCTGAGTATGGGGGAAAACCGCGGGTCGTTCAGTAATTTTCCTACCTGCGGCAAGGTGCGCAGTTTACTTTTGACGCTTGGTGCCTGTGATTTCTTTTCTTGTTTCAATGTCGTACGAGTGTTTCGCGCACAAAAGTTGCTCGGCGTTCATCCCGGTCCGGGGCTTTAAGTTGTTCCCCTAGATAAACTTGCAAGTTCTGGGGTCTGGTTAGTACAAGAAGGCGACCTATTTGCGTAAGGCTAACTTCGTTTACTAAGCCCAAGGCGATTCCCAGTCTTACTGTAGCCAGGAGATTTGTCGCTTCGTCAGAAGTTAGTATTCTAGCACTTTTGAGCAGGGCAAGTGATCTAAATACCTTGTCTTCAATTTCCAACCGTAGGTTGCGCATTAGGTATTCCCTTGCTTTGCGTTCGTATTGGATTATCTGTTGGCAGCTGTTGGTTACGGTTTCTATTATCTCTGCTTCAGATTGACCTAACGTTCTTTGGTTGGAAATTTGAAAGAAATTTCCTTTGGTTTCGGAACCCTCACCGAATAATCCGCGTACAGCCAGACCAATATGCATTGCTCCGCGTAATACTTTTTCAATCTCGCGTGTGAGGACTAGACCGGGCAGATGCATAAGTACCGAAGCACGCATACCGGTTCCCAAGTTACTGGGACAGGCGGTAAGGAAACCAAAACGGGGCGAGAAGGCATATTTGACCCTAGATTGTAAGCTTTCATCCAAAGCAGCTGCTCTACCAAGGGCGATAGCGAAATCTAAACCAGAAGCTAGGGCTTGCAAGCGAAAGTGGTCCTCTTCGTTTATCATCAGACAAATTGTTTCTTCTGTGTTGAGAAACAGTGCTCGCTGTGTTTTGTAGTCGGCAAAGTCGGGCGAAATCAGGTGACGTTCTAGAAGAAACTTGCTGCGTTCTGGAGTAAGTTGTTCTTCTTCAAGAAAGATACCCTGCTTCAGGTAGCCTGAGTCCTCTAAAGCCAAGCGTGACGTTTCTATTACCGCTGTTTGTTGGGCGGGCTGGGCTTGGGTGACAAAAGGTAGGTCGTATAGGTTACGTGCTAGTCTTATGCGGGTGGATACAACTACGTCTGATTCCGGACCAGTGGCCGTCAGCCAGCTGCCAACAGGGTCAGCTTGCATCATCGTGGTTTATCTTTTTGAGCTGGTCTCGCAAGGCGGCAGCCAACTCGTAGTTTTCTTGCTCTATGGCTCGTGCCAGTTCAGCAGCAAGTTGTTTCTTGCTCAGCCTTCTCTGGGCTTCCGTTCGTCCTTCTGCCGGAGCCTTGCCAACATGTTGTACCGCATTGTGTAGCCGACGTACAATGGGTTCAAGTTTTTCGCAGAAAACGTCATAGCAATTGGCGCATCCCAACCTGCCAGTGCGTTTGAACTGGACCCAAGAAAGTCCGCAGTTGGCGCATAGCAATTTTTGGTCAAGACTTGAAGTCTTGGTACTCTGCACATCGGCCCAAATCTGGGCCAAGTCAGTTTTTGGCGATTCTGTTTCAGTCAATCCCTGTTCTCGCGCACAGTCAGCGCAGATGTTCATTTCAATTGTCGCTCCGTCTGCTCCGACATGGCGGACTTTAACAACTGCTCTATGCTTTCGACAGATGTCGCACTTTTTCATGGTGTGGTATTCTTGAGAAAAATTCCTTGTTGGCTATTTCATACCGTCTTCAGTATTCCATGATCAAGACGGAGTCTCCGACTCGCTCTAGCTGCTACAGCCTCATTATGTGTGACCACTACCAAGGTGACTCCCTTGGTTTCATTGAGGTGTACAAATAGATTCACCAGTATCTCGGCCGACGTCACGTCTAAATTTCCGGTAGGTTCGTCTGCGAGTATTACGGCTGGCCTGCTGACTAACGCTCGGGCTACTGCAGTGCGAGCCTTTTCTCCACCGGAAAGCTGATCCGGCCGATGATTCATTCTCGCCGTAAAGCCTAGTTCAGTCAATACCTCCCTTGCCTGGCTGTATGCAGCTTTCTGTCCTACTCCGGCAATGAAAAGAGGTAGCGCAACATTCTCCAGTACTGTAAACTCGGCCAGTAAGTGATGAAATTGGAAAACAAAGCCGATTTTTTTGTTTCGGAGTTCGGGAAGTTTTGAAGGCGAACAACTGGATAGGTCCAATGAATCTAGTAGTACGCGTCCTTGAGTAGGTCGATCCAAGCCTCCTAGTATGTGCAGAAGTGTTGATTTGCCACTACCGGAGGGACCGAGAATGGCTACGAAGTCGCCACGCTTCACTTCTAAGTTTACGCCACGTAACACTTCCAGTTTTTCCGGCCCAGTCTGGAAAACGCGCCACACATTATGGGCTTCTAGAACTGGTAAGTGGAGCCCTTTGTTTTCTTCCTGCGTTCTATTCATACCTTATCGCCTCTACGGGATCAAGCCGGGCAGCACGGTAAGCAGGATAGAAAGTCGCCAGCAAGGTGATAACTAGGGCTGAAACACAGACCAGAAGGAAATCCTGCCATTGCATCTGCACGGGCAGGTTCTTTATGAAATACACATCTCCTGGCAACGTGACAAAACGATATTTGTTCAGCAGCCAGCAGGCCAGCAGGCCGAAGAGGGCGCCGGCAAATGTGCCTACCCCACCGATAAGCAGTCCCGCATACACAAAAATGCTGGTTATCGCCCTCGGTCCGGCACCAATAGCCTTCAGAATTCCTATCTCCCTTGTCTTGCGCAAAACGATCATTGTCAGCATGCCCACGATATTGAAAGCAGCCACGAGCACAATGAGTACGAGCACAATGAAAGTTACTACTTTTTCCAGCCTGAGGGCGGTGAAAAGGTTACGGTTCTGTAGAATCCAGTCTACGGCACGATAGGGATAACCCAGCTTAGTGCTGATACGTTTGGCCAGTTCACCGGCGCGGTATACGTCGGCTACACGTAACTCATAGCCGGTTATCATGCCCGGCATGCCCAGAAATTTCTGTAGATCGGGCAGGCTTGCGTATACAAAACTGGAGTTGTACTCATACATACCCGAATCGAATATGCCGTTTACGCGAAAGTGCCCAGTGCGGGGAATAAACCCCAAGGGGGTGAAGTTTCCGCCATAGGGAGATACTATGTTCAGACGGTCCCCCACAGATACTCCCATCACGCGGGCAAGTTCTACACCTATAACCACGCCTGGAATAGAATGATCAAGGCCCTCAGTTTCTTGGGATATTTCTTCTTCAGAACTGCCAATTGCGAATGAGAAAGTACCTTCCTTTATGGTGGCACCAATATCGGTTATTTCTTTCTCCCGGTCAGGGTCTATGCCCCTTACTACTACGCCTTCTACACTCTTGGCCGAGCGAATGAGGGTCTTGGTATAAACGAAGGGAGCTGCGCTAACCACACCAGGAAAGCGGGTTAGTCTGGCTAATAGAGTATCGTCTGCCCCCGTATAGGGCAATGGCTCATAGGAGTATTTGGTAACAACTATATGGGGCGTGGCGCCGAGTATTCGATCGCGAAGTTCCTGGTGAAAACCGTTTATAACGGAAAGCACGATAAGAATCGCGGCTACACCAACAAAAACACCGCCGATCGCAATGGCGGTAATACCTGATAGCCGTTTACCTTGCCGTGCACGCAAATAGCGGACTGCAACAAACAGTTCAAAACGCATAGCGTAGACTACGCGGCAATTTGGAAAACATACAGATGGCAAGACAAAAGCATTTTTGGAGGACCAACTATTTTTCGGGTCACGCCTCTGGTTTTTCGGGTGAGCGTAGTTGGGGAAATAGAATCACATCGCGGATGGAGGGGGTATCCGTCAAGAGCATTACGAGCCGGTCTACCCCTAGACCGAGTCCCCCAGTAGGAGGCATACCGTATTCTAGCGCTAAACAGTAGTCTTCGTCCAAGGTGGCGAATTCTTCGTTTGCGGCCAGTTGCGCCTCGAACCTTTGTCGTTGTTCAACTGGGTCGTTTAGTTCACTGAAGGCGTTGCCCAGTTCCATGCCGCATATAACGGGTTCGAAACGTTCGACTAACTCTGGATTACTGCGATGTGTCTTGGCTAAAGGGCAGGTTATTTTCGGGTGATCCATGACGAAAGTGGGTTCCACGATGTGATCCTGAATTAGCCCAGAGAACAGCTTGTCTAAAAGTTTGGCCCGGGAATTCTCGGGAGAAGTGCGAATGCCAAAACGGCTACACAGTTTGTGCAGCATATCGGTAGACAGGCGAAGCGGGTCGGTCTGCAGTTTATCCGCTAGCGCTTCGACGAAGCGGATACGCTGCCAGGGGTGACCCAGGTCTACGTTCTTTCCGGCAAAGGTTATTTCGGTAGTGCCTCGTATTTCCTGCGCCAGGAATCGGAAAAGTTCTTCAACTAGTTCCATCATATCTGTGTAGTCAGCGTAGGCTTGATATAGCTCTATCTGGGTAAATTCAGGGTTGTGGGTACGATCCAGTCCTTCGTTGCGGAAATCTTTGCATATTTCATAGACGCGGTCGAGCCCGCCTACAATCAGGCGCTTCAGATATAGTTCATCGGAAATGCGGAGAAACATTTTTTGATCTAGAACGTTGTAGTAAGTTTCAAAAGGGCGAGCAGCCGCTCCACCATAAATCGGTTGCAAGGTTGGGGTTTCTACTTCAATGAAACCACGGGCGTCAAGGAAGCGGCGCAAAGCGGCTATTATCTGCGAACGGGCGAGAAAAACCGCACGTGAATCCGGATTCACAAGCAGATCCAAATATCTCTGGCGATAGCGCAGCTCGACGTCCTTGAGTCCATGGAATTTTTCAGGCAAAGGGCGTAGGGATTTGGCCAACAGCACTACTTCTTTGGCGTGAACTGTAATCTCTCCGGTCTTAGTGCGGAACACTTCTCCCCGACAGCCTACGATGTCACCCAGGTCCAGCAGGGAAAGTTTCGCAAATGCCTCTTCCCCCAAGGTATCCTGGCGCAAATAAACTTGCACCCTGCCGGTGCTATCTTGAATGTGACCGAATTGGGTTTTGCCATGCTCACGTCGTGACATAAGTCTCCCGGCCACTGTCACTTCTGTTTTTGCGGATGCGAGCTGCTCAAAACTTGCCACTATTTCCGCACACCGGTGTGTTAGGGGCCAGCGGTAGGCGTAAGCGGGTATGCCCAATTCGTTTAGCTTGGCCAACTTGGCACGACGAGAATGCAGATCTTCTCTGTGAGTCTCTGACATCGGCGGAAACTATATACCCGTGCATCAGCAAGTCAAGCAGTAAGAACTTTACTTGGGAAATAAGAGTCTTAAACTTTCTTTTATGGGTCGTGTGCTTAGTCTAGATTTAGGAACGCGTTACACCGGCGTGGCGGTGTCAGACGAGACAAAAACTATTGCCCAAGGGTTGGAGACAATTCGACATTTTAATGAAGAAGAACTTATCCAAGCGGTTGCAGAACTAGTTCAGAAATACGAAGTAGACACTATAGTTCTGGGACTGCCGCTTAGTCTTTCGGGCAGGCCTTCGGCTCGTTCAGAGGAGGTTAGACAGTTTGCTATCAAGCTGTATGCCAAGTTGAAATTGCCAATGGAATTCGTGGACGAGCGGTATACAACTACCGCGGCCGCTGAAGTTTTGGCAGAAGCGCAGGGACAAAAGCGGCGTGGTTTTCCCTTGTGCCAGCGCCCACGCTCAAGGGGCAGGACGCAGAAGAATAAGCTGGCCGCAAACTGCGTCTCGGCAACGCTGATACTGGAATCTTACCTTGGTCGACGGGGGATAAGGGACAGTCAGAAAAGTCTTCCCAGTAGTACTCAGACGTGAGACAAATAATTAGTCGTGGCTTCTGCGCGGCCGCTTTGTTTCTGATTGTTGGTCTATTCACGGGCTTGTTCTGTTCTTCCCTTCATAAGAAAACAGTTATAGTTTTTATTAGGTCAGGTTTGTCTACTCGGAATATCGCCGACACACTCTACAGGCACGGCGTGATTGACAATCCCCAGAAGTTTCGAATCTTGGCGCGTATCTTCGGTTTCGACAAGCGACTCCGTCAGGGTAGATATGAGTTTGGTCATAATACGGAAGAGCTGTTTGTGCTCTGGAAGATGAGTCGGCCTGGCAGAACGGGTGTCCGTGTAACCATCCCGGAAGGTTTCACCATGCAGAAAATTGCTGAGATACTGGAAGCGCAGGGAGTCTGCTCGGCTACGGATTTTCTTCGTGCCTGTCAGGACCGGCTTCTGCTCGATAGCTTGGGAATTTCCTTGAACTCGGCTGAAGGATATTTGTTCCCGGATACTTACGAATTTGAGATAGGAGCAGAGCCGTCGGCAGTTATAGAACGGATGGTGCGGCGTTTCCGGGCTGTGTGGAAAGAGTTGGTAATGTCAGAGGAGACGGCTGATTCGGCTCCATCGTCGCTTAATGTATCTCCGTCTACCGTAATCCTTGCTTCTATAGTAGAACGCGAAGCGGTACAGCCAGAGGAAGCACCAATCATTGCCGGGATATTCCGGAATCGTCTTGCACGGGGTATGCCGCTGCAGTCCTGTGCTACGGTGGAGTACATCCTGCCCGTACACAAGAAACGGCTTACGCTGGAAGATACGCGCATAGACTCGCCCTATAATACTTATCTACATTCCGGTTTGCCCCCCGGTCCTATCTGCAATCCCGGGCGTACGGCCCTGGCCGCCGCACTGCGGCCAGAGAGCACGGAGTATCTTTATTTTCTTTCCCGGGGTGACGGCACGCACATTTTTTCCAAGACTTGGCATGAACATGAAGCGGCCAGACGTCGCCAGAACAGAGAGCAGGAGTGGCGAGGTGGCGAATAGGAAACAAACGGTCGGTGGTTTGACACGAATGAGGATCGATATAGCATTGAACTCAAGAGGAGGAATGTCATGCTTGCATTGATTATAGTCATTGTTCTTTTAGCGGTTATCGTGCTATTTGTCATCGGCGTTTACAACAGTCTGGTGATCAAGCGCAACCGAGTCCGGAACGGTTGGCATCAGATTGATGTCCAATTGAAGAGACGCATAGACTTAATACCCAATCTGGTGGAAACGGTTAAAGGCTATGCCGCACACGAAAGAGCAATCTTTGAACGTATTGCCGAGGCACGTTCACTGGCCTTGGGAGCCAAGACTCCTGCTGAAGCAGCCAGGGCCGATAATATGCTTACGGATACCTTGAAAACGCTGTTTGCGGTTGCGGAGAACTACCCGAACCTGAAAGCAAACGAGAATTTTGCCAGGCTTCAGGAAGAATTGACGGCCACCGAAAACAAGATTTCCTTCGCGCGGCAGTTCTATAATGATGTGGTAATGGACTACAACAATCAGATACAGATATTCCCTTCAAACATCATAGCTCTTATATTCCATTTTCAGCCGGCCGAGTTCTATTCAGTACCGGAAGCCGAAAGAGAAGTGCCAAAAGTAAAATTCTAGGCTGAATTCAGCTTTATTCAGTTGCGGAATCTGTCTGGCTATAGCTGGTAGCAACATATGCCTGAACGGCAACACCTGTATAAATTGATCGCCCGCAATAAGTGGGGGACTGGCCTGTTCATTGTCGTGATCAGCCTGCTGTTGGCTTTTGTCGGCGTAATTCTTGGGAGTATTATGGGTTGGGGACTGGATACGTATGTTCTGTTTGGACTGGGGATTATACTCTACAACCTAATTCTTTATTACAACGCGGATAGAATTGCTCTGGCCATAAACGGAGCACACCCAGCTGATGTGTCAGAGTATGCCCAACTGCACAATGTGGTGGAAGAAGTGGCGCTGGCGGCGGGACTGCCTAAACCCAAAGTGTACGTTATTGACACGCATGTTCCTAATGCCTTCGCTACGGGGCGCAATCCAGCTCATGCCGCGATCGCCGTTACACGAGGACTGCTGGAAATCATGAATCGCGAGGATCTGCAGGGAGTTATAGCCCATGAAATGGCGCATGTGCGTAACTATGACATTCTCCTGATGACAGTGGTGGCTATTATCGGTGGACTTATTATTCTGTTCCGGGACATTTTTCTGCGGTGGGGGGTGTTTTTTGGTGGCGGACGACGGCGGCGTAGTCCGACTGATAGGGGCGGGGGGCAAGCCCAGTTGGTTTTGGTACTGATAGCTCTGGTTCTGGCGATACTGGCCCCCGTAGCGGTAATGCTGATCCGAGCTGCTATTTCGAGGCAGCGTGAGTATTTGGCCGATGCCACCGGAGCCTACATAGTTCGGAACCCGCATGGACTAGCTTCTGCCTTGACCAAGCTGGCCAGGAGCACGGAAAAACTGGCTACTGCTTCCAGCGCCACGGCCCATATGTTTGTTACCAATCCTTTTACGCATGACCGAGGTATCAGTGCTAACTGGTTTTCCTCACACCCACCGTTGGCCGACCGCATCCGGCGGCTCAATGAACTGACTCTGTCTGGCGACGGTCGGTAAAAGTTATCTGTCTGATTTCTTGTTATTTGCCTGTTGGATTTTTCTTTCCGCTGTAATTCTGTTTCGCGACCTTGCTTCCAGTGCCGGCAGCTCGCCGCGAAGCAAGACTGATTCTGGACCGAAGATTTCCAACAGGGAAGCAACAAGCTCGTGGCTGATGGTGACCGTGTAGTTCTTGGCTCTGAATACTTCAGTGCCCCCGTCTTTCAGAGAGAGCTTCAGAAATACCGGAGAGTTACCAGGATGATTATGCAGCAGGTCGCGCAACTTGGTTAGTTCTGTTTCATCGCATCCGTCCCGCGGCAGGGCAATAGTTATGGCAGTGAGATATTTTTCCGTATCAGCAAAGGGAATTACGCGTTCTGCCCAGATTTGAGGTACGCCACCCTCCCGTTTGCGTACCCGCCCCTGAATTACTACCAGACGATCGGTTTGCAGGTATTCTCGGCTTTTTTCGAGCAGACTGGAGAATACCATTACTTCTGTCCACCCTTCGAAATCTTCGACTGTGGCTACAAGGTAGTCTTGGTTCTGTTTACTGCGTTTGAGGCGGCGTGCAGTGATAATTCCCGCTATATTTACCGGTTCGTTATCTTCCTTTTGTTCTAACTGTTCGGTAGAGACAAAGCGAAGGGCCTGGTACTGAAGGCGATAGGGTTCCAAGGGATGAGAAGAAAAGTAGAATCCGAAAGCGTCCTTTTCAAAAGATAGAAGGTCGTGGGTCTCAAGTTTTTTGTCTGGGTCTGGCACCGCCTCTTCTTCCTGTTGAAGCCCAAACAAATCTTTTTGGAGTTGGGCAAATCTGAGTTTTTCTGACGAGGCTTTGGCCATTTCTGTTTCTAAAATGGAAAGAAGCTGAGCTCGGTTTCTTCCAGTCCACTCGAAGGCCCCTGCCTTGATAAGTGCTTCGGCTGCTTTACGGTTGACTGTTCCGCGATTACGCACAAGGAAATCCAAAAGGTCTTTGTAAGGACCGCGCTCTTTACGTTCCTGCACTATTTTCTCGCTGGCTCCCAGTCCCAGGTTGCGGATACCGGCCAGGCCGAAGCGTACCCCTTCTTTTTCAATGGAGAAGCGGGTATCACTCTTGTTTACATCCGGACCGAGAATAGTCAATCCCATCCGTCTGGCTTCTGTTACGAACTTGGCCAGTTTCTTGGAATCGCCCAACTCACTGGTGAGGGTGGCAGCGATGAACTCGCGGGGAAAATTGGCTTTCAGATAGGCAGTTATGTAGGAGAGGTGTGCGTAACCGGCAGCATGAGACTTGTTGAAGCCATAACCGGCAAACTTGGCGAGCAGGTCGAATATGCTTGTAGCTTTTTCAGCTGGAATGCGATTATGCCGTTGACAGCCTTCGATGAACGTCTGTCGCAGCGATTCCATCTCCGCCGGGTCCTTCTTGCCCATGGCTCGGCGCAAAACGTCCGCTTTTCCCAGCGTGTATCCGGCCAGAACCCGGGCTGCCTGTATGACCTGCTCTTGGTATATCATTATTCCGTAGGTTTCGCGGCAGATGGGTTCCAGTAAAGGGTGGGCGTATTCTACTGGCTCGTTGCCAGCTTTGCGGGCTACAAAGGAGTCGAGCAGTTTCATGGGGCCGGGCCGATATAGCGCGATCAGGGCGATAATGTGTTCCAGATTTTCCGGTACGAGTCGACGACAGAGGTCGCGCATACCTTCGCTTTCCAGCTGGAAAACTCCTACAGTTTCTGCGCGTTGCAGCAACTGGTAGGTTTTAGGGTCGTCCGGAGGAATCTGAGCGAGGGAGAATTTAGGGTTCGATTCGTGTATCAGTCGCTCTGCTTCTTCTATGACTGTGAGAGTGCGCAAACCAAGGACATCCAGTTTCAGAAGGCCCACCGATTCCAAAGAATACATATCGTATTGCGTACATATGTCGGAGTCTGGTGTCCGGTACAAAGGTACCAGTTCGCTCAGAGGACGGGGAGCAATTACTACAGCCGAAGCGTGGATAGAAGCGTGGCGATTCAAACCTTCCAGTTTCTGGGCTATCTTTAGCATTTCCCGGTACTCTGGTTTTGCTTCTATTGCCTGCTTAAACTCCGCAGACCGCGCCAAGGCATGTTCCAGCTTTTCAGCTTCGCGGGGAATCAGCTTGGTCAGACGGTCCACCTCGGCAATAGGTATATCTAGGACGCGGCCAACATCGCGTATTACCGCCCGTGCCGCCATAGTTCCAAATGTGATTATTTGGGCAACTGAATCTTTGCCGTATCGTTCCCGTATGTAGTCTATTATTTCCTGGCGGCGGGTGTCGGAGAAATCAATGTCTACATCCGGCATAGATACTCTTTCCACATTTAGGAAGCGTTCAAACAACAGGCCATATTTCAGCGGATCAATATCCGTAATGCCCAGACAGTAAAGTACCAGACATCCTGCCGCAGAGCCACGTCCTGGTCCTACTGGAATGCCTTTCTGGCGGGCAAATTCCACTATATCCCGGACGATGAGAAAGTAACCGGCAAAGCCCATTTTCTTGATTACTTCCAATTCCGACTTCAATCGTTCTTCTACACCTGGAGTAGCGCTTGGGTAACGTCGTCTCAATCCTTCCCAAGCCAGGTGCTGCAGATAGTTAAAATCGTCCTTGTACTCTTCTGGGGGACGGTAGCGAGGCAGGTTCAGCGCCATACGGTCAAAATCGAGCAGAAGATTGCACTGGTCGGCTATGAGTTTTGTGTTTTCTATGGCGGAAGGTATATCAGCAAAAAGGTCTGCCATTTCCCGAGGAGAACGAAAGTAGAACTGCTCGGAGGCCATTCGCATTCGGTTGGGTTCCGAGAGTTTCTTGCCGGTCTGGATGCAGACGAGTACTTCTTGGGCTTTGGCGTCTTCGGCTTTCAGATAGTGACAGTCGTTTGTGGCCACAACCGGTATTCCCAGCGATTGGGAAAGTTCAAGGATGCCGGGAATTATCTGTTCCTGTTCTGGAACCCCTGCTCGCATTATTTCCAAGTAGAAACCGTCCGGGCCCATGATTTCCTGATACTGGGCTGCGGCCCTCATGGCTTTTTCGGTTTCGCCCCGACGTAAGAAGTAATTAACTTCGCCTTTGAGACAACCGGAAAGAGCTATCAGACCTTTACTGTGTTGAGCCAGAAGTTCCTTGTCGATACGCGGGCGATAGTAGAAACCTTCCAGATAGGAGAATGTACTGAGCTTCATCAGATTGTAATAGCCGGTTTCGTCGCGAGCCAGCAGGGTCAGATGAAAGGACGATTCCGGAATATCCGCGTGCACTCTTTTTTCTCGGCGGTCGCCAGGAGCGACATACAATTCGGCGCCGATTATGGGCTTCACTCCGACCTTCCGCATTTCTTTGTAAAACTCTATGGCTCCGAACATATTGCCGTGGTCGGTGAGTGCCAAAGTTGACATACCGAAGCTCGCGGCCAGCTTGGCCATATCCTCTAGACGCGAGGCCCCATCCAGAAGGCTGTACTGGGAGTGGTTATGGAGGTGAATAAAATTAACCTTGTCCTTTTTCATGGCAGGGGTCGATTTCTTATAGCGACAACCAGCACAGATGTCAAACAGGAGTTAGCGAAAGAGGAGAATTAGGGGGTGGATTCGAATTCCAGATGCAGTTTGAGCTGGTTGCTTGCAGTATATTCGGGCGGCAGAGGAGGCAGCTTCTCGGTGGCAAGCAGGGCTCTGGTACAGGAAGCATCGTAGGCTGCGTCTCCTGAGCTTTTTTCCAGTTTGACATCGGTAACAGAGCCATCCCTTTGAATGACAAAATAAACGGTGGCCCGATAGGTACGAGCCTGACCAGCATAGGGATTCAGCCAGTTCTCGGCTATGCGGTTGAGAATGATGTTCAGATAATAGGCATAACCAAGAGCATCTGCCCCCTCGATGCGGGCGCCCAGCCCGTGTTTCTTTACCAGATTCTCTTTTTTCTCTTGCGTCGATTTCGGCTCTGGTTTGGTGGTAATCTGCGGTTTGGGCTTAGGTTCTACCACATGGGTTGTGGGGCTCTCAGGGGCCGGTTGGGGCGTGCCCGGATTGACTATCTGGACTGTGATTACGTTGGGTCGCCGACTTTCGCGCTGGGCTCGCAGGCCGGACACAAAAGCTATGCCAAGGAGTAGAACGACATGACCCAGAAAAGAGAACAGTATCTCGCGTCGCACATGGCCTCCTCACTTAGGGAGAGCCACGAGTCCAATGTTTGTGATTCCTTGCTCCCGTATTGCAGACAGTATCTCCATAATCATACCGTATTCGACTTTTTTGTCTGCGCGCAGGAACACCCGGTCATAGTTACCCCGAGCCCATTGTTCGCCCAAGGTCTTAGGGAAGCCAGCCAAGCTTACCAACTTGCGGCCTACATATATTTCGCCATTTTGCCGGATGCTTACTTCAAGTCCTTCCTTTGGGCTCACTTCCAGAGTGGATGCGCGCGGGAGGTTCAGTTCTATACTCTGCAGTCGGCTGAAAGCAGTAGAGACACCGGCGATAAGAAATATGACCATTAGAGTAAAGCTTACGTCTGCCAGGGAGCTTACATTCATTTCCGCCAGAAGTTTGAGTCTGCGTTCTTTTTTCATCAAAGTTCGAAAAGCAAGGGAACAAATGAGCAGGAAGAGCAATGAGAATGATCGAACACGGGACTAATCTCTCTGAGTTCTGCCGGTTCGGGATTCTTGGGGGCGAGATTCATTGAGTTCCAGTTGCGAAAAGATAATTTCCCGGCGCAAGATGCCTGTGAGTTCAGACGAAAATCGGTCCATCTCGGATTGTAGACTGCGTACCCGGCCTACGAAGTAGTTATAGAAAAAAGCAGCGGGTATAGCTACCACTAAGCCCATTATGGTGGTTATAAGGGCGTCAGAAATGCCCGGCGCTATAGTCTGCAGAGTGGGTATCTGGGTAGTACGAAGACCGAGAAAGGTTACCAGAACTCCTTGCACAGTGCCCAAGAGGCCAAGAAAAGGTGCTACCATGGTAGTGATAGCCAGAAACGGCAGCCAGCTTTCCAGTTTGTCCGACTCCCGGGATGCAGCACGTTCCATAGCTTCGGTGATGTTTGGAATCAGTTGTTGAAGCAGTTCTGCAGCTTGGGCAGTCCCCTGAAAGTCCCGGCGCAGTTTCAGCCACTCCTCTACACCAGCCAGCAACAGGCTGGAGAGAGGCGAAGCACGGAGGTGGCGGGCTACCTGGTCATAATCACCTAATCGGGTACGTAGGCCAAATAGATTGAGAAATTGTTTTGTCTGTCCCGCCGCTCGACGGATGGTGCGTGCCTTGCGCAGGATTACTGCCCAACTTATTATAGACATTATTAGCAAGGCGAGAATTACGCCTTGGGCAAAGGGGCCAGCATGCAGGAAGGGACCGAAAAAGCCTTCAGAAGCTGGTGGCGTCTGTGGCGTCATTTTGCTATTCCAAAGAACTCAGGCGTTCCTGGGCCAATTTGGCTTCGGTGGTGCCGGGGTATTTGGCTATAACTTCCTGGAGTTGCCGCTTGGCTTCGGTTTGCCGGTTCTGCGCCAGATATACCAACCCCAACTTGTAGGCCGCGGAGGCTATTTTGTTCCCGGTGGGATACTTGGTAAGTACCAGTTTGAATTCTTCTTCCGCACGGGTCAAGTCGTTCATCGAGTAGTAACATTCGGCTTTCCAGTATTGAGCATTATCGGCCAGGTCCGAATCGGGAAAGTTCTGGAGAAACTGGTCAAATCCGGCCACAGCTAATTGATATTTGCCCCGAGTGAAGTCCAGATAGGCCGTATTGTAAAGTTGATCGGGGTCTATACCCGCTCGGTTGGGGTTGGGAGGAACAATTGCCGTTTTGGCTGATTCGGCTTTTGTGCGCTCCGTATCGGGTGCAGGCATTCCGGTCTCTGTACCGGCTTCGTACCAGACCCCCAGACGGCGACCTATTCTGGCCAGACGTTCGTCCAGGTCTATGAGGCGGGCTTCCAGCTCCTCAATACGACGCTGGATTGTCTCCAGTTCGGTGAGAGTCTGAGCGCGCAGGTCGCGCAGAAAGGAAAGTTGAGTCTCGGCATTTCTTTCGGTACGAACCGCTAAAGAGTCTAGAACTACACCCCGACGAACATATTCACGGTGGAGGGAACAGCGATTAAAGAACACAGCCAGCAGGCCCAGGGAGAGTACCAGACCAATTCTGGCTGCCGCCCTGAACCTACTGGCTGTCATTATTCATCAGACGTTCGCTGCGGTCAGTAACGTTACTGGGTTTTGAACTCGCAGCGGCGGTTCAAATGGTACTGACTTTCGTTGGTAGTAACTAGTCGTTCCTCGCCGTAGCTGACGGTAGAAAGCTGGCTGGCCGGCACGCCCAGCTTCACCAGGTATGCCTTGGCTGCTTCAGCCCGACGCTGCCCCAGAGCCATGTTGTATTCAGAAGTGCCGATAGGACAGCAGTGCCCTTCAATGGTGACCGATACGGATGGGTTTTTCTTTATCTGCTCGGCATTGTCGGATAGTTTCTGCACTTCGCTTGCGCGAATGTCGGATTTGTCGAAGTCGAAATAAATGGTGCTAAGTTCCAGTTCTGGTTTCGGAGGTGGTACCTGCTGTGTAGTGGTGTCCGGAGCAACTGGAGGAACCCACTCGGTTTTCACTGCTTTTTTGGGGCAACCTACCAGCGTTACAGCCAGCATTACACAGGCCAGAACTGTCAGGTATCTTGCGGAGTTTTTCATTTGCATTCCTCCTTGGTTGAAAGGCTTGTTTTGTTCACGACCTTCTGCTTTTTAGACACACGTCCTCGTCAGCTTGGCCTAATTTACAGGATTAGTTCAATAATGTCAAGGTGATTTGACCGCAACGCAAAACTTTCTGTAAATAAGTACGTACTGTGAAAGCGAGAAAGAATGGGTGGTTTCGGTGAGAAGTCTTGTGTCAGAAGATTGAGCGAGGCAGAGACCGTGAGGCAGGTTCTTCCGAATTTGACAAGCGCCAAAACGGGCATTTACAATACAATGTAATCTTTGGAGGTATAATGATGAAACTGAAGACAAAATGTCTCGTTCGGGTGAGTCTGGCTGCTATGGCTTTGTTTTTTTTCAGTCGAGCGACTTGTCGCAGCACAGCCTATCCAGGGAGTACATACCAGTCTGGAAACGTGCAAGTACGACTGAAGATGAAGCTGTTTGATGAAGTGCGTTTTCACAACATGGGTATTGCATTCGACGGTCAGTACTACTATACCATCAATGGAGGCAATTCCGACTATTCCGATCTGAACAAGTATGACAGAAAAGGTAAGCTGGTTGACAGGTTTGACCTGCAGGTTGATGGTCGGGCCATATTCTACAGCCCGTTAGAAAAGAAACTTCTGGTAAAGCCCTACGGTACTTCCCTGCAATACGTAAACCTTCGTACAGAAGAGGTAGAGAACAAGCACGACGATATCTTTATCGAAGATCAGTCCCACCCCGCTATGTCTCCGGACGGGAGAAAACTATACGAGTTATACGATGGTACGGTGCATGTGTACGATGTGGAAAGTGGAAAGAGAAAAAGCTCTCTGTTTCTTGAGCGGTATAACGAAAACAACACCGAAGGCTTCAGTAGAGCCATTGCTGCTTCGGATAAGTACCTATTCGTCTGGGCGCCAGACGAGACCTATACGGACGAGGATGGCGAGGAACAGACAATTCCCAATGCCAACAGGATTCTGGTATATGACCTTGACGGCAAATACGTCACTGAATTTTCCTTACCTGTCGAAGGATTTGGTTTTTCTCTGACTTGGGCAAATGGAATGCTGTGGGTGGCAGAAGACGCAGACGGTGGCACAGATCGTGCGACAGGTATATGGTACGGCTATGAAATAAGCGGTCTCAAATAAAAGGAATTTGTTTTCGTTAGCTGGCAGGTTGGAGCAGCTAACGTACGGGTAAGAGATACAGAATCCGAAACCGCCCTCGGGCTCTTTTTCTCACAGTTTCTGTATCTGCGGTCGCAGCACTGAAACCAGTACCAGACAGACAAACACGACGCACCCGCCCAGAAGAGTAGCTGCAGGGGCACCGTATTTCTGGGCTATCGCCCCCCCGACGAAACTTCCCACAGGAAACATACCGTTGAAGGCGAGCGCAAAGAAACTCATTACCCGCCCGCGTACGTCGTCCGGCGTCAAGGTCTGAATCAGAGTATTGGACAATGATGCCACAGTAGTTTGGCAGAAACCGATAAGTACCAGTATAGCCGTAGCCAGATGTAGAGTGCGGACAAAGGAGAAAACGATGGTGAGAAACGCGAGAAGAATAGTGCCAGCAGTGAGGATCCAACCTCTGCGTCTGGTACGGCTGAGTGTGGCAATCGTTAACCCTCCGGTTACTGCTCCTATTCCTATGGCCGTCATAAGCACGCCGTAGCCTTTGGGGCCGGCCAAGAACACATCCCTGGCAAACACGGGCATCAGAGGCAGGTAGATGATGCCGAAGGAACTGAATACCGCCACCATAAATACGAGGATGCGGATGTCGGGATGGGTGAGGGTAAATTTCAGGCCCTCGCGAACACTTTGCCAAATTGTTTCCACTCGCACAGTCTTGCGAGGCGAATTCAACTGGACAAAGAAAAGCGGGACGATAACAGCTAGAAAACTGGCTGAGTTGATAGCGAAACACGCACCTGCGCCTACCGTAGTGAGAAGTACCCCGGCAATGGAAGGCCCGATGATGCGGGCCGTATTGAAGCTGGTGGAGTTCAGCGCTACCGCATTCAGCACTTCCTTACGGTCTACGAGTTCAGGAATCATTGATTGTACTATAGGGGCATTGAGCGTGGCTACAAAGCCGGACAGGCAGGAGATGATAAGCATGTGGTAGATAGTTATGGTTCCGGTCCAAGTGAGAATCGCGAGCAAGAGAGCAAACAAAGCCAGAAGCGACTGGGTTATGATCATGAGGTTGCGTTTATTGAAGTGGTCGGCAAGGACCCCTCCCGGTAAGGACATGAACCACGCCGGCAGCCAAGCCAGCGTGGCGTTCAGTCCGACAAAAAAGGCGGAGTTGGAAAGTTGGAGTACGAGCCAGCCGGTGGCAATGCTCTGTATCCACGTGCCAATGAGCGAAAACAGGTTACCAAACCAGTAAAGCCGGTAGTTACGGTAGGTGAGAGCGGCGAAGGTACGGGGGAGATAAGCCATTTCTAAAAGTTCTGTCAGCGGGCCGTAAGGTTCAGATCAGAACTTTCCTCCTTGCCCATGGAGTTGTCTTGTGTTTAAAGCCTCAGCCAAGTTCTATTCTTCTCAGAGTGAAAGACATCAGGCACCGATACCCCCGTCTGGATATATGTTTCCTGAGACAAAGTTTTTTCAGGTCGGACAATACGTTGCCATCTAATCCCGCTACAATGGCAGATTTGCTGATTTTCTCCAGTTCCTGCTCTATGAGTTTTGGTCTGGAATTGGCGTAGGCGTCAATCGTAAGACAGCACGACCTGAGAAAAGCAAAATAGCGCCGCTGCAGATTAGCATTGATGCCCCGTCCCGAAAGCAGAGCTGCAGCTTCGCTTTCTGTTTGTTCGAATTTGGTCCAGAACTGCTGGTTATGAGCTTTCCTGCGAGAAAGCAGCTCGGCCCCAATCTTCAGGCGTAGCGGTCGTCTGTCTTCGGTTTTGGGCGGGACAGACTCTGTCTTACCGAGAGGTTGCTGTTTTTCAGATTGTTTCTCAGGGGGCACGGGGAATCTCTTGTGTGGGGCATCTACAAGGCGTTGCCCTGTATTCTCAGAAAAATCAATTTTCAGGCGTAGCGGTCGTCTGTCTTCGGTTCTGGGCGGGACAGACTTTGGCTCACTGACAGGTTGTTGCTTTTCAGATTTTTTCTCGTGAGGTACAGGAATGTTTCCGGGTAGGACATCTACAACGTCTTGCCAGGTAGCAGAACAGCCATGCAGGTAAAAAGCAATTGTGCGTAAAGTGGGGTTAGGAACTAACCCTTTTTCTAGGCGAAATATGTACTTGTAACCGTGCGTGGAAGTAAAACCCATTCTGGCAGCAATCTGCATCTGCGAGAGTCCGGCCCGCTGACGCAGTTCTTTTAGCCTGTTTCCCAGCTCAACCAAGCCCGCTAACTTTTCGTGACGTTTTCTGCCCATAGAGCGCATCTACTTTGAACTAGATAGATACAAGACCAATGTCTTGATGTCAAGCAACAAGCTAAGTTAGTGTGAAACCACTCGAAGGAGTTACGGGGCGGTTATCTGGGAGATTTGCGCAGTTGCAGCCAGATGCAAGCGGGAAGGATACTGGTTGAGCAGGCGGCTACTGACCTCGCAAGCAGGAGAGCGGGATTGCTGCCAAGTGGTCAGGGCAGGAACTGTTGAGAGACTTGGGTGGATAGCAGGGCGGGAAGTATTAGGGATGGCAGACTGAGCCCAGAGGTAAAGGGCCTCGGGAGGCGCTTAGACAGGAATTTGCCGGGCCTGTGGCCAGGCGGTCCGGGGAACGGCTGGGGGAGCTGGGGAGGGGGTGGTAGGAGGAAACAGTATAACTATCTGTACAGGAAAGGGTTAGGTCAGGAATCACATAGGTAGTGGATAATACTCACGAGTATTATTGGGTATTGTTGTTTTTGCGATTTATTACTACTCTATGTTGTTTACGAAGGTGGGGAGAGGAGGGGGCAGACCATTACTGGAGAGGGTGGATTCTGGTCTTGGTGATGCGGACCGGCTATGGGCTGTCGGTGGCGACAGGGCCAGATGGGATATGAAGTTGAGGGGTAGCTTCTGTAGTCTGCGTGAGACACGGACCGAGGTTACGGGTCGTTAGACTAAGGCGTTCTTCTGTTGTCTTTGCGCGACCTTGACGAGTTATGAAACAGACGCAGGTATTAGGCAGAGAACACAATGTGCCCAGATGTTCCTCTGAGGAAAATTGTCAGGTTGACGGAGCGACTTGGGGGACTACAATAGTGTAAAGAGATGTCTAATGTGAGTTCGCCACTAGACAAAGTGAGTAATGTACAGCCAATCTTGAGGAGGTGTGCGTGAGTCGGTTTGGTCTTGTGCTGGCTGCTGTGGTCTGCAGCCTGAGTTACGGTCTCATTAGTCCGCAGCTGGAGGAGCATATGCGTTCAGCCACTGCCGGTCAGCGGCTGATGGTGAACATCGTGCTCAAGGAACAGTTTGATGCCGAATATCTGAATCGATTGGTGGACGGTATGCCTAAGCCGCAGCGCCGAATGGCGGTGGCCCGCATACTGCAAGACTTTTCTTCTAGAAAACAGGCTGGTCTTCTGAAATACTTGCGCCAGCAAGAGGCGCTTGGCAGTGTAGCCAACGTAACGCCACTCTGGATCATAAATGCCATGTACTGCGAAGCTACACCTGAAGTAATCAGGGCAGTCAGTCAGCGGGCGGAAGTAGAGTATGTGGATTATGACCTGCAATACTCTCCCGACCTTTTGGAACCGGAGCAGCCGAATGAGGACGGGGAAGATGAAATTGCTTGGGGGGTGGCTAAAGTAAGGGCGCCAGAGGTTTGGGCTCTGGGCTATACTGGTCAGGGAATTGTATGCGGTCACATTGATACGGGTTGTAACTATGCTCACCCGGACCTGGCTGACCATATGTGGACGGATCCGAATTATCCCAAGTACGGCTGGAACTTCGAGAATAACAATAATGACCCCAAAGACGACCACGGACATGGCACTCATACAGCTGGAACGGTGGCATCAGACGGCACAGCTGGAACACAGGCGGGTGTGGCACCGGATGCCCAGATAATGGTCTGCCGCGTGCGCACGGTGGCCGACTCTGTGGCAGAGTCGCAATGCTGGCAGGCGATGCAGTTCTGCGTATCGCCGCCTCTTTCTCCTGCCAACGGAGCAGACTTGTATACGATGTCGCTTGGCTGGCAGATTGCCTGGAATCCCAAACAGGCGGCGTGGCGTACTACCGCCAATAACGTAAACGCCGCAGGGGTAATTCAGGTTATTGCTGCGGGCAATGAGCGAAGCATATCACCACCTAATTCCTGCCGTTGTCCAGGTAATGTGCCGCCACCTTGGCGGAATCCGCAGAATAGCGGCACCGGTGCGCTTTCAGGTGTGATGTCTATCGGCGCTACAGACGCAAATGATGCTATTGCCAGTTTTTCTAGCCGCGGACCCGTGACTTGGGGTTCCGTTGCGCCCTTCAATGATTATGTTTATCCTCCTGGTCTGACTAGGCCGGATATGTCGGCTCCGGGCGTCAATGTAAAATCTTGTGCGCGCGCGGGGGGATATACCACAATGTCCGGGACCTCTATGGCCACTCCGCATGTTGCCGGTGTGGTGTGCCTGATGCTGTCCAAAAATCGTAATCTCAGTCCGGCGGCGGTTGACTCGATTCTGGAGATGACAGCAGTGGACTTGGGGCCGGCAGGTAAGGACAATGACTTTGGCGCAGGTCGGATTGATGCTTTGGCCGCGGTTAACTATATTACCGGTTCTGGTGGTCCTGCACTGAGTCTCTCCTCGATTATGGTGATTGATACGCCGCCGGGCGGCAACAACAATGGCCGGGTTGATCCGGGAGAGTCAGCGATGCTGCAGATGGTGTTGCGCAATACCGGCGGCGCACGCTGCGCTAATACCGCGGGTAGACTCCGTTCGTCAGACACACGTCTGGTAGTAACAGATTCCATCGGGACTTGGGGAGATATTCCTCCCAATGCCAGCGACACGAACTACACAGACCGTTTCGCAGTATATGCTGAACGGGGTATTGTTCCCGGCACTGTAGTGCTTTGTTCTCTTTTTGTAACCGGTGACAGTGCGGACTATGAGAATGCATTTCCCATATCTTTAACAGTCGGTCTGCCACCCACACCTCCTGGGACCCCGATATGGGGACCTAAAGGGGCTTCCGGGATGCCTGCGCAGGCCGGACTGGAGGGACTGGCTTACAATACTACGGACAATAACATCTACTGTGTGCATTACAATACTGCCACCATATACAAGTATTCGGCTGACAGTCTGTTGACGCCTAGGGGAACAATTACCGGGCCAGAAGATTCGTGTACTGACCTGCACTACTGTGCGTATGACAATACGTTCTGGCTCTTAGCGAATGCATCCAAGAAAGTGTACAAAATAACACCTGATGGTTCTGTGTTGCGTTCTTTTTCCGTAAACGTGGCTACGTATCCAACCGGTATAGTCGAAGACCATACTACACACACCATATTCGTAACCGACCGCAGGTTGAGTGGACAACTTCCTCAGTATCTTTATATGTTTGACAGCCTTGGTAATGTGATAGGGGCGGTGGACCTGCCACTTAGAGGCAATCTAGGACCCCGGTCGCTGGCTGCTGACCCCAACTATCCGAGTGATCCGCCTTCTCTTCTACACGTGTACACCTGGTATAACACTGCAGGTACTGCCCTAGATAGTTCCTGTATGTATGAGCTGGAAAGGTTCTCCGGGACGGTCATACGCCGCTTCAAGTTTGCCAACAATGCCTGGAACGTACGCGCTATCGAGTATGACCCGCGTGACGCTTCATACTGGGTGGGAATAACAGAAGGGGCCGGCGGGGTGAATCGCATTCTGAAGGTGACAGGTTTCAACCTACCCGTAGGTATGGAAGAAGCTCCCTTGCCCGCGGCTCGAAACCGGAATAATGCGGTATTGCGAGTTCAGCCTAACCCGTTTTATGCAGGAACACATTTTGAGGTGGAGCTGGTCCGGCCTGGGCCGGTGACTCTGCGTATCTACGACAATGCGGGTTGTCTTGTGCGTACTCTGGCTCAAGCCCGACATACGAACGACAGAGATATCTTTTTCTGGGACGGAGCAGATCAGAAAGGCAGGCAGGTAGCCCGAGGGATATATTTCTGTCGGTTGACTACAAACGATAGCGATATTTGGCAGAAGACGGTTTTCTCCTACTGACAGGCTGCTTTTTTTCATGCGGCGGGTCCGAATTCGGGCCCGCCGTGTTTTTGTACTTACCTGCGGTGGATGCTAGTCGGATTCCAGTCTTGGCCTCGAAAGTTACAGACCTAAGACTGTTTCCGGTCAGGGATGAGCTTAATCTCTAGTGTCTGGTCTGCTCGCACAATCGTATGGGGAGGCAATTCCAGTACAGCACGACCGGGGGAGGTGATCAAGCGAACAGGAAGGGGCAGGTTGGCAATGGTGACTGCAGGGCTGAAGCAGGTTTTTTCTCCGGCGACAGCCAGATCAATAGTTTTGATGAACAGCGAGCCTGATTTTACAGTGAGAGTAACTTCCTGTATTCCGTTCTCTAATTTCTGAGCGAAGCTGCCCCAGCCCTGGGGGCCGATGAAGAAGGAGCGAAAGTCATGTGGCCTATAGCGGGGACTAAAGCGTAACACGCCGGCCGGGCCATCGCATTCGAATCCGGAAAGAGCCAGAAGCAAAGACCAGGAAGACATGGCCCGAACATAATGGCCGCCGCATTCCTGTTCGTTCCAAGGGTTACGAGTGATGGGAGGACGAGGGATTCCGTCATAACGGTCTCGCGCAGCTTTTACCAAGGTAAAGCCTTCTTCCAGAAGTCCTTCATAAATCATGTGAGCGGCTACCTGGTATTCAATACCGGTCCATACTTCGTCTGAGTACAACATTACTTTGGCTGGTCGCCCTCCCTTGGGCCAGGTGCAGACAATAAGTCCCTTATCCTTATTTCCAGCAAAGGCACGGGGAGCGTGGGGCCAGCCGGTTAGGTCGGATTTGAAGTTGTAGCGAAAGATGGAGCGGAGAGCAGTTTTGACTAAATCCTGAGGTAGTATATAGCCCAGACCGATCTGGTGTGCCCACCACTGACCAAGAAGTTGATCTGACATACAACCCGGCCCTACCTCTCCTTCCCGTTCCAGATAATCGGGAAGATGCTGTTGGAAGTATTCACCATTCCAGCAAAGCTTAACTAGATTTTTCTGTCCTTGCTGGAATATGGCACGGAATCTGTCGGCAGTTGGGGAGTCGCCTACGCGCCGAGCCCATTCTTCTCCGGCGCGCAAAGCCGCCAGATAGTACCCACTGATGAAGGTAGTTACACCATGCAAAGTCTGGTCATAGGTATTCCACTGGTCGTCTTCCAGGTATCCGGCAGGTTGACCATGGGAGGCAGCATCGCGGGCAATAAGGTAGTTGACAGCTCGTAAAACTCTGGGCCAGTACTGGTGAAAGAATGTTTCGTCGGCGGAGTTGAGTGCTTCGCGGTAGGCCTTGAGTATGCAGCTGGCGTGGCCGTCCGCGAATGGTTGTTCACCTGTCGGATAGCCAGGTGTGGGTACCTCTATACGATTGCGAATACCACCGTCTTCCTGCTGTTGGCAGAAGAACTCAATCCGCCGCATTTCTCGTTCCAAGTCCGGGAAAAGGCGGGCAAGAGTCTGTTCGTAACCCCAGACATGCGTACAGGTGGGCGTGCAGCAGCCATTGGACCCTTCCCAGCCATAAACGTCCCCGCGGGAGATGCGGAATACTACCCCGACGTGCCGGATGGTAGCGCTGTTGGCAGTGAGGCAGTCAAGCAGCCAGTAAGGAAGAGTACTGTCATAGAAGCAGGAGCGAAATTGTTCTGTTTTTTCGTATAGCTTGGAAAGAAGAGGGGCGGTTTCCAGCACTACGGCGCGGGCATCGGACCAGCGATGGGTGTAGTAGTTTCCTATCCAGATCCGCGGCGTTTCAACCGGAGGGGGAGGTTCGTTGCAGGAACGGGAAGCGTATTTGTTCGGGTAATGCCAGGTAAGAAGAAATGGTATTTCCACCGAGCTGCCTGGAGGGAGGAGTGCCGAAGAGCTCAGCGCACAGTTCACAGTTTCGCCTACGGGAGTTGGCGAGTTGGATTCAGGGGGCTGAGGGAGGAACTCTCCTTTTTCTTTGAACATTTGCCAAGCTTCGTCCCAATGGGTGAAGGCGGTGAGAGCTGAAGGATTGGGTCCTGTTGTTGCCAGGCAGAGTGTGCCAAAACCTGGCTCCCGAGTGGCCGCATAATCTTTGGGTTCGGCTTTAAGGAATACTCCGGCGATAGTGCCGTGGCGGAAGAACACATTGACGTTACCGCCGACACCGGGAAGACTGGACTGCTGCAGGGGTAAGGTTGCATCGTATCCGACCGGGTTCGTAGTGAGTGCGGCGAGAGAAGCTTTAACAGGTTGTCGGCCAGGATTGGTAATGCGGAAGATGAAAGCGACCAAGGGTAGAGAAGAAAAGTCGGTTTCCAGAGGAGAAAAGGGCGTGAAGGCAATCAGCTCCAATCCGACTGGCAACTCTTGGTCTTTGTAGCGGAGCAAGGCTAGAGGATACTCGCCGGTCATTTCGATTTCTTTTATACGCGGCCAGTCCGGACCTTCGTTCGTCTGGAGCAGACGGGTAACGTTGCCAGCCTGCAATAGAAAGTAGAAAGGGACCTCACCGTCTTTCAGGGTGTTGAACAATTGCCAAGTTGTTAGCCGGCCATCAGCGCCGATTTCAATGTTGCCTGTACCGATACCGCCCAAGGGCATCCGGGCGTCGAGATGGGTTTTAGACAGGTAGCGGCGTGGAGTATTCATGTCCAACAAGCTATACCTCCAAAGGTTGAGAAAATTTGCTGTTACGGATGGGGAGGATACTTACGACAGCAATGCGGGTCAAGATGGTTGGAAATCGAGCTTTCCAGATTGCGTGGTCGCACATAATGTGCGGAGAATTTCTAGAAAACGGCTACGCGGTGGCGGCTGATTGACCCCTGGGAATGGATGGTTAGTACGTACGTTCCGGTTTTTACTCGCTGTCCGCTTGCATCAGTGCCGTCCCAGATTATATTGTGGTGCCCGGCGGGCTGCCGAGCTTCTAGAAGCTTACGAACGGGTCGTCCCAAGAGGTCGAATACTTCTATTTCTACCGGCCCAGACTGGTGCAGCAAGTAGCGCACCTGGAGTATTTCATCCGGTCTTATTGCAGGCTTGGCCCGAATTATTTCCACCAGAGTTGGTCTTTCGGCGAGGGAAGCCGGCGCAGGCTCGCCCGCAGAGAAGACTAGAACAGGGTATTCACCCAGAGGAAAATTCAGGGCTTGGGCAATTTGTACGCGCTCATCAGGGGACAACGGGGTGGTAATAAAACCGGCAAGTCCCAAGGCTCGAGCTTGTGTAAGATACTGGAAAGCAACGCAGCCGGCTTCCTGCAGAGCAGCATAGGAAGATGTGTCGGCGGCACATACTACGATGTAGAGCGGTGCGGAAGAAGGAATCCTCTTGCAAGCCCGACGCAATCTTTCTCTCTGGTCACTGGTTGTTATCGTTTCCAAGCGGTGGTCTGCGAGGTTCATTCGGCCGGACGCTGGTCTATTTCGATAACGGTAAACGCCGTCTGGCTGTACCAGATAGATGCGACCGGTCAGGGGATAGGCAGCCGTAGCACTGGGTACTGTAAGTCCGCGACGGCCATTGTAGGTCATATGCGGTGTCGGTCCGTAACCGGCCCAGAGTAACTGTGACACGACACGAGACGACAGGGGAAGGGGGGCAAGGGCAGAATCTTGGGAAAGTCCCATCAGTACTATTTCGAACGAATCGTCCCCAGTAATTTGGGGTTGGGGAAGACTGGTATCG
The DNA here is from genome assembly GCA_965649205.1 of Caldifarciminota bacterium. Lineage (GTDB taxonomy): Bacteria > Hydrothermota > Tepidihabitantia > Tepidihabitantales > Tepidihabitantaceae > JBDRUN01. The sequence goes on along the minus strand of CBFGJV010000003.1, from coordinate 61,762 downwards.
GATGAGATCAAGTTGAGGGAAGCTGCGGGCGCCTTTAATTCTGCCTGGCCAAAAACCACTACCATCCGGACAGGATAGACGGGGTCCCAGCATTCATTGGCGTTGTCCGCGGCCCACTTCATCGGACAGGAGGCTACCCCGGGACCTCCTGAATCATTGAAGGCGGTGCCGGCAAGCAGAGCAGCCTGGGTTAGCATACCGGCTTCTTCGTGTCGTTCGCAGCATATTCCTACTTCAAACGCAGAGCCGGGAGAATAGCGCAAGTCGCCTAGTTTGTGCAAGGAGATGGCATTTTCAGTCGGTTCATAGCGGTAAACACCAGTTCTGGTGGCTAAGTACAACTGCCGGTAAGAACCAAAGCTGGGGACTCTATTCATAGCCCAGAGCACGTTGTACATCACTTGACGAGGCAAAGAGTCAGTGAAACCGGAATGTACCGAGTAACGATTGGCGGAGACGGTGGCGAAAGAACGGGAATGTATGACAGGGCCGGGTAGACGTTCGGGCAGACTTGCCAGGGCTGCGTTAAGGCCGAGAAGAAGGGCCAGAGCGCTACTCATATCCACACAAGGTTAGATTTCAGCAGGTAGGGTGTCAAGCGACTTTCCCGCTAGACAAATACAGACATTTAACGGTTTCCCTGTTTACCGGAATGTCTTTGGTCTCGATGGAACATTGGCCATTGACCGGGCGCAAGCGAACCCGAAGAACGTCCGGCGATAGCGAGCAATCCGTCAAGGCCGGAAGCTACATAGACGATTCCATAGCGGTCTATCACCGGAGAAGGCAGCAGGTCGTCCACACTCTTGTGACGTGGGCTGGAACGTCTTCCCGGTAAACGCAGGCTTACGCTCCAGGCAACAGAGCCATCCGGTCGCACTGCGTACATAGTGTCGTTGTCCGCAGCCACATAGACGATGCCGTCTGCCGCAATCGCCGGCGTCGAGGCTATGTCCGAAAGGCAAAGCTGCACGGGCCAGCCGTTGACTGGCTGTCCGGATGGGGTGAGTCTATAAAGGTAACCGTTGTCTGCGCCAAAATAGATGGTGCCATCCGGCCCTACTACCGGAGAGGAGGTTATGGAAGCAGAAGGTTGGACGACGTAAGGTGGCCACACTCTTTCCCCGTTGGGACTGAGGGCATACAGAGCGCCCTGCTCTGTGCCGAAGTAGATGGTACCGTCTGCGGCCAACGCCGGCGAGGAAGTTATGTTTTGAAAGGTGGTGTGGCTCCAGCGGAGCGAGCGGTCGGGGGCGAAGCAGTACACATATCCGGAGTCATCACAAACAATAAGTTCGCCGTTGGAGTTGATTACAGGCGAGGCATTCAGTTCCTCCCGAAGGCGGTAAGACCAAACAGCGAAAGCCGTGTCCCCCAAGTCGCGAATCTGGGTGATGCTGCGATTTTCTCCACCTACATAGATGTTGTTATTGTCCACGGCTGGGGTGGCGTACATATCGTCCCCCGTTATTTCTCCAGGCCAGGCCCATTTGAGGATGCCAGAGCGGTCGTAAGCATACACCAAGCCGTTTCCGTTACCGATATACACTGTGCCGGTAGGGCCGATTGCGGGCGAACAGTAGTATTGCTCTGCTTCGGGTTCGTAAGCTTCATACAGCACTCGACCCTGATAGGCGTCTACGGCTACTAGAGTGCCGTTGACTGCTGCGGCAACAACGGCCGTACGGTTCCTGCCCCAAGCATCGACTGCTTCGCCAAGAGCTGGAGAAGAAACTATGTCATCACCCAGCAACATATGCCACAATACCTGTCCTTCTCCTACCACTTCGAATTGTCGTACGTCCGAGGTTTCTGAATAGGCGCCGTACTGATCTCGTGCAAGTACGCGGTAACTGTAAACGCCCTCTGCTGCGTAACGGCAGGAGTCTATTGCTACGGCGCCAGAAGGTAACAGGGGGGTCCAACCGGAAGTGGTGCCATTTCCCCAGAAAAACTTGTATTGAACGCTGTCCTGCTGCGGGTCACGACAGGTGGCGTAGAACGTATAGTACGGGCCGTTCTTGATGCCACGCGCCGGACCGTCCAGGGTGGGTTTCTGCGGGGGGGTATTTCGGATAGCGAAGAGCTTTGGTTCTGAAGTGTCAGAAAGTCCAGAGTGCTGGTCCATCGCTACTACCCGTACTCTTTTTATACCTCCAGTGTAGTAGATTACAGACTCTGTTACGGGGGTACCCGAAGGTACTAGTTCGCTCCAGTAGGAAACCCGGTCCTGCTCGCCCCAGATGAATCTTATGCGTACCGAGTCTCCGTCTGGATCAATGGCCATGGCTGTGAAGGAATAGGAACTGTCCACTGCCCCGGAATCAGGGCCAGTGGGGGGTGCGGGACGCAGGGGACGGCGGTTGCGGCCTACCTGCACCAAAAGAGTTTCGGACCAGCTACTGGAGTACAGCCCTCTGGCGTCGCGAGCCCTGACTCTGACAGCGAAAATACCCGTATCAGACCAGGCATGTCGGGCACGTGCCGTATCACCTGAACGCAGGGATAGGGTCGTGTCCGCTCGGCTATCACCCCAGTCGAAAATATAGAAAATACGGTCACGATTCGGATCAGTAGTGATTGTGGAATATTCTACCAGAGAGTCTTTAGGAACAAAGGAGGGACCCTGTGGTTTTGCTGGCGTATAGGGCGGTTTGTTTCTGCAGCCTGTAGCAAGGAAGAAGAGCGCAGGCAGGCATAAAAGAAAGGACAGGCGTCTGCGCACAATGACCTCCTTAGATAACTTCTTCTTGTATTCTGAATACAACTTGCACTAGCATACTGCAAAGCAAAGGCCGGTCAATATAGGAGGCAAGCTACCTGATAAGTACTAGCTTGACAGACGAGAAGACAGTTTCCGGTACTAACAGGTATACACCTCTTGGCAGAGGGAGACCGTTCCCGTCAGTTCCGGTCCACATGGCAGTGTTTGTTCTGAGGTCTACAGGGATTATGTTGATAAGTCGGCCGACCGGGTCAAATATGCTAATGGACCGGGGACAAAACACAGCCCCGGAGAAACTTACTTTGATTGGCCCGCTGGCTGGGTTCGGAGTAACGATAAGCACAGGTAAGGTAGGTACCACAGATTCTGTTGCCATTTTCGTCGTAGGTTCGGTCCAGATGGCGGATGATTGCACAATGTTTCCATCTGTTTGGATAGCACGACAGAAGAACCAACGCCGTTCGTCCGGGCCGGTGGTTATGGGACGCGGTGTCCATTCGACGTAGTTGGAATCCGGATACAGCAGAGAATCAAGTACGATGTTACGGTTGGTAACTATTTCCAGCCGACGGAAGCGTTCGGCCCGATCAGAGTCTTTGACTACCACTCGGAACCTGATTTCGCCGTTGGGGATGATAGAGCCCATCCAAGAGTCATTGGCAAAGAATTGCATACGGGAATTGCGGTCCAGTGTAGCGAAGGTACGCATCTGTTTGAGGGCACGGGTTATTGCGGAAACGGTTAGTGACTCTGTCCATATGCCGGTAAGTTGATGCCCGGCACCCCAGTCTGCAGAATGGTTGTCCTGGTTGGCGACGGCGCCTACTCGCCATCCGCTGTCCAAGGGAATGTGGTAATTTAGTGCTTGCTCTGTGTTCTGTATTTCGTACAGATACATCTGTGAGTCGGCGGCGTTGTTGTAGGCAAAGCTGCGATAATTATCCGGCGTGGGATGATTGAACTGTCCGACAGCTTGGGGGCGCCGGGATAGCCAGGTATAAAACTGGCCAATCGTAGGCGTGAGCAGGAAACTGGTATAGTCGTCGGTGAAGAACACATTGGTGTGCCCCTGGAATGGACTTGACCATTCAAAGCCAGCCAAGCCTATGAAGCGACCAGGAATGGTAGCCTGATGAGCCTGAAGTATTACGTCCTGCCACTCGCTGTTAGAGAGTAGCTCGCCGTGGTCGGTTACCGCCAGCACTGATATACCTGCTGTATCGCGCGCATAAGCGAAGGCGTGTACGGGTAAACTCGCTCCGTCAGAATAGCTGGTGTGAGAATGTAGATTGGCGTAGTAGAGTTCGTAGGCGTGAACAGAGGAAGAAGAAAAGAAAAGCGCGATAGAGATGCCAAAAGCAAGTGAGTATGGAAGGCGTAACATATGTTTATGTCCTTATTCGTAGCGCTGCGGGCATAATCTCCAGTCGGTATCTCCGGGGTTCAACTTCAGATTGTAGGTCGCCGTCCAGTTGGAGCGGGCAAGATTCCAGTAATTCCAGTTCCAGCCACCGGCTTCGGTACATTTTTACGGGAGTGAGCGACACATGCGTGCCAGCCACAAAGCGAGGAAGATGGCGGTAGACGGTAAACCGGCTGACGTCCCTGATGACACAGATATCAAGTAAACCATCGTCCAGCCGGGCTTCAGGTGCTATTTTCATGCCGCCTCCGTAAATGCGGCCATTAGCTGCAGCTATTAGCAGTATCCGTTGTTCCCACTCCCGGTTTTCTGTTCTTATTATTACTCTGGGACAAACGAAGTTTTTTACTGCCCGAAATACGGCTGTCAGATACATAGCCAGACCAGAAAGAAACTTAGTTTTTGCTGTTTCTGCTACAACTGCAGCGTCAAAGCCGAAGCCGGCCGCATTGACAAAGATGTTAGACCGGACCGGTTGCGTTGGTGTATCAGGAGGGATCTGTGTGATGCGTGCTACATCGACGCGGCGCCCCCTGCCGTAACGAGCAGCATGACAGGCGGCGACAATGTTGGCAGGTATTGCTAAACTTTTGATGAAATCATTACCTGATCCGGTGGGGACTATGGCTAGTTCGGTTTGACTTTCTACCAGACCCGAAGCCACTTCACGGACGGTACCGTCACCGCCCACCGCAATGACTAGGTTGGATTTCTGGTGTTCTCGCGCTAGCTGCGTGGCATGACCAGGGCCTGCGGTTGTTATCACCTTGAGATTGGGGAATAGATGTTTTAGTGTCTTCAGAGCTTGAAAGCGGAGTTTTGCTCCTCTCCGACGACCCGCACAAGGGTTGACTATGGCAACTGCCTCTCCCATGTTGAGTTATTGTTTCACGTTGCCCGACCGCTTGAAGCTATGTGCAGGTGCCTTCCCAAAGAGGAAGACTACGCTTCGTTGTCCTCTTCGTTCGGGTGATTCTCTTCGAGGGCGAACCCACATACCGGGCAGACCGCTTCTTCTTGTTCTAAAGGACATCCACAGGATGGACAGAACTGCTCTGCCCTATGGATACCGAGTCCGGGATTGTTACCAAGTTCCGCATCACATTCGGGGCAAGTAAGGACATCGTCGGGAATTTCTGCACCGCACTGCCAACATATCATTAGACCTCCTGCAAGAGTCAGGTTACACGATGTCTCGGGCTACGTCAAGATTCACTCTACGCCGGGCAGGGACAGAATTGTTCGTTCGGAACTGACTGGGTGAGAACTACGGTGCCGGCGGGACCTACTTGGACGTCTGTGGAGTTATTACTTGACAGCAGGCCGACAGAAGGTAAGTTGGGGTTGATGGAAGAGTTACGTCTGCGTTACGGTCTTAATCCCCATCAGCGGCAGGCGAGGCTGTATTCACCTACAGGCAAGTTGCCTTTGCGGGTTTTGGCTGGCTGTCCCGGATATGTGAATATGCTTGATGCGTTGAATTCCTGGCAGTTGGTCCGTGAGATGCGGGAATTGTTTGGAGTTCCGGCGGCAGCTTCGTTTAAACACGTAAGTCCAGCAGGCGCGGCACTAGCTGGTTCGCTTTCGCCCGAACTGGCGGCTTCCTGTGCGGTAGGTAAGTCGGAGCTTTCCCCTTTGGCTACTGCATATGTCCGGGCCCGGGGAGCGGACCGCATGGCTTCTTTTGGCGATTGGGTAGCTTTGAGTGATAGGGTGGATGAATCTACGGCCAGGGTGATCGGGCGGGAAGTTTCGGACGGCTGTATTGCTCCAGGATACGAACCAGCTGCTCTGGAACTGCTTAAGGCGAAGAAAGAGGGTAACTACCCAGTTTTGGAAATGGATCCTGATTACCGCCCAGACAAAACGGAAGTAAGGCAGGTATTTGGTCTGTTTCTGGAGCAGGAACGTAATGATGCAGTCATAGACGAATATTTACTGGAACGAGTAGTGACGGTGAAAAAGGAGATTCCAGCTTCGGCGCGACGAGACCTGCTGTTGGCTATTTTGGTCCTGAAGTACACTCAGTCTAACTCTGTATGTTTAGTGTATGATGGTCAGGTTATCGGTGTGGGTGCAGGTCAACAGTCGCGCATTCATTGTACGCGATTAGCCTGCGCCAAGGCGGACAAATGGTTTTTGCGTCTGCACCCGCGAGTATTAGCACTTGATTTTCGGAAGGGTCTCTCTCGGAGCGAGCGGGCAACTGCGATAGACTTGTATCTGGAAGAGGATGTGACCGAGCCAGAGCGGGCGGCCTGGAGGTTGTGCTTTAATTCTGAGCCAGTTTTTCTTACGCCGGATGAAAAAAGGCAATGGTTGGCACAATTCGACGAAGTTTGTTTGGCCTCTGATGGATTCATACCGTTTCGGGATAACATTGACCGAGCAGCTCGCTCGGGGGTGCGCTACGTAGCACAACCGGGCGGTTCAAGTCGGGATGCAGGCATTATCCGGGCTGCGGACGAATATGGTATGGTAATGGTATTTACCGGGCTGCGGCTTTTTCATCATTGATTGATACATTTGCCATTTTTCAGATTCGACTAAGTACTGAAATCTAAAGCTGCTTGCCAGCAGCAGGGGCGTGTTGGGAAATCCAGGCTTGCACCTCCGGCATCCAACGACCTTCGATGTGCCGGCCATCCCAGCGGGCAAGTACGTGGTCTTGTTCGATGACTACCACCAGTGGCATTTTGTCCGTCCAGTCATACCAGGCAAAGTCGGCTATGTTTTCTGCGGTTGCCTGCGGACCTTCTACATAGCGCACGCGCATCTCTACGCCCAGCCGCGATAGCACATCCTGGGCTTTCCGGCAGAGCTTACAGTTTTCTATGGCAAATATCTGGAATACCAATGGTATCTCGCCTGTTTACTGAGAAAATGTATATGGTTTCTGGTGGAAATCAAGAACGGCGTTGCGGCATAACCTAAAGAACTGCAGACAGTTATGGTTATTGACAATTTCAGCACAAGGCGGGGGTTCTTATTGTTGTCTGCGTTGTTCATTTCCGCTATACTTACTTATTATGGGCAAGACATTGTACTTTGTTGCTTTATGCGTTTGTTCTGCTTTGGCTGGCAACCTGCTTGTCAATCCGGATTTTGAAAACTGGGACAACGATTCCACGCCTGTTGGCTGGGTTGTGGAGAATCGGACAAGGACCGGTGTGTTTCGAGAATTAGACACAATCTATAAAGGTGCCAGTTCAGTTCGACTGTTGCGACGTTATCTACCTGCCGGAAACAATTATGGTCTGGTGCAGCGGGTTCCGGTGCAGGCCGGCACTTGGTATCAGCTTTCTTTCCAGGCCTGGGATGATAACCAGGAGGTATCTTTGGGCATGGGAGTAAGCTGGCGCAAGCAGGATTCGTCCTATCTTTCCAGTAGCGGCACAAGCTATTCACGGGATTCCTTAGGTTGGGTAGGTGTGCGAGACTCGGTGCGTGCACCTGCCCAGGCGGCCTTCGCTGATGTACGGGTGAGGACGTATGCCCCCGCGGGAATGAGTCAAGAACGGCGATGTTTTGTGGATGAGGTGTGGTTTGGTACGCCGGATCCGGAACCCGAGACTGTACGGGTGTGGTTTGCTCAAGACAGCCTGGCGTTACGGCTGATTGACTTCATCAGTCAGGCGCGCCATTCGCTGGACTATTGCCACTACAATTCTTCCCGAAGCGACGTAGTGCAAGCTTTGCTAAGCGCACATCAACGTGGGGTTGTGGTGCGAGTGATAACTGATGGTGATCGGTTAAACAGCAATTGGGTCAACCTGCTGCGTGCAAACGGCATTGCGGTCTGGTCTGATTCCATGGGGCCAAACGCCGGCAGCTACATGCATAACAAGTTTGTAGTGCGGGACTTGGCCGATGCCGATTCGACAAATGACTGGGTATGGGTGGCTTCTTACAATCCGAACGAGAATGAACTGCGGGCTGATTGTGCGTTGGAAATACCAGTTTCTGCAGTAGCCCGTGCCTATCGGTTGGAGTTTGAGCAGATGTGGGGCGGAAGCGGACCGCAACCAGACCCGACTAGAGCGAAGTTTCACTCGGCCAAGAGGGACATACAGCCTACCCACAGATTTGAGATTGACGGACATCCGGCTTACGTTTATTTCTCTCCGCAGGATCGGCCGGTGGATACGATTGCCCGCCTTGCCGCCCAAACGCAAAAACACCTTTTGTTTGGTATATTTTCTTTTACGCACAACGGATTGGGTGATGCTATGGTTGCACGTTGGAGAGAATCTGTCTGGGTGGGAGGTGTAATAGACAGAAGCGGGGTATTCGGTCAGGGGTCTCAATATCCAAAACTGGTGGCAAACGGCTTACCGGTCTATGAGGATTCGGTGCCGTTTGGGGAGAAAATCATTCACGAGAAAATAATGGTGATTGATTCAACTATTACAGTGGCAGGATCAGCGA
>CBFGJV010000003.1:0-53176 GCA_965649205.1 Caldifarciminota bacterium | reverse complement strand
AGGCAATGCGTCCAATGACGAGAATGTCATTATCATGTACTCTCCCCGGATCGCACGTCGGTTTTTGGGCGAGTTGGCGCAGAGATTCTGGGAGGCGACAAATCCGGCCGTTAAAGAAAAAGAAAGGCCGGGTTTGCGGGGGGGAAAGTTTTTCTGGCCTGTGTACGCAAGCAATCTGCGGCATTTGCCGGATGCGGCGCTGGTAATGGACGCATGCGGCAGGGTGGTGAAAGAGAGAAAAATGGTTTCTGCGGGGGTGTATTTTGTTTTGACCGAGCCCGCGGATTCACCAGCAAGGTTGCACCGAGTAGTGGTAGTTCGTTGAGGGACTGAGGAGCTTCCGCTTGACTTCGCAGCCGGGCAATCTACAGTAAGGACACACCGGAAGGGAGTAAACATGCTTGAAAAACTGAAGACGATGCTGGCAAGTCTAGACGTTGACTATGCTGACCTGCGGTATGAAATGGTACGAGAAACCAAATTCAGCTTTAACGGCAGAGAACTTACCGGTCTTTCTTCCAGCTCTGCCGACGGGTATGTCTTGCGGGTATTGGCTGGTGGCGGGATGTCCAGTATAGCGTTCACCAAGTCTGAAGACTTTGCCGAGGCTGCAGCTACCTGCGTTCAGAATGCAAAACTTGTAGGCCGGCAGGCCAAGGAGCCTGTGCGGTTGGCTGCGACCGCAGTTGTGAAAGATAGATTTCGTCCTTTGCTGGACCGAGACCCGCGCCAGGTTGATCTAGACGAGAAACTAGCTCAGACTCGTAAGTACAATGATATGGCTTTGGCGAGCAGGAAAGTGGCAACGACTCAGTTGGGGTACGGAGAGCTCATTAGAGAAAAGAGCTTTGTCAGCACGGATGGTACTGAAATAGAAGAAGAATTGGTCACGGTGCGTATTCTGGGAAGTATTATATCCAAAGACGGTAATCTTACGCAAACTGTGAGAGTAGGATTTGGTGGCAGCGATGGATACGGCAGACTGGTGGGGCGCGAAGCTGATATGGAACAACGGGTGGAACTGGCTGAGGATTTGCTTTCGGCAGAACCGGTGAAGGCGGGGACCTATCGGGTCGTGCTGGATCAGCGCCTGGCCGGAGTTTTCACGCACGAGGCATTCGGGCACTTTTCCGAGGCCGACCTGATAGAAGACTCTCCCACCATGCGGGAAAAGATGAAGGTGGGGGCGAGATTGGGCAGCGAGGTCGTAAATATCAAGGACGACCCGACGATGCCACACCAGTTGGGGTTCTATAAGTATGACGACGAAGGCGTGGCAGCAAGACCGACGCAGCTAATGAAAAATGGTGTGCTGGTGGGGCGGTTGCATTCGCGGCGTACAGCGGCCGCCTTCGGCGAACCTCTTTCTGGTCACTGCGTGGCTGAGGATTATCGGTACGCACCTATTATCCGGATGGGCAACATTTACATAGAACCAGGGCCGTCCAGTTTGGAAGAACTGCTGGCTATGCTGGGAGATGGGCTTTATCTGTGCAACGCCATGGGGGGGCAGACCTCAGGGGAGAATTTTACTTTCGGGGCACAGTACGGTTTTGTAGTCAAAGGAGGAAAGACGACGCGGATGGTACGGGACATCAACATTGGGGGTAACCTTTACCATACCTTGGAGAGTATCAGAGCAGTGGGAAACGACTTGAAGCTGGGAGAAATCGGTGGTTGTGGCAAGGGGCAAATGAATATTCGCTCCTGCCACGGCGCTCCCCATGTTCTGGTTGAAGACTTGGTGATTGGAGGTAGATAATGGAAAGACTCCTAGAACTCGCCCGAAAGTACGCGGACGGAGTAGTCATTTACTTCCGGTCTGTTGTGACAGACAATGTTTCATTTGAAAATGCCAAACTGAAGGATATAGAAAGTTCGCGACAGTCCGGGGTTAGCCTGATGCTCTTCCGAGACGGCAAGATGGGTATGGCCTATACCCGCAATTTGATTGACCGGGAAGAGTTGATACAGAATGCTCTTACCAGCTTGAAGGCAAGAGTAGAGGCTGGTTACGAGTTGCCGCTGACCAAGGATGCAGGGCAATTGCATACGTTCGATGCAAATATAGAGAGACTTACTACTGAAAAACTGGCGGATGAATGCGGTAGAATATGTGAGTTTCTAACCAAGCGAGTGAAGACTCAGGTTAACACGAGCGCTGCTCGCAGCATCATTACTATCCGCTTGTTGAACAGTCGGGGAACTGATGTTTCCTGTCGTCTGTCTAATTATTCTAACTACTTTGCCGTAATGTATCCGGGGTCTTATTCCTCCATAGTGCATATCACTGATGCCAAGAGTTTTACCCCTGTGGCAGAGACAGATATGTCATTTGTGGCAGATATGTTCAACCAATCAGAGAGAGAGGTGAAGGTAAAAACCGGAAGAACGAGGGCGTTGTTTTTGCCCTATACTATCTATTCTCTTTTTTGGCGCCTTACGGCGGCGACCAGTGGACAGACAGTTTACGAGAAGGTTTCACCGCTTTTGGACAAGTTGGGCGAAACTATATTCTCTTCTCAGCTTTCGGTATGGGACGAGCCCCACAACGATGCTGTTCCGGGGGCACGCAGTTTTGACGACGAGGGTACCCCTACGAGAAATAGAGCGATTGTGGAAAACGGGTGTCTGCGTGGGTTTTACTATGACCGGTATTACGCTTGGAAAAACCGAGTAGAACCAACCGGAAATGGTTATCGTCAGGATATAACTACCCGGCCAGGACCGGAACTTGCTCACCTGACGGTAAAGCCGGGGAAGCTGAGTTTTGCGCAGCTGCTCAAGGAAATGGATTCGGGCATTATCGTAGCCGGGGCTATGGGAGCACATTCTGGCAATATACTGGCTGGCGAATACTCCATCGGGCTTTCGCCAGGACTCCTTGTGGAAAAGGGCGAGATCGTGGGTCATGTGAAGAATGCCATGGTTGCGGGGAACGTATATGAGACGCTAAAAGAGGTGGTGGGAATTGAAAACCGGGTGCATGCGGGCTACATGGTGCGCAGTCCGGCTATTGTGTGTGATAATGTCAGTCTGGCGGTCAGGGGTTAGATGAAGAAAAGGTAGAAGACCGGGGGATTAGATGAATGTAATTGACGCTATCAACGAACGTCGGGCTTATCGGTCGTTAGCGCCAGTGGAAATCAACGAGGAGCTTATGCGGGATTTGGCCAGATGTGCGCAGCTGGCGCCGAGTTGTTTCAATAACCAGCCTGCCAGGTTTGTGTTTGTTTATGCGCCGGATATGCTGGCAAAGATGAGAGAGGTGTATAACAAGGGTAACGAATGGTGCCAGATGGCATCGCTTGTGGTTGTGGTACTGGCAGAGAAGGAAGCAGACTGTGTCATTCGCGACCGGGAATACTACCTGTTTGATGCCGGATTGCAGACTGCGTTTCTTATCCTGCGGGCGACAGAGCTGGGATTAGTAGCCCATCCCATAGCCGGGTATAAACCAGAACTGGTGAGGAGTATTCTGAATATTCCGGCCCATATGCAGGTGGTAACGCTGGTAATTATTGGCAAGCACGCAGAAACGATCAGCCCGTTGCTTTCAGAGAAACAGGTAGAGTGGGAAAAGAAACGGCCTGAACGACTGCCCCTGGAAGAAGTGGCTTTCTTTAATCGTTACGGTGCGGAAGGTAAGGATAAGTTATGAATCTTCTGCGCAAATTGCATCTTATTGTCGGTTTTACCTTGGCGGTACCGTTACTCATTCAAGCAGTCACGGGGTTTTTACTGGGAACGGGTATCTTTACGTCTTTCACCTATGGGTTGCATACCTGGTCACTTGTCTGGAGGTATATTGTTTTTGTTCTGACTCCGGGATTTATTTTCCTTGCTGTGTCTGGCGGTATTCTCTATCTTACCATGCGTGTTAGGCAGTGGAGACAATGGAGAAGTAAAAAGAGAAATGCAGGGACTAGCGGAACGACACGGGCGGGCAACTAGACACGATAGGAACGGTAATCAATAACAGTTGGGGACAAGCAAGGGGATTAAGTCCGCTGTTGTTCCAGATATAGCAAAAGTTTTTCCATATCTTCCGGCAGAGCAGAAGTAAATTCCATATACTTTCTGGTGCGCGGGTGATGGAATCCGAGTCTGGCAGCATGCAGCGCCTGGCGTTTCATCAGACCAAGAATTTGTTGAAAAAGGGGGGCGTGCTGGCGATGGCGGATTACGGTCGGACTGCGGCCACCGTATTCCGGATCGCCTACGACCGGATGGCCAATGTGTTGAAGATGAACCCGGATTTGGTGAGTACGGCCGGTTTTTAGCCGCAGACGCAGATATGTGCAGATGTTGTAGCGGCGCAGGACCTGATAGTTGGTAATAGCAGTGCGGGCTTGAAAGGGGGTAACCGCCATACGGGTGCGGTCAATTGTGTGGCGGCCAATAGGAGCGTCAATTATTCCCTCTTCCAATTCGAAATCTCCCCAGGCAAAGGTGAGGTATTCTCTAAGTACGGTGCGGTGTTCTATCTGGTAGCCGAGTTCGGTTAGTGCCAAGTCATTCTTGGCGAACATAAGCAGGCCAGTAGTGTCCTTGTCTAGACGGTGGACTACACCCGGACGAGTTAGCGAATCTGCGCGTAGAGGCAGAGTTCTACAATGGTAGAGAAGCGCGTTGACTAACGTGTGGTCACGGTTGCCCCGAGCGGGATGTACCACAACTCGAGCCGGTTTGTCTATGACGATTACGTCTTCGTCTTCGTAAACGATATTGAGCTGCATCGGCTGAGGTTCAAGGGTGAGTACAGGTTCGGGTTGAAATTCAGCTGTTACCTCGTCACCAGGTTTTATTCGGTAGCCTGGCTTCGTGCGATTGCCGTTTACGGTGACAAATCCTTCCTCAATCAGGCGAGCAGTGCGCGAGCGGGACAAACCAATTCCTGATAGTACCAGATACTGGTCAAGTCTCTTGCCAGCCAGTCGATCGGAGGCAATACGGTGGAAACGTCGGATTGGTTCGGTCATGCGGGAGGCAAGGTTATCCGCATTACTTCATTGGGCGCTGAGCCGAGAAATCGTGCGGTGAGCGTCTCGAAACCAGGGGCAAGGTCTGTAAGATAGATGCGCAGACTGCCGGCGGAGTCGGCCGTACGGGCGAGGCCCTGATGCAGAAGCAGGTCCGCAGCTGTAGCAGCGGTTTCTTCGGCCGCATCCACGAGTGTTACTGAAGGCCCCATAATCCGGGCAATAGTTTTGGCTAGCAGGGGAAAGTGCGTGCAGCCAAGCAGCAGGGCGTCAATACCTTCGGCCGCCAGGCTTTCCAGATAACTGCGACACACCAGTTCAGCCGCCTTGACTTTATAGTTTTCTGCGCAAGGCTGGGGTAGGTTGTGCAGTTCTTCGTCTCCCCATCCTTCTTCGGCTAAGGGAACAAGAAGAGGGGTGGCCCGGGCTATTATTTCGATGCCTGGCCGTAGACGGCGAATGGCTTGTTCGTAGGCACCGGCACGAATCGTGGCCTGGGTGCCAATAACTGCCACTCGGTTTCTTACGGTGGCAGAGACGAGGGCATGGGCGCCGGGCTCTATGACGCCAATAACAGGAATTTCGGCGAGGGTTGCCAGTTCGGTCAGCGCTACAGAGGAGACGGAATGACAGGCCACGATTAGCATTTTCACCCCGCGATTGAGCAAAAAGAAAGCGTCCTGGCGGGCAAATTGGATGATAGTTTCAGCCGACTTGGAGCCGTAGGGTACGCGGGCCGTGTCTCCTAGATACAGAAGATGCTCGGCGGGCAATCTGCGTCTGAGTGCGCGTACTACCGTGAGACCACCAACGCCGGAATCGAATATGCCGATTGGAGCGTTGGAAGAAACAGGCAGGGAAACAGTTGTGTTCATAACTTACTCGGGGCCTTGGTACCTGCGGAGGGGATATACTTAGATGCCATTAATGCGACGCTCGTACTGACGGATAAACGCCAGGATACCCTGAGTGATGCCTTCAGCCAGCCGTTCTCGATGTAACGGGTCGTTGAGAAGTTTTTCTTCGCTGCGGTTGGTAATAAAACCACATTCTACCAGGACGGCGGGTCTGTAGTTATTACGCAATACGAAAAAGTTAGCCTGTCTGACCCCCCTATTTGCTATGCGGGCTAAGGGCAGGGTTTGCTCTTGAATGTGAGCAGCCAGTTCGCTTGATTCGAGCAGAAATTCGTTTTGGGCCAGGTCGGCCAGTATCAATTCCAGTTCTTCTTTTGTTTGGATACTGTCAGCAAGTTCAAATTCCAGGGCGGCGTTTTCCCGGGCGGCCACGGCGCGCTCCCAGTCAGTTTTGCTTTCAGAAAGGAAATAGGTCTCCAGGCCACAGGCTTTACGGTTGAGAGCCGCATTGGCGTGAATGGAGACGAACAGGTCGGCTTTCTTCGTATTGGTCAGTTTGGATCGGTCACTCAGGGTAACCAGTTCGTCTTTTTCCCGGGTGAGAATCACTTCCAGCCCGGCAGCTTCTAGTTTGGGTCGAATACGCAAAGCTATGTCCAGGACGATGTCCTTCTCTTTTGTACCTGAAGGACTCATGGCTCCTGGGTCAGGCCCGCCGTGTCCGGGATCGAGAACGATGGAACGAACTTTCTTCTCCGGTCTAGGCCAGGCTTTTATGAGAATTCCGGACGTTTCGGCACTGACCTTCACGGTTGTCGGCCTGCGAAACTGGAAGTGAATAGTTGTCCCTCCTGCATTCTCCACCCGTACCGATTCTATCAGGTTATTGCCGGTCAAGGGGGGTATCAGCCTGATTTGTTGGACAGCCCCGGAATCGCAACGGGCAGCTACGGCAAGCTGATATTCCAGACTTGATTTTGTTACGCCGTGCCATATAGGAGGACGCCGGGCTGCCGTCCGGGGTTTCCGCATGGTGGTTTCGGGAACAGCAACACCGAGTTTTATGAAAGCGGTATCGCGGAGAGAGTACACGCCCGTAAGGGCAAGTGCGGGTAGAGCGGGGGTAAACTCCGGAAGAATGGCAGGCAGAGCCGCCACCGGTATGTACAGCAGACCATCGCTTTCCAGACGAACAGGAGCGGGAAGTATGATTTCCTGCTCACCAGCCCGAATGATAGCTTTTTCCGGCCAGAATACGAACTCTGTTTCCTTAATTACCCCAGTCGGCTGGTCTTTTGCGGGTATGACCGCAACAATGCGCTGCTGGCCAGTGGGTTCTACTACTCGCCATTGCCGGCCGCCGCACGCTTGGATAAGCAAGGATAGAGGAACGTGGGGGATGCCCGATAGTTCGCGGATCGGTACGGACTGATCGCATATTTGCAATTGAGCGAAGCTGGAACTGAGAAGGAGGGCTAGAGAAACAGTAATCGCCCAGCCTAGTGAGGTTGGTGTGCAGCGGTTCATATGCGTTTGAGCATGCGCTGAGTTTCACGGTCGTCACGTTCCTGCGCACGGCGGCGGAGGTCTTCGCGACGGTCGTGCAACTTGCGGCCACGACACAGAGCCAATTCTATCTTGGCTCTGCCTCGTTTATTGAAGTACATTTTCAGAGGCACCAATGTGTAGCCTCTCATGGTAGTGCGACCCCAAAGACGTTTTATTTCGTCGCGGTGAAGGAGCAGGCGGCGTTTTCGCTTAGGGTCGCGGTTGAAGATGTTGCCCTGGGCGTAAGGCGCTATGTTTACATCGTATAGAAATACCTCTCCTTTTTCGACTGCGGCGTATCCTTCGTCCAGCGATACTTGCCCTAGGCGGACTGATTTTACTTCTGTACCGGTGAGTTCGATACCCGCTTCCATGGTTTCAAGAATCTGGTAATTTCTCAAGGCTTTACGGTTGGTAGCTACGGGACGACCGCTGTCTTTCTTTCCCGAATTATGTTTCGTCACTACTAGTGATTATAGACAGGTGTCTTCTACCGTCAACGCTACAGAATTACGGGGTTACCTAGTGTTACATAGATACGATACAGGGTTGGTCGCTTCTTGACTTGTAGTGAGTTGGATACTATTATGCCCATACTCATGGCAAAGAAATACACAGTTCTTGAAACCTGGATTGTAAACGAAATCAAACCCGAAGAGTCCGATAGTGCCACGCAGACTTTTTCCCGCCTGAGCGGTCGATCGGGAAGCAAGCTGCCCGTGATTGAAGTACCGCAGGACTTCAGGCAGGAAGAACATTTCTATGAGGAAGCTCGCATAAGGGACTTTGTAGCCCATATGGGCGAGGCAAGACGGGTACTAGATATCGGGTCGGGCGAGGGGTGGCCGTTGCTGCGTCTGGCGCCGTTTTTTGAGTCGGTAACGGGAGTGGAGCCGGTAGCAGCGCGGCTTGATATCTGTCGGGCGCACGCCGAGCGTCTGGGCTTGACGAATGTCACCCTAGTGAAACAGATCGGTGTGCAACTGGATTTTCCAGACAACAGCTTTGACGGAGTTGTAGCTTCCCACTCCATAGAGCAATCCCCAGACCCATACGCTGTTCTGCGCGAATGTTTCCGGGTGCTGCGGCCGGGCGGCAGGGTACGCATAGAGTTTGAGCCCTATGAAAAGCAGGAAAGAGGTATTAGCGAGTCCGTGTTCCTCACTGAGTCAGAGGATTTTCTGGGTTTCCACTATGTGTTGAGGCACAGCCGTCCGCCCTGGGAGCATAACTATCTGGTTAAATTTAGACCGGACCCGCAGACGAAAGAAGCGTTCAAAAAACTGGCAGACCTTATAGAAAGAATCGGCCCTAATCCTTCGCAGAATCCCGAGGTGGGCATACAATTCCTGGAGAGGAACCGGGAGGCGATCATCGGCGGTAGCTGGTACGAGCTGGAGCATTTTACAAGTATGACTATGAAACAGACCCTGGAGGAAATTGGGTTTGGACACGTGCGAATTACCTATTCGGCCGCCACACTGGCTCGGCAGATGTGGCCGCGTATAAAGGACAGCGGGTTATTGGATCAGCAGATAAAAGATGTACTTGCCGGACTGGCCGATGTAGCTCTGCGATTGGAAGCACCTGCCGGTTTGGGCGAGCCTGTTTCAGCCATTAAACCCAATTAGCTTTGAAGCTGGGGGCAGAGTGTCGCGCTGGGGTAACAGTAGTCCGCAGACCAGACTACTGAAAGCAAGCTACGCAGTTCTGCTTTGTGTGCTTGTAGCCAGTTGCGCCCAGAAAACAACAGGGCCCAAGCTAGGCGAGGCTTACCAGAGAGTGTTACGGCCTGAAGTATGGAAAGTGATTCCCCGCAGTCAGGCGGAGACCTTGGGGTTGCAGCCAGGAGATTTGGTTCTTGTGTACGATGGAGTGTCTGTGCAGACAGAGGAGGAGTTGCGTCAGGCTCAGCTCAGGGCGCAGGAGGCCGGGCGCCAGCGGGTAAAACTGACAATTCTGCGTAATGAAGAAGAGATAGAAAAGGAAGCCGCCCCAGGGCCTCTGGGTGTAGTTTCGGTTCTAGAGAAATATCAGGCCAGTCTGGCTCTGGCTTTGTATGACATACTGTTGCACAACGGACAGGAAGCGGAATATGACTGGCTGGCTGCCCTTACCGGCGAGTCGTTCACCTTTGCTTTTCATCCTCACAGGTGTCGTTCGGCCCCATACTGCCAGACAGATGAGAATTATCTCAAAGATGCGCTGCCGTTGGTAGGCCTCGGACTGCAACGATTAAGCGGAGGGGATTTGTTTGATGTCATAAAACAGGAGCTGGCGCGAGGAAAAACAGTTATTGTCTGGGGAGAATGGATGACTTCTGGTCAGGGACAGGTATGGGGAGTGGCAAGCCGTTGTGACCTGGCCGGTACGACTATTTACGGCTATGCTCCTGGTGCGGCAAAAGAAGTGGCGCTAGCAGGTCAGCCTGAGGAGGCCTTTGTCGTCCAGGTGAAAGGAAAGCAGGCTGAGCCGGGAGCGATCCTAGTTATGGCTCTGAAACGGGCCTTGGAGGTACTTCAGGTCCACGCGGATACCGGCTGGAGAACAGGAATTCAGGCCTATGATATGCTGCTGGCCAGTCTGGATACGGTGCCGTTCTGCCCGATATGTGGCGAGGATGAAGTGGCGGAATGTTACGAAAGACTTCTCTGGACAACTCTGGCGAACCGGGAAAGCATCAGCCGTTTCCTAGAGCAGATGAGAATGGTTTTGCCCAATCAGGCCGAACTTCTTACGGAAGCGCTTGCTACCAATGAGGCCATCATCGGCCGGCTGGCGGGAATGTTACGCAGTACTACCAGACCAGGAAAGAAACAAGACCAACAGAAGCTGGCCCGAGTCTGGGAATACATTCAGGCAAAGGAAGTAGAGTTGGTTGACATATACGAGGAACTGATCACTTCGCTGGTCAGTGACAATCTCGCACCCTGACGTCCGCGAGCTGCAGACTACCCGGTAATAGAATTTAGTCAGCCCGTGCCCGGCTCACATAGGCAGAGAGGGGTTTTATACCCAGACTCTCTGAGGTTTGGCGGAGCAGGACACGGAAGAAAAGTCGGGCCAGTTCCACATCGTTTATGAGGGGTATGCCATAGTCAGCCGCGGCTCTCCTGATGCGATAGCCGTCTGTCAGTGCGGTCTCATCTGCGGCACGGCGAGGTACGTTTACTACACATTCCACTTTCCGCGTAGCAATCAGTTCCAGCATGCTCGGTGCGCCGGCCACAGAAGAAGAAACTTTTCTTGCGAGATTAACTCGGATGTTGTGGGCAGAGAGAAAAGCGTGGGTGCCGGGAGTGGCATAAAGGTCATAACCGGCAGCCGATAGGTCCCGTAGTGGTTCAAGCAGCTTAGCCTTAGCCTGCTCTCCTCCCAGGGAAACAAGTATGGTCCTCTGGGGTAGGCGCAGGCCGTTGGCCAGCGCTGCCTTGAGCCAGGCTTCTTCCAGCGATTCGCCCAGACAGGCAGATTCACCCGTGGAGGTCATTTCCACGTATAGTATCGGGTCGGCGCCTTTGAGCCGGGAGAAGGAGAACTGCGGAACCTTTACAGCCACGTAGTCAAGGTCTAAGGTGTGATAGCGGCCGCGTACATCTTCACCCAAGAGTACACGGGCGGCGAACTCGATGAAGTTGTAACCAGTTGCTTTGGAAACAAAGGGAAATGAACGGGAAGCGCGCAGATTACATTCGATTACCCATATGTTGTTATCCCGGGCTAAGAATTGGATGTCGAAGGGACCGTGAATCTTAAGGGCGCGTATGATCGCCTTGGTGATGTTTTTGGCACGACGTACAGTTTCCAGGTAAGTGTTCTGGGGAGGAAGGAGCACAGTAGCGTCTCCGGAGTGCACCCCGGAAAGCTCCACATGTTCGGTAAGGCAGTAGATGACCAGTTCGCCGTCCTGAGCTACCCCGTCAATTTCAATCTCCTTGGCGCCCTCAAGGAACTTGGAAATCACCACCGGATTTTCAGAAGATAGTCTGGTGGCTTGGGTCAGGTATTGCTCCAGTGACTTTTCGTTCTTGGCAATGTTCATTGCCGCGCCCGAAAGCACGTAGGAAGGACGTACGAGCACCGGATAGCCGACCCTGGCGGCGAAGGCGCGCGCCTCGGCCAGGCTCCTGAGTTCCTGCCAGGCAGGTTGGGCTACTCCCAGTTCGTCCAGAAGCAGCGAGAAGCGGTGTCGGTTTTCGGCCCGATCAATAGAGTCCGGTTCGGTACCAAGAAGCCGCACGCCGTGACGGGCAAGACCCAGGGCAAGGTTGTTGGGAATCTGGCCCCCGACAGACACCACAACTCCCAGGGGACGTTCGTATTCCGCGATGTCCAGTACTCGTTCCAATGTCAGTTCTTCAAAATAGAGCCGGTCGTTCATATCGTAGTCGGTGGATACGGTCTCGGGGTTGCAGTTTACCATTACTGTGTGATAACCGCGACGGGCCGCGGTGGTACACATCCCCACGGAGCACCAGTCGAATTCCACGGAAGAACCAATGCAGTAAGGTCCGCTGCCCAAGATCAGTACGGGACGACCCTCAGGTTCCGGCGGTACTTCCGATGAATCTCCGGCATAGGTCATATAGAGATAGTTGGTGGTTGCAGGGAACTCTCCCGCCAGAGTGTCTATCCGTCGGACGCGCGGCAGGATATGCAGGCTGCGTCGATGCTGTCTTACCTCATCTTCTGTTGCGCCGACACAGCGCGCGATGGCGCGGTCGGAGAAGCCCAGACGTTTGAGCCGCAACAGCTCGGTTTGATCTAGCGAGTTCAGATTCCGGCCGGACAAGGCCTGTTCTGCCTGCAGTATTGTTACCAGCCGGGATAGGAACCAGGGGTCTATCCCACTTTCTGCGCTTATCTTTTCAGGCGCGACGCCATGCGCCAGTGCCTGCATCAGAGCGTAGAGTCGGCGGTCGGTTGGATGTCTGATTTCGTCTTCCGGGTCCTCCACATATGCCCGCGGGTCGGTAAGGCCGTCGTAACCGAGACCTAACGAGCGTACCGCCTTCTGTAATGCCTCTTCGAAGGTGGCGCCAATGGCCATTGCTTCGCCTACGCTTTTCATTTCGCTGCCGATGCGACGGGAGGCGGCCCGGAATTTGGACAAATCCCAACGTGGCAGTTTCACCGTGACGTAGTCCAGGGCCGGCTCAAAGAAGCAGCCGGTAACACCGGTGACGGAGTTCTTCAGGTCCGCCAGACAATATCCCAGACCCAGCTTGGTAGCCACCCAGGCCAGAGGGTATCCGGTAGCTTTGGAAGCTAGGGCGCTGGAGCGGGAAAGGCGAGCGTTGATTTCTATTACTCGATACTCACCCCGGCCCGGATGGAGCGCGAACTGGACATTGCATTCGCCGACAACTCCCAGACCAGCTGCCACCTTCAACGCTACTGAACGAAGCAGATGATACTCATCATTGGTAAGGGTCTGGGAGGGGGCAACGACGATGCTTTCGCCGGTGTGTATGCCCATCGGGTCCATATTTTCCATATTGCAAACGGTAACGGCATTGCCCAGTCGGTCCCGTACGACTTCATATTCCACCTCTTTCCAGCCTGCCAGATATTCTTCCAGCAGGACGTGCGGAGCGTGACACATCGCTTCTGTCACACGTGTTTTCAGCTCGGCGACCGAGCGAGCGGGCCCGGAAGAAAGTCCGTCCAGACTGAAACCTGCACGTACCATCAGGGGAAAGCCTAGTTGGTCTGCCAGCGCCAGAGCCTGTTCTACAGAAGCGGCGGCGGCACTCCGCGGCACCGCCACTCCAACCGATCGCATTTTTTCGGCGAATTTTTGCCGGTCCTCAGATTCTATTATTGTTTCCGGCGGAGTGCCAAGTACCGCGACTCCGTAACGGGCAAGTACCCCGGATTTCCATAGCGTCACGCCGGTATTCAGTGCGGTCTGCCCGCCTACATTCAGGAGAATACCATCGGGCCCTTCGCGGGCGATGACCTTTTCCACAAAATCTGGTTCCACCGGAAGAAGATATATTTCGTTGGTAAAGCCGGGGGTGGTCTGCACAGTGGCTATGTTTGGATTCAGCAATATGGTACGGATGTTTTCTTCTTTCAGAGCCTTCAGCGCCTGAGAGCCGGAGTAGTCGAATTCACCCGCCTGACCTATACGCAGAGCTCCTGACCCCAAGACAAGAACCTTTTTGTATCTGTTCATAACTCGGCCACAAAACGGTCAAATAGATCTTGAGTGTCTAGGGGCCCGGGTTTGCCTTCAGGGTGAAACTGTACCGCAAAGAATGGCCTGCGCTTGTGGCGTATGCCTTCAACCGAACCATCGTTGGCGTTTTCGTACCACACTTCCCAGTCTGAGGGCAGGGTGCTGGCGTCGATGGCGAACCCGTGATTCTGGCTAGTGAGGCGGCAATGGTCAGTGCCTTTTTCGCGACAGGGCTGGTTCTGCCCCCGGTGTCCGTAGCGCAGTTTGTAGGTTCTGGCTCCTGCAGCCAGGGCTAAGAGTTGACAGCCGAGACAGATGCCAAATACCGGCTTGGCCAGCGCCAGAGCTCTATGCAGGATTTTTACCGTTTCTGTACACTGCTCAGGATTGCCGGGGCCGTTAGAGACGAGTATGCCCTCGAAGTCTTCAGCGGTGTAGTCATGCGCGGATGGTACTCGCAGCACTTCTATATTTCGGCAGAGCAGTTCGCGTAAAATGGAATGCTTGGTACCGCAGTCCACCAGTATCACCCTTTTTCTACCTGCTCCATAACATACCGGTTTACTTACACTCACTTCGCGCGTCATATCTGTACGGTTTGGGTCGAAGAATTCTACTGTTTCGCCGGCATATCCGTCGGGCAGAAGTCGGCCGAGCATGGTGCCGCGCTCCCGCAGAAGGAGTGTTAACCTTCTGGTGTCTACGTCTTCTACTCCGGGTACTTTTTCCGCGGCCAGCCATTGAGAAAGAGAGCAGCGGGCTGTGGCATGGCTGGTGTCTGACTGCGCGCTAGAAACAATAAGGCCTGCTACCTGGATGCGGTCAGATTCGAAGTACCTGGAAGCGAGGTCGTTCTTCAGGTCCGGGTCAGGGACTCCATAGTTCCCGATGAGCGGATAGGTGAAAACCAGAATCTGCCCGCGATAGGAAGGGTCGGTCAGGCTTTCCACATACCCGACCATGGAGGTGGTGAATACTACTTCGCCAGCAGCGGGACCGATGTGGCCGAATCCGTTGCCGCGGAAAATAGTGCCGTCTTCCAGTTCAATGGTTATTTGCGGGCGTGCTTGAAGGTGATTCATCTGGCACGTCCGGCAAGATTGTGGCGTTGAGGTGCCTGACGGTACCCCGATTCCCGGCTCAACAATGCGGCCCGATTATAGCCAGGTCTGTCTTGGGTGCAAGCCCATAGTCGAGTTTTTTGCGGGGAGTCCCCAGGGCAGGGTCCGCCTAGGGGGCTGCTTCTGTTGAGGTGATAAGGAAATGGCCGAACAGGGGAATATTCCTGCGGGTGAAATGAAAAAGTGGTCAAGGGATAGGGAAAGGAAGTAGTCGGGAAGCAAATAGAGCGTGCGAGCGTCGGTAAAACCGGAATGTTAAGAAAGTGGAAAATACCTCGTTTTTCAGAGTCGCCAGGCGAATGCGAGGGCTGGCGGCAGCTGGAGCCGGCAAGAGAGCGGCAACGTCAGCAGAGAATTGTGCCTCGCCGATTCCCAACGGAGGAGAAGGTAGCAGGAGAGGATGGAAAAGAAGCCTGGCCTGGGTTGTAACATTGACTTCAGCGAATGTGGATTCTATCATTACCTCGTGCAGAAAACTCGTATTCAGGTCGGGGTTGTACCGATTTTGTTTTTATTATTGCATTTCTTCCTGTCCAGTGCGGGCGGAAATGTGGTCGGCGCCGGGCTACGGGTGTTGAGTCAGACAGAAAAAGGTCTGGAACTGGAGCTGGTGCTTGATACGGTATATGTAGAAAGCACCGGGCAGGGACAGGTAGTTATCGTTCCGGGTCTGGACCGACCCAATCAGCCAGGCGAGTTTGATTTGCCAGCCAAGATAGTACTGGTGGGTGTTCCCCAGCAGGGAGAAGTGCGGCTAACGACAGAAGCGCTGGAACTGCAGGCTATGGAAGTAACGGGTCTGAGACTAGCACCCGGTTTCAGACCGACCGCCACGCAGGAAGAGACACGTAGCTCCGTCCGGGGATTCAGGCCGTGGGCAGAGCTGGAGAAGATTGATATCGTGCGCGGGGTGCGGGTGGCATTCCTGCGCCTGAATCCAGTCCAGTACGATTCAGCTCGGCATATGGTTCGTGTAGCCAGAAGGTTACGGGTGAGAATCTTTTTTGCCGCGCCGGGCAGATATGTGACCAGTATCGACCGATTTGATCCGATGCTGGAAGCTATGCTGGTCAACGGCAAGCAAACAAGGTACTGGAAGTTGAGTGACCCCGAGGTTGGGTCGAGCAGTTTTTTTGAGCGGGCTTCAGTATGGTGCAAGGTGAAGACAGAGTCAACTGGGGTGTATCGTCTTACCGCTGCAGACCTGAGGCAGGCCGGGTTCGTGCCGGAGGAGATTGATCCAAGGACCTTCAGGTTATACGCACTTGGTCCATACCGGGCCGGAGGGCCATATCCGGACACCATGGTAGAAGTGGCTATATATGTGAAGGGTGAGGAGGACGGCAGGTTCGACAAACAGGACTATATTGCTTTCTACGCGCAGGCGACCAGTTGCTGGAGCGAGAATGACTCGGTCTGGCTGGAAAACCTGTACACCGATTACCGATGTTTCTGGCTTACTTGGGGCGGGGAGGCAGGGAAAAGGATGCAGACTGTTTCTGGAGCCGGGGCCGGTTCCCCTGCGGCGTTGGGACTGGCGCACGTGCGTCTGGAGCAGGATCTGCTTTGTCCGGCCCGGTCCGGGCTTCTGTGGCTGTGGCAGAAGTTTTTCAAGCAGGCGGGCGTGCCCCGGATGGCCAATCCGGTTCGTCTGTCGCTTCCCGGGCGCCGGTCAATTATTTCGCTTGCGGGCAGATTGTATGGAGCGAGGAATGAAGGAGATACCGTTTCCCGTCATCCTTGCCGGTTGTTTCTTAATGGTGTCAGGGTGGAGTCTTTGGCGCTGATTCCCAGCCATTCTGTACCTCCGCCGGCGGATTTTTTCATAGACAGCCTGCCTCCGCAGACTATTCGCCCGGTCGGTGTCGCGGATACTCTGGTGTTTGAGTTTCTGGGCGACCCGGAAATGGTAGATTACCTTGACTATCTGGAGGTGCGTTATCTTCAGGAGTTGAGGCTGTCTGCGACCAGACCTGCTCTGGGTTTTTCCCTCTACGATTCAGGTACAGTAGAGTTTGCTCTGGAGGGAGCGACAGGCGAGGTGATATTGCTGGATGTGACAGACTGGTACGCGCCCAAGCGTATTGTAGATACAGAAGTTTCCGCGGGAAGACGCAAGGTGAAGACAGAGGTCAGGGGCAGAGGGGATTTTTTCTGCGCCTTGGCGGCACAGCTCAAACCGGTGGGTTCTTTGCAGAGGAGTTATCCGGGAGGTTTACGTTCAGCTACGGAGCAGGTGGACTATTACATCGTCTGCCCGGATGAATTCTATCCGGCGGCGCGGCTACTTGCCCGTTATCGGGAGAATAACGTCGCCGGATTGCCTGGCGCACGCGTGCGGGCGGTACGATTGTCGGAAATATATGACGACTACGCCTTCGGTATGGAGGAGCCTGGGGCGATTCAAAGTTTCTTTGCCCACAAGCGGCCGGTTTATGGACTTCTGGCCGGTGATGCTACCTATGATTATCGCAATCGGCTGGGTATGCAGCGCCCACCGGGAGTGCCCACCTATGAGATGGGTTACGATATCGACCCGGAGGTGTACGGTCAGACCGCTAGAGCTTCTGATGCCTGGTTTGCCGATTTCGAAGGCCGGGGCGGCGCGCCGGACATGATTCTGGCGCGCATTACCTGTCGCAGTGCGGCGGAGTTGCGCCAGTTTCTGGAAAAAGTCAGAGTCTACGAAACGCAGTCTCTGGGATTGTGGGCCAAGAAGTTCTTGCTTCTGGCCGATGATGAGTGGTTGGGAGAACCAGATCCAGTCCATAAAAGGGACCCGATAGGGTTTCAGCATATATCCGGCTGTGAAGACATTATGCTCTATACTCGGGGACTCCTGGACCCGGTGAAGATTTACTTGACCGAGTATCCATTTACCGGCGTAAATGACAAGGCAGGAGCCAGAAGTGAGCTGCTGGCCCGGCTGAATCAGGGCGCTCTTTTCTGGTGTTTTTATGGTCACGGGGCCGGTTTTCAGTTGTGTCACGAACGGGCCTTGAGGATTGACGGTGTACCTCAGGTTATGAATGGGAGTCGTAACCCTTTGGCGTTCTTTGGTTCGTGTGGGGTGGGGAGGTTCGACGACACCCGCTATGAAGCGATTGCCGAAGAGCTGGTGCGCAAGGAATCAGGGTGTATCGCCACCTTCGGCGGAATCAAAGCCACCACTCCAGGAGCCAATGAGCTTTTTGCCCGAACCTTGTTTGGCAGTCTGGTACAGAATGATACCTTGCCGATAGGCCCTGCCTTTTTCCGGGCTTGGCTTACCTACGTTATATACCATATGTTCGGAGATCCGGCTACGAGGGTACGTCTGCCCCGGCCCGGGTACGAGCCGGTAGTTATGCCCGACACATTCTATCCGGGCACAAGGGTAACAGTGGTTGATTCTGTCCCGGTGGAAAAGGGAATGTATGGCATTCTGGCGAGAGAGTTGACCTGGTCCCGTTACTACTTTTCTGAAGCCGGCTGGTATCGTTATACCTTGCCTGGCTACCAGCTGTACGAAGCCAGCGGAACTTTTGGAACGGGCAGGACCCAGCTTTCTTTTACGGTTCCGGTGGTGGACTATCCGGACACTCTGGTTGTACCCAATGGCACCTATATCCGCCTGCCCAATACAGCTTCTGTCAGTCTGCTTGCCTGGGATGGAGAAACAGGATATGCGGCGAGAAAGGCAGATATTGCCTTGGGACCGGCAGTGGCGGTTTTCGATTCCACGCCCCCAACGGTGGCGCTGTATGCTGACGATCGGCCTCTGGTGATTGGCGACACAGTACGAGTACCCAGAAAGTTTACTCTAACCGGCGTAGTATCAGACTCTTCCGGGATTCTTTTGGCTGCGGTGCCGGATGGAGGTTTGGGATTGTTCATCGGGGCGCGCACTTCGGGTCGGATTGAACTGGCTTACCGGTTCAGTTACGACAGGAACTCGTCCACCACTGGCCGGTTTGAGTATCCGGTGGAGCTGAGAAAGGAGCTGGATTCGCTTACTCTGGTAGTGTCTGATAATATGCGTAACCGTCGAGTGGCGACTGCCTATGTGAGAACGGAAAGGTCCGACGCCTTGCGGGTTGAGAATGCTCTGGTATATCCCAATCCGGTCGCGGGCCCGGCGAAGTTTACCTTCGAGCTTACCAGAAGCGCGTTTGTGACCGTGAAGGTTTTTTCTCTTTCCGGGCGGCTGGTGCGCAAACTGCCGGAGCAGGTTTGTACCTACGGGTACAATCAGATAGAGTGGGACGGGCTGGACAGCGATGGAGAGGTTCCGGCCAACGGAGTGTATCTGTACAAACTGGAAGTGGTGGCCAGCGAGCCAGGGGCAACGCAAAGCCGGACGAGTTTCCGCGATAGGTTCATAATACAGCGCTAAACCGGGTCCGGTTTAGACGGAGGTAGAGAAGAGTAAGGAAGGGGGTTTGACATGTGGGCAGTTCTGGCTAGACTTGCCGGGTGGAAAAGCTGCAGTTATGGGTCGCCCTGAAGCGGCGTAACCGGGCGGTGAGTTTGACCGTGCCGGTTTCGGTTTTATATCTTGCTGTCGGGGCTATACTTGTGCTATTGGTGGGCGGCGGATATCTGAGTCAGGTCTTTTTCAGTCGCCATACAGACCGGGGACGGATGGAGCTTCTGATAAAGGAGAATTACCTTTTGAAAGCCCGGCTTACCGCCAGTATGGCGGTCATTGACACCTTCCGGCAGTTTCTGGCTATGACCGAGGAGATGGACAATAAGCTCAGAGCAGCCACAGACCTGTATCTAATTCCCAAGGAAGTCAGGAAAATGGGAGTTGGCGGGGAGGTTGGCGAAGATGAGAACCCAGACTTGGCGGAACTGTTGCGCCGCGCCCGGCTTGGTCAGTATTCCCTTTCCCAGATAGAGCAAGTTCTGAAAGCACGCAGGTCAGAGCTTTCCTGTATTCCTTCCATTTGGCCGGTTCGGGGATGGGTTACTTCCTGGTTTGGCATGCGTAAGGACCCGTTTACCGGCGTAAGTACCATGCATGAGGGTATGGATATAGTTGCTCCGCATGGTACACCGGTGGTGGCAACGGCAGACGGTCGGGTGGTTTTTGCCGGCTGGCATTCGGGTTGGGGCCAGGTGGTGGAGATTGATCATGGTAACGGTCTGGTTACTTTTTATGCCCATTGTGCTTCGCTGAAAGTAAAGGTAGGCGAAGAAGTGACCAGGGGACAGGTCATTGCCACTGTAGGTTCTTCCGGTCGCACTACAGGAACTCATCTGCATTATGGGATGAAACGCAAGGGGGCGTGGGTAAATCCTCGTAACTACATAATAATTGGTGAATAACGGAACAGTTAGAGCAGAGCCGTCGTTCGTAGATTAGGTTAGCGTTGCAGTACCACCGGCAATTTTTCTAACCGGTCCATGTCCGGCAGATGATAGGACAGCCGGACAGCGTATATGCCGCGAGAGACCACGCGGCCCGCGGAGCTTGTCCCGTTCCAGAAGAGCGTGCCCTGCTCCGCATTGGCTTTCGTGTCCAGAAGGGTGACTACAAGCCTACCGGCCAGGTCATAAATGGCCACCTGCAGTTTACCTCCTTTCCGAGGCAAGCGATAAACAATCTCTAGGCTGTCTTCAAAGCCGTCGGCGTTTGGGCTGAAGCTGGAGGTGGTGACGCTAAGAATCCGACCGGTTCCGGCCGGATATAGGGTCCGACGCAAGCGATTGTTTGCCGTATCCCGGTCAGAGGAGCAGACAAGACTTGCCCAAAGGTCACAGGAAACAGCAGGACACGAGAGGCTGAACTTCAGAACAGAGTCTTGCGCAGGGTAAAGGGGCCAACCGTCCACAGTTCTGCATGCTTCGTTCTTGTCGGGCTGGGCATTACCGTTGCGGTCCAGAAATACCTGCATAAACCAGCTGGCGGCCGGGACAAATCCC
Organism: Caldifarciminota bacterium; assembly: GCA_965649205.1. Taxonomy (GTDB): domain Bacteria; phylum Hydrothermota; class Tepidihabitantia; order Tepidihabitantales; family Tepidihabitantaceae; genus JBDRUN01. The sequence goes on along the minus strand of CBFGJV010000003.1, from coordinate 32,574 downwards.
ACATTGGCGATGTGTATGTGACAAGTAAATGGCTGTTCGGGCCTGAGACTTTCGGGTCGGACCACGTCCAGTCTGAGCACGGCCAGGTCCGGAGCGCTGCTGGAACTGTTAGGCTTGCCGGGAGTGCAACCAAGCCGGTTAGGACAGATTACCCAGTTTTCAGGCAAGTCCGGCCCGGACAGGTCTATTCTTTCCCAAGATTTTCCGTCTCCGGGGTTAGTCGGAAATTTGTCTGTGGTGTCGAAGGGTGTTCCAAAGGTAGAAGTGTCCTCAAAGCCGTAAGCGCTGGAAGAAATGATAACTATGGGGTCGCTGGTGGCCAGACCGTTGCCCAGCGTAGTGTTCCTGGTGGTCAGAATAAGGCAGGAGTCACCGAATATGTAGGGTTGTTCGTAACCTCCCTGGGGAAGGGGGTGGGTGTATTCTGAATCCAGCACTACAGCATAGCTGTGAGGTTGCAGCCAGGTGGAATTAATGAGTAAGGTAGGATTGTTACGAAGAATGGAAGAGTCCTGCCAAGCTATCAGGCGGTCGGGTGAACCGTCCAAGTCATCCAGCGTCCAGTCGTACAGGTCAATTGCCTCATTGGTTGGGTTATACAGCTCCACATATTCGTTACGGTCTTCAGGATAGCCTGAACCTGCGGCTCCAGCCGGGTTGGACATTACCTCAGTGATGACAATGCGGCTGGCAGCCATTAGAACAAGAAGCAGAGTCAAGGTTTGAGAATAGTGGAGGAGATTAGCCTGTCAAACAACCGGCAGTAGAAGAAAAAGAAACTGAAAACAGGTGGGTGTTTGCTGGGGAAGATATCCCCAAACAGCTTGACTTTTGATTTTCCTGGGTTATGTATTGGGTCAGTGGAGAGGCAGAAGGGCAGTGCGGGATTTTAGCCGGGATAGAGGTGTAGCCGCTGTTCTTCGCCAAGAAAAATCTCAGGGAGGTCAGGTATGCAGAAATCAGTGTGGTTTTTGTTCTGTCTGACGCTGGTGGCAGTGCTACCGGCTGTGGCCGTCGGTTCCACCGACGAAGTAATCTGGGGAGAGGAAATCCGTCTTTCCTTCAACACCGCTCACGATTACACAGATTCTGCCAATCAACGCAATATTGCAGTTGACAGGTCTGGTAACATTCATGTTGTGTGGACTAACGCGGCCAACTACCGCACCATATACAAACGGTATACACCGGGTGCAGGCTGGGGTGACAGCACAATGCTGGGAACTGATATTCCTGGCACTCATTACGACCGTTATCCGGCGCTATGTGTGGATGATTCGGGTCGGGTGCATATAGTATGGGCGAGCGGGCCAGCCACTTCGGCCAATGCTGCAATTTATTATCAGATGTGGGACCCCTCCCTGGGCTGGAATGCAACTAGCCGGCGGCTTTCGGATGATTCAGTAGCCAAGCCGAAGACAAACCCCCAAGTTGCTACTACTCCTGACGGACATGTACATGTGGTCTGGGGAGAGAGAAGTTCCACTACGAAATACGAGTATTATCTGGTTTATGTAGAGAAAATAGACGGAGTCTGGCAGCCGCAGGTTAAGCTGGAGCTGTCTGATTTCGAACGGATTTCTGTAGGGATAGCTGGTTCTGCAGATAACCGGGTGCATTTGGTCTGGAGGGGAAGCGATCAGGCTAACCCGACCTATTCGCAGATTTTCTACAAGGAAAGAATCGGAACCGTATGGCAGCCTGTTGTGCGTATAACCAACGGGTTGACCACTCATCAGACTCAGCCAGCCATATGTGTTAACCCTCTTACTCGTCAGCCCCATATTGTCTGGCGCAGTCTGGTAGTGCCCAATGGTCGCATATGCCATACGTATCGGGCAGGCGGAGTCTGGCAGGCAACGGATACAGTTTCCGAGCGGAGCCTGACCACGGTACAGGCTGAGCCGCAACTGGCCGCGGCTGCAGACGGTCGGTTGTATGTAGTCTGGTCCGGTTATTCCGCGGCTTCAACCGGCTATCTGCAGGTGCGGATGTGTGAGCGAACGCCCGAAGGTATCTGGCGTACTCCAAAGGATGTCACGACAGGTAGTTACGCAAAGTACGCTACTTGTCTGGCGATGGATACTCTAAACGAATTGCATCTGGTGTGGCGAGACTTGCGAAACGGCACTACCAATAGCGATGTGTATTATAGGTCTGGATTCAATCCTGCGCGCGACGTGGCCGTGCTGGCCATTCTGGCGCCTGCCGGCACCTATATGCGCGGTTCAGGAGCAATTGTTCCGCAGGCCTGGGTGAAAAACTTCGGCATTGCCCGGCATGATTCTTTTCCGGTGGTTATGACTGTGGGAGAGGCCTACAAAGATACGTTCTGGGTGCGCAATCTTGGCTCGGGAGAAAGCACGCTGGTAAGTTTTGCCGCCTGGATGCCTGCCAGCGGAGTGTATGCGGTGAAGTGCTCTACGCTTCTGGATGGGGACAGAGACAATACTAATGACAGCAAAACCGGTTTGACGCTGGTAGCCGATTTTGTGGAACAGTTTGAAGCAGACAATGCCCGCTACGAACCCACGCCCAGTTCTGCAGCGTGGGCTTGGGGAGTTCCGGCATCTCCCCGTCCGGCTGCCCGTTCTGGCACCAGAGTCTGGGGAGCGCCGTTAACCGGCAGCTATACTAACAATGCAGACTGGCGGCTGATATCGGTGCCTTATGTGGCGTATGTGGACACACCTGTGGTGTCATTCTGGCATTGGTACAATCTGGAGGCTGGTTATGATGGTGGCAACCTGAGCTATTCAACCGACAACGGTGCGAGCTGGAGTGTGGTGTCGCCCTGGACGAGGTTTGCGGCACCCTATGCGGGTATTATTCGCGGGCTGGGATATGAAAATGGCTATTCTGGCGTATCTGCCGGCTGGGAACAGGCTTTCTTCCGGCTACCCGTCAATTCGGGTACGGTGGTGCGTCTGCGCTGGCGGCTGGGTTCAGATGCTTCCAATACCAGTTCAGGCTGGATGATAGACGATGTTATTCTGCTTGGACTGGCCAAGCTGGATGTAGGTCTGGTGGCGTTACCTTTGCCGGCTGGTACTTTGGTGCGTGACACCATAGTGCCGCAGGCGTGGGTGAAGAACTATGGTTCCGCCTTGCCCACAGCCAGTTTTACCATAACCATGACAATACCTTCTGCCTCATACGTTTCGACCGTGCCGGTAGGGCCTCTGGCCATAGGCGAAAGTGTGCTAGTGAGTTTTGCCAAATGGTATCCGCCGGCTGTCGGTTTCTATGCGGTGAAGTGTAGCACGCGACTAGTAGGCGACATTTACCCGCTGAATGATGTCCTGCAGGCAGAGGCGGCCGTAGTGAACTTTGCGCAGACGTTCACCGAAAATAATGGCGGCTATACTCCGGTACCGGCGACTGGAGCCTGGGCCTGGGGTATTCCGGCTGCACCGCGCAAACCAGCCCTGTCAATGCCCAATGTATGGGGTGCGCCTCTGTCCGGAAGTTATGCGAACAGCGCGAACTGGCGGCTTCTGTCTGTGCCATACGCGGCTCTGGCAGACACACCGGCTATTTCCTTCTGGCACTGGCGCAGGTTCTACAGTGCGGCTGATGGAGGTAATCTCAGTTATTCTATTGACAACGGAGCCACTTGGACGGTGCTGGAGCCCTGGCCGGGTCGGTCAGAACCGTACTACGCTTCAGCCATAGCCGGGCTTGGTGGTGAACGAGGATATACTGGTTTGGATACCAACTGGACCCAGACCTGGTTCCGGATACCGGTTGCCGCCGGTAAAGCATTCTGGCTGCGCTGGCGGTTGGGTTCGGATGCGGCCAGTGTTTCTTACGGCTGGATGATAGATGATGTGGCCGGAATGAATGTGGGGTTGGCTCAGGACGCTGGCGTAGTGGCATTGACTATGCCTGTTGGAACCTTGGTGCTTGATTCGGTGATTCCCTCGGCTTGGGTGAAGAACTATGGCGCTGTGCCTCTGACTCAGTTCGATGTGAAAATGGTCATAGGTTCTGAGTATACCAGCACAGTCACGGCAGGTCCTCTGGGTGTGGGCGAAAGTACACTGGTGGAATTTCCCAAGTGGCTGCCATCCCGGCCCGGATTCTTTGCCGCCAAGTGTTCAACGCTTCTGGCTGGCGATAACTACGGAGCGAATGATGCCAGTGTCACTTCCTGCGTGGTTGTGAATTTTATAGAGACATTCGAGGCTACGAATGGGGGATATACGGCCGATCCGTCCAGTGCGGCCTGGGCTTGGGGCACTCCGGCTTCGCCCCGTCCTGCCCCGAGGTCAGGAACAAAGGTATGGGGTGCGCCTTTGACCGGTAACTATCTCAACAATGCAAACTGGAAGCTGGTTTCCGCACCCTACATTGCAACGCAGGATACGCCAATTGTTACCTTCTGGCACTGGTATCAGTTTCAGGCGCCGCCTACGCCCCCATCCGCAGCTTATGACGGCGGCAATGTGTCGTTTTCCACAGACAACGGTACCACTTGGGTGGTGATAGAGCCTTGGGCGGAACGTTCGGCCCCCTATCATTCTGCGCCGATTGCCGGACTCAATAACGAGTACGGTTACACCGGCAGCATTAGCGCCTGGACGCAGGCCTGGTTCAAGGTGCCAGTGGTCAACGGTACCAAGTTCCTGTTGCGCTGGCGTTTGGGTTCGAATGCTTCCACTGTTAGTTACGGCTGGGTGATTGAGGATGTAGCAGGTATCGGCATGAGGCAACCTGCAGATGTGGGAGCGACAGCGATTGTGAGTCCTTCTGGCACTGTTGACCTGGGGACGGTGGTGGTGCCCAAGGCAAAAGTCAAAAATCTAGGCGGCGGCACGCGTACCTTTGAAGCAGTGTTCAGTATCTCCAATCGGTATCAGGATACGAAGACGGTCACAGATTTGCTGCCGGGAGAAGAGCGAGAGATAACATTTGCGAACTGGACAGCAGATACTTTGGGCACGCTGGCCGTGGCCTGCTCTACTCGGCTGGCGGGTGACGACGTACCGGCAAACGACAAAACAACAGCTTCGGTTTTCGTCAGACTGATTGATGTGCAGCCCGTGGCTATTGTGGCTCCTGTGGGACTGGTGGATTCTGGAACTGTGATAGCGCCCAAGGTCAGGGTGAAGAATAATGGAAATCAGGCTGCTACTTTCCCGACGCTTTTGGTCATAGGCAGTTATTCCAACACCCAGACGGTCGCAAATCTGCTGCCGGGTGAGGAAAGAGAAATTACCTTTTCGTCCTGGACGGCTACAGTTCGGGGCGTGAATGTGATAAAATGTACCACCAGGTTGTCTGGAGACCGGGTGCCGAGTAATGATAAGCTGGAGGGGACAGTAACAGTAGTGATCAAAGACGTGGGAGTGACGGCCATTGTGGCGCCTGCGGGCACGGTGAATCCGGGGACTTCGGTTACGCCGGCGTGTTCGGTGTACAACTATGGCAGCGAGGCGGTGACCTACACGGTGCGGATGCAGATAGGCACGTTTTACAATCAGACTGCGAGTGTGACCGATCATGCGCCGGGGACAGCGGCCTATGTTACCTTCCCGAACTGGACGGCATCGCCCTTGGGTCTTTGGGCGGTGAAGTGTTCTACAGAGCTGGTGGGTGATCTACGGCCGGCAAACGACAAGAAGACGGGCACGGTAGCGGTAGGCAGGTATGATGCGGGTGTGGAGGCTATTTTGGTGCCTGCAGATTCGGTGGATTCCGGGGCGGTGGTGGTGCCGCGTGTGCGGGTGAGGAACTTTGGTCCTGATTCGGCGCAGTTTGTGGTATGGTTCAAGATTCATCAGACTGCGGATGAGCTGGTGAGCCGGCCGGTGTTGCCAGGAGAGGGAGAGGCGAGCATTGGGTTTGGCTGGACTGGCGGGGATTGGTTTGTGGATCAGGTGTATGAGGACAGTGTGGTGGTGTCAGTGCGCGGAGGGGAGAATGTGACGGTGAACTTTGGGAAGCAGTGGGTGGCAGGGCCTGTGGGTAACTATCGGCTGGAGTCGTACAGTGTGTTGTTGGGAGATGTGAATCCTGGGAACGACACGGCGAGAGGGGTATTGAAGGTAGTGCGGGCGATACATGATGTAGGCACGGCGGCGTTGGTGGCGCCTGTTGGGACGTTGGATTCTGGGGCGGTGGTGATACCGAGAGCGGTGGTGCGGAACTACGGTAATAGGCCGGAGACATTCCGCGTGCGGATGAGCATAGGTGCGGCGTATGTGGACACGCAGGAAGTGAGTTTGGGGGTTGGGGCGCAGGACACGGTGGAGTTTGTGCAGTGGGTAGCGCGGCAGGTGGGGCGGCATACGGTGAGCTGTCGGACCCTGCTGGCTGGAGATATGAATCCGAACAACGATGCGAAGACGGACTCGGTAGAGGTGCGGAGCGTGGGCATAGGAGAGGGGTCTGGATTGCCGAGAGTATTCTCTGCTACGGGCGTATTACCGAATCCGGCAAGAGAGGTGTGCGAATTGAGACTGGCGTTGCCCGAGGCGAGCCGTGTGAATATAGCGGTGTATGATGCGACGGGTCGGATGGTGCGAGAGGTGGTGGATGGAGTGATGGCGGCGGGATATCATCGGGTGCGGATAGGTAGTGGAGAGTTGGCAGAAGGCATCTACCTGCTGAAGTTGAGCGCGGGCAAGCACCAGCTGACTCAGAAGTTTGTAGTCCAGCGTTGACGTTGTCAGGGCAGAACTGAGTCTTCGCCTGGGTGGTAGGCAACTAGCCGCAGTTCGTTGTGCCGGTCTGGGTTGAACAGCATCACCAGGCGCCGGGGTGAGGCGAGCTCGTACCAGAGACGTACTTTTCCCCCCTGCATGGAGAGCTCCACTTCCCGGCACATTATGTCTCCCAAGCGGGTAGAGACCAGCTTGGTTCCCAGTACCCTGGCTTCGGCAGGCACGATTCTCATACTCAGTGGCAGGACTATGCTGAGATTCAGGCGAGTCGAAGGTTCCAAAGACATTCCCCGCAGGACAAAAGGAATCATCTCATTATCCAGGGAATTGGGAGCCAGACGAAATTGTTGAGTCTCGGTGCCATCAATACTGCGTTTGGTAATTCGGACATGTGTCTGTTCATAATGGCTCTGGATTTCGAACTGGCCCACATCTGTTGTCACAAAACGTGCGGACCGCAGGGGCGTAAGTACATCTCTGCGCAGGATTACTACAGAAGAGTCGTAGAAATAGAGGGGAGCGGCAACGGTGTAGACGGTTGTGGTCAACTCCAAGGTGGGAACAGGAGCAGCGGACCCGGCCGGGTTTGTCAATTCTTCGCTGAAATGCACCCGAGTCTCGGAGCGATACAGGACAGTTTCACCGGCCGCTATCTCGTACACGGAAGTTTCACCGTCTTTTATCTGAGGCAGCGTCAGTTCGATTTTGCGTACTGGTTGCCGGGAAGGACAACCGGTGTTCAACAAACACAGTATTCCCATCAAGAATGTAATGGCACGACTCACCACGGGAGTAGAGTAGCGAACAGCTTACCTGGGGTCAAGGTCAGCAACGGAAATGAGCGGCTGGGGAGTTTGAATTACGATGCAAGTTAGAGGGCGACAGGCTGGAATTCCAGAAGTTATCTTCGTAGTAATACTGGGCGTTTTTGGGATGGGTCATTTTTTCTTATTCCGCCCGGTATTGATTGGGCCAGATGCTCATGGGTACTTTCTACAAACACGACTGTTGGCTGGTACTGGTTCTACAAGTTTCTTGCCGGAGTCACCGGTGCAATACGTTGGTCCCCATTGGGTGAGTGCCGATGGCAGGCGAGTCGTGCCGGTATACGGGCCCGGATTAGCCGTGCTGGCACTCCCCGGCTATATGTTGGGAGGCGCGGGTGGAGCACTCAGAACTAACGTTTTTCTGGCCCTGTTGGGGTTATTGGCACTGTTCTTGTTTGTGCGACGTCTGATTAATAGCTGGGCTGCTCTTGCGGTTGTGGGTGTGACGGTCCTGTTGCCTGTATTCAATGAACAGGTGCATTGGGGTGGTGCGCATCTGGCGGTGTTCTGTTTTTTCTACTGGGGGTTGTATCTCCTTGCAGTTGGAATTGATTCAGGCACGGAGAGTCTGGTGTTCTCGGCCGGCTTGATATTTGGCAGTATTCCGGCAATTCGCTATCCAGAAGGGATACTGATTAGTGTGTTCCTCTTGGGTATGTTGGTACTGAGAAAACCAGGACGCCGGTTGTTTCCGACTTTGCTCTACGGCATTGTCGGGATGGCCCTGCCATTTTCTATGTTTCTTATTTACGGTCGGGTGACGTACGGGGGGTGGTTTCGAACCGGTTATGCTCTGACCGGCGAGCAGACCGCATTCAGATTATCATACATTGGTCGCAATTTATTGCCCTATCTGGTTAGGATTGCTAATGACGGTCTTGGTTTAGTCGCGGTACCGGCCGCAGCAGCACTGGTGGGTCTGTGGTTTGTACCAGAGCGGCGACGGTTTGCTTGGCTTTTGGCGTGTGGTGTGTCTCTTCATCTTCTGGTGTATCTGGCTTACTACTGGCCGCCAGACCCTATGTCGATGCGATTTCTGCTACCTACTTTGCCTCTATACTGCGTAGCTTTGGTGTTGTTGCTGCGGAAGGTTACGTCTTACAGGCGTACACTTTGGTACGTCGGTCTGTCCGTTTTGTTGATTCTCGCCGGCTTGGGAAGCGTTCCTGGTACAATCGTCCGGTTGGGTCGAACCGTCCGCGAGTCTGCAGGTATATCTGAAGTTGTACAGATGGTCAGGCGGAGAGTTCCCAAAGGAGCAGTTATTGTGGCAGGCGGTGGCGAGACCGCAACTCTGGACTATCTGGGCAAATGGAAACTGGCAGATTTTTCTATTGCTGGCTCGCCCGGCATAGGCCCGGCAGGTGGTCCTGGGCAAAAGTTGGATAGGCAGATACGGCCGAGAGTGCGTAATCCCCTTGCTGTTCCGCGCTACGCATTTCCGGAACCTTCTCTTTTGTCTCTTTTTGTACAGGATTGTTGGAAGTGGGCTACTGATACGGGCGGCATATGGTGGCTTGTTCCAGCCGAATCCTTTTTGTCCTTGCAAAATGCTTTGGCAGATTCGGGTGGATTAGTTGAGGTGGATTCGGTGATACTGTCTATTCCCGACGCTGACCAGCCAGTACCAGAGGGGAAAAATCTGCTGCCTTCCCGGGTACTAAAACTGCTGCTGTGTCGTTTTCTTTACTGGTAACTATTGAAAGGGTTGGGCTTATTTACACTGGGGTAAAGAGCCGTATAAGGAAATTGGTACACCCGGTAAGCAACGCATTTCAGAACGGTTGACTTCAGACCTAGGCTTACTAGATTTTCGGGGAAATGCGGCGCCAGGAATTATCAGTAATTCACATAGACAAAATCGGATGTGCAATACACAGGATACAACCCGGAATAGGAACTTTGATAACAAGCTGGGAAAACGTTAGTTATGTTTGTAGAGCATGAAGACAGGCAGAAAGATTATAAAAAAGGAGACACGGGCAGTCCAGTGATCGCGGCAATGTGGGTGACCGAGCCGGTTAGTGAAGACCGGACTGTCGTGCTCCTAAAAACTTTGACGCCAGTTGCTGTCCAAAGGATGCGCAACAAAATCCGTTTTGTCAAGCACATTATCAATGAAATCTAATCTTTCGGAATACAAAGAGGTTATAGATTTGGGTATAGTTGGCGGCGGCGCTAGCGGTTTGGCTTGTGCGGTGGCTGCTGCGAAACTGGGGCTTTCTGTGACAATTTTTGAGAAAATGGAGCGGTGTGGGCACAAGCTTAGCATTACCGGGGGCAGGAAATGTAATTTTACACACGCAGAAGGGCCTGAAAGTATGGCAGAAAGATTTGAACATGGGACCAGACTGCTCCCACTTTTGCGGCGGTTTCCTTATGAGCGGATAGTGAGTCTTTTCGGTTCTATAGGCATTAAGAGTCGGACAGATGCAAACGGGTGTGTTTGGCCAGAGGGACTAGACGCGTCAGGATTCAGGAACAGGCTGGTAAAGGAAGCTCAGAACAGGGGAGTGAAGGTCGTTACGTTGTGTCGAGTTGCAGCGTTGAGAAGACAAGGGGAGGCAACTGATTCGTATTGGGTCGTTGTGACATCCCGCGGAGAGTTTCTTTGTCGTAATGTATGTCTTGCCACCGGTGGAGCCAGTTTTCCCCAGACCGGTTCAACCGGGGATGGGCTTGCTTTGTGCTGCAGCCTGGGTCTGCGTACCACGAACTGGTTTCCGGCTTTATGTGCTCTGCGGCCCAAGGAAGACTTGTCCTGCTTGGCCGGAATTACTCACCGGCGCGTACACTCAAGACTCCTGATAGATGGAAAGGTGGAGATGGAAGCGGATGGGCCGCTTGTATTTGCGCACGAGTATTTGTCTGGTGCAGCGGTGCTGGTCCCTTCCGGTCGGGCAGCCAGGGCATTGAATGCAGGCAAGGATGTCAAGCTGAAGCTGGACTGGGTCCCGGACAAGAGCAGAGAAGAAATAAGGGCAGAGCTTGCTCTGACTCGTAACAGCCACCCTCGCCAGCAAGTTGTGACATTTCTTGCTCGGTATGTGGCGCGCAGGCTGGGCAGGGTGCTTTGCTTCCGGACAGGATTGGGACAAGACCGGTTGTTGTGTCATCTGTCGCGGGCAGAACAAGAGCTAGCGGTCGATCTGCTCAAGGGCACAGTTTTTGCTGTCGTTGGAACAGAACCGATAGAAAGGGCGACGGTTACCGGCGGAGGAGTGAGTCTTGACGAAATGGATATTACTACTTGTCAGGTTCGCAGAATTCCGGGCTTGTATGTAGCTGGAGAATTGCTGGATACCTGGGCTGAAACTGGCGGGTACAATCTGCACCTTGCTTGGGCTACGGGAATTGCGGTGGCGGAGGCAATAGCGGCGAAGAAATCAGCATGAAATCTAGACGTTATCCCCGATTCAAACCCCAATCAGTAGCCTACGTACTTATTTTGAGAAATCAGATTGTACGCAAAGTAAGACTCGGAAGACTAGGCGAGCGGGAATTCCCGATAGGATTCTATCTGTATGTAGGTTCGGGCGGAGTAAATGTACTAAAAAGGGCACAGCGACATCTAGCCTGCAGTAAACGCATCCGCTGGCACATAGACTACTTGACCACAGGCAGAAAGCGCATGAAGCCCATGGATATTTACTTCTTCCCGGCTGCTTCTGAGTGCGGATTGGCACTCGAACTGGGTACAGGACTGCAGGCGGTAGGTGGCTTTGGGTGCTCTGATTGTTGTTGTTTTTCCCATCTGTTCTATGCAGTGGACTGGAAGAGCGTGGAAGGGTCGCTGGCAGAGTTGCAGAAGAAGTTCCATTTGTTATTGGGGAGTTGAAAGTCGGGGAATTGGGTTGACTTGTTTTGACAGTAGTTTAGACTTGTAGCTCAGATGTGGCTTGCGGTTCTGCTATTTGTCGGTGTTTTGCCAATTCAGGGAGATCTGAATCTTTTTCTGGAACAAAATGTGTATCTTGATACGACACAGGGACTTACTTTAGAGCTTTTCTACGAAATCCCCTTTTCGTCGCTTACTTTTTTGCGCGGCGATAGCGGATTTGTTGCCAGGTTCAATGTGGGCGTAGAGTTATATGACGCCAAGGGTAATCCCGTGGCAGGAGACTTATGGCAAAGATTTGCGTATGTGTCAGCCTACGGCGCGGCCGCGGACCGAGATTCGGTGGTGTCCGGTTCTGTGAGTGTGGCGGTTCCAGAGGGCGCGCGGCGAGTGCAGGTACTGGTGGCAGACGCGGCGAGCGACCGCAGGGCCAGTGCGATTTCTGCCCTGGATAAGGCGCCAGCAGCAGTACGTGTCTGGCTGTATCGGCGCGGAAAAAAGAATCAGTCCAGAGTTTATCAGGTGGAAGATACGTTCGAAGCGCTGGCTGAGCTTGCGGGTCAGACCCAGGCTGGCCAAAGATGCACCTTCTCGATTCGTGGCAGCCGCCGGGTGCTGATGGTAGGTGAGGCCGCAGTCTTTGATTCAGCCGGTCGCAGTTATGCAAGATATTCTCTGGCGCTGGCGGATTCGAATGGTGCAGCTCGGCTGTCCACAGGCGAATATGAACTGGAGGTGCGGTCCGGAGGTAAAATTGGCAGGACGAGTTTCTGGATGAAAGTACCCTTCTTTCAGGACGACAAGGCCTATCGCGAAAAGGTAGAAGAACTACTCTACATTGCTACTGCAGCCGAGATGGCCGAGCTGAAAAAGAAACCGCGGGCTGAGCGAGAGCAAGCCTGGCGTGATTTCTGGAAAAAAAGAGACCCCAGCCCTACGACTGAGCACAACGAGAAGGAAGAAGAATACTTCCGTCGCATTACCTATGCCAAAGAGCATTTCGGCGGGGCGGATAAAGGATATCGCAGCGACCGGGGGCGGATATACGTAACATATGGCCCCCCGGACAACATAGTCTCACGTCCGTTTGAAATAGACGCCCGGGCAAGTGAGACTTGGTACTACTACAGTCTGGGAAGAGAGTTTACCTTTGTCGACCGTTATGGGTTCGGGGTGTTCGTGCTGACAAACTGAACTACCCGTGAGACATTTTTCTCTGGTTCTGCTTTCTGCCTTCTGTTCGGCCACAGCGTTGAGTGTGGACTGGGCAGTTTTTCGGGGCACCGCCGATTCTGGTCGGGTGGAACTGTTTTATGCAGTTCCTTATCATCTGCTGGAGTACACGCCGCAGGACTCGGGGCTGGTGGCACAGTTCTCGGTGCGGTTTCAGATGAGGGGTTCTCAGGGTTATAGTCAGGATGCAGTTATCTATAAACAGGCGAGAATAAGTTCCTTCCGCGAGGCAAGCCAGAGCCGCAGGTCATTTGTAGATGGGTTTAGTCTGCAGGCACCTGCGGGCCGGTACTGGTACAGCCTTACTCTGGGCCGGCCGGCTGCGCGGCAAAATGAGAGCATGCCTGAAGCGGTGGACTATGTGGCGGTGGCCAGCGTAGAGGATACTATAGAGGTTCTAGACCTGGGGCAGGGTTTTGCTCTCAGCTCTGTGCAATTGGCAGCAGGATTGGCTGTGGATTCGACCGGGGGAGGTTTTTCGGTCATTCCCAATCCAGCACGCAGATACGGCGGTGACGGTCTGGACTACGTCTATTTTTATTATGAAGCCTACGACATGGCAGCCATGCCGGATAGTTACCAGGTGCAAGCTAGTGTACTCAAAACATCCGTTGACCGGAGACGAGTAGATACAGTGCTTACCACAGGGCCCATCAGTAAACACAAGACAGGTACTAAGGGTGCGTCTGTTTTAGGTGTGAGTGTTGCCGGGTTGAGCGCAGGCAGCTATGAACTGCTCGTAGAGGTATATGACCCGGGACGAAAGGAAAGCCGCTCACGTCGTACTACTTTTCTGGTGGGAGAAGAAGAACAGGCTGCGGTCTATCTTTCACCTTACCGTCTGCAGATGACGGAACTGGAGAAGAAGTATTATCGGCAGTTGAGCTATATTGCCAGCAGGCGTGAGCTCAGTTATTACAACTCCCTGTCTGATTCGGGCAAGGAAGCCTATCTTGCTTGGTTCTGGTCCCGCCATAATCTCAGCGAGTTTGCCCGGCGTATGCAGACAGCCGAGACAAAGTTCCGCACTTCTCGCACTTCAGGACTGGCTACGGACCGAGGACGCATTTATGTGAAATATGGGGCGCCTGATGAGGTGGAGCATCGGGTGCTGGAGGTGGACCGCAAGCCGCGTGAGTACTGGCGTTATTATGGTCTGGGCTATCTGTTCATTTTCATTGACGTCGGAGGAGATGGCAATTTCCGTCTGGCTTACAGTTCCAATCCGGACGAACCCAAAACCGGTTATGAGCACTTACTCGCTCCGGATGAGCAGGAATTACTTAAGTAGATGGAGAATCAGGTAAAAACGGGAAAAGAGAAGTTGGCCGCCGGCAGTACGGTAGCCGTGCAACTTCATGCTTTCCGAACAGAGGCATGTGTTTTGGCCCGGGAGGTTGAAGTATCGCTGGGAGACATGGTAATCATCCGCGACGAAGAAGGGGAAGACTTGGGTCAGGTGGTAGGAGTTCTTGAAGGTGCGGAAGCTAAAGGAGTGGTGTTACGCAGAGCGACGGCGCAAGATTTGGAGCGTAAGGCGGAATTGGACGTCAAATGCCGCCGGGTGCTGGAGTTGTTTATCAGACAGAAGGATGAATTCAAACTGGATATGAAGGTGGTAGATGCTCACTGGCGCTGGGACCGTAAGAAGATTTGCTTTTACTTTGTCTCGGAACAGCGGTTAGACTTTCGGGGTCTACATAAGATGATATCGTCGGCTTTGAATATCAGGGTGGCCATTAAGCAGATTGGCGCTCGGGACCATGCCCGCTTTCTGGGAGGGTTAGGTCCATGCGGTCGGGAATTGTGTTGCCGTCAGTTCATCAGAGAGCTCAGGCCGGTAGCCCTGCGCATGGCCCGGCAGCAGAATCTTTTTGTGGACCCGTCCAAGATTTCCGGACTGTGCGGTAAGCTTCAGTGTTGTCTGGGATTCGAGGAGGAGAGCTATAGAAAATGTCAGGCAGCTCTACCCAAGATTGGTACGCAGGTTACAACCGCCCAGGGAAAAGGGCGGGTTGTCGGTCATGATGTTCTGGCCGGTCGGATTACGGTTCGCTATGAGGACGGGCAAGAGGCGATCGTTACTCCGGAAGAGGTGGCCCTGGATAACGGTGAGAGCCGGGCATTTACGGATGAGTGCGAAGTGATGGTTGATGGAGGAAAAGAGTCGGAGGAAAAGTGAGAGTGGAGGTATGCGGATGAAAAGAGAGAAAAGCGTGAGCAGTTCCGGTTTACTCAACATATGCCGCGAAGAGGGTATCGGTCTGGCTCAGCTGAAACAACTGATACAAGCAGGTAAAGTAGTCATACTTGCCAATCGTTTGCATAAGATTCGACCTGTAGCTGTGGGCAAGGGTATGCGGGTGAAGGTGAATGCCAACATTGGCACTTCCCCAGACCGCAGCGACACAAAGCAGGAGCTGGAAAAACTGCGCGTGGCAATAGAAGCGGGTGCGGACACGGTTATGGACCTTTCCGTGGGTGGGGATGTGGATGAGACAAGGAGAGCAATTCTGGCTGAGTCCTCTGTGCCGGTGGGAACAGTGCCTATTTATCAGGTGGCTCTGGACGCACGGCGCAAGGGAAAGTCATTTGTGGAATGCCGCCCGCGCGAATTGCTGGCAGGAGTGGAAAAGCATCTGCGAGATGGGGTGGATTTTGTTACCGTGCACTGCGGAGTTACGACACGCAACCTGGAGATAGTATGCAGGGTGCGACGGCTATGCGGGGTAGTGTCGCGGGGTGGCTCCATGACTATTGAATGGATGAAGTACAACCGCAGAGAGAATCCCCTTTATGAGTATTATGATGAACTTCTGGCTATGGCCAAAGACTATGGAGCCACGTTGAGTCTGGGCGATGGACTGCGGCCGGGAGCCTTGGCAGATGCCACAGACGAGGCGCAGGTGGCTGAACTTCTTACCATAGGAGAACTGGTACAACGGGCACGCGCTGTAGGTGTGCAGGCGATGGTAGAAGGTCCTGGCCATGTGCCTCTGGATCAGATAGAGGCGAACGTGCGATTGGAGAAAATAGTCTGCGAGGAAGCGCCTTTCTATCTTTTGGGACCACTGGTGACGGATGTGGCCTGTGGATACGACCACATCGCCGGTGCCATAGGCGGGGCGCTGGCTGCCTATTCCGGAGCGGACTTTCTGTGCTATGTTACGCCTTCAGAACATCTGGGACTGCCCGGGCCGGAAGACGTGCGGCAGGGAGTCATCGCTTCCCGCATTGCCGCTCATGCGGCAGATATAGCCAGGGGGAGTTCCCGGGCTATTGCTTGGGACCATCGGGTGTCACAGGCACGGGCAGAGCTGAATTGGGAAGCCATGATTGCTGGATGCCTTGACCCGCAACGGGCCAGAGAGATATTCCGGCAGGGCCGCTCCCGGACTGAGGGTGTGTGCACCATGTGTGGGGAATTTTGTGCAGTCAAAAAGAGCAGAGAGACACTTGGCCCGGGGCGGAGGGTAGATGGAAAAGAGAAGAATCAGAGCAAGATTAGCAGGAAAAGGAGACGTGGATGAAGCGAAAAGCAGCCGTAAAAGCTAACTACAGATTATTTACCCCCGGACCGGTACAGGTGCCGGAAGATGTAAGAGAAATGTTGGCCCGGGAGCTGGTGTACCATCGGGAAGAGCTTTTCAGCCAGCTTTATGAGTCTGTACGCAAGCGTCTGCAACAGGTGTTGCTCACGAAGAACGACGTTTTTGTTCTTACTGCTTCCGGAACCGGGGCAATGGAAGCAGCAGTGAGTAATCTGATAGGGCCGGGGGACAAGCTTCTGGTGGCGACTGCCGGCAAGTTTGGAGAAAGATGGAAGGAACTGGGCATCAGGTTTGGCGGCTATGTGGATACGGTGAGCGTGCCTTATGGCGAGTCGGTACCGCCGGTAGAGGTAGAGAGGCATCTGCTTTCCAATGACGCCGTCCGCTGCGTCTTTGCCACTTTGACCGAGACTTCTACTGGTGCAGTGCATGACATTAAAGCGTATGGAGAGATATGTCATAGGTTGAACCGGGTGCTGGTGGTAGATGCTATTGCCGGTCTGGGTGCAGATGAGCTGAGAACGGATGAATGGGGAGTCGATGTGGTGTGCGGGGGGGCGCAGAAATCACTGGCCGTCCCGCCGGGTCTGTCCTTTATCAGTGTGAGTCCCCGGGCGTGGGAGCTGATTGAGCGGCCGCGCAGGACCAGATTCTATTTCGACTTGAGAGCTTACCGTAAATATGCGGCCAAGGGGCAGACGCCCTGGACTCCAGCCATACCCATCTTTTTCGCTCTGGATCTGGTATTGCGTAAAATAAGCCGGGCTGGAGGAATAGAGAAGTACTGGCAGCGACATAAGAGGATGGCCGAGTACGTACGCAGTTTTGTGAAGAAGTTGGGTTTGGAGCTGTTTCCCCAGCACCCCTCGAATGCGCTGACTGTGGTCAAGATGCCGGAAGGGGTGGATGGTTCTGCGGTGGTGGCGGCGTGCAGAAAGGAAGGATTCCTGTTTGCCAACGGTCAGGCTGATATGCGCGGCAAGGTGGTAAGAATCGGGCATATGGGGCCGGTGGCAAGGACGGATATGGATAAGGCCCTGGCCTGCTTCAAGCGGAATTTCCTGAAGATCAGCCAGACAGGTAAGAAATAGAAAACGGCTGGTAAGACTAGTCGCTTGAGCCGGAGTTGCGTTCGTTTTCGCCAGGAAGGCGGAACTTCCCCATTTTGCGCAGGAATACGGAAAGATAGTTGAGGAACGACACTACAATCAGCACAGAGACTGTATAATCCACATAGTATTTGTAGGGAAGCAGAGCAGGCAGATTGAGGGTGTAATAGACCATCATCAGCGCAAATGCACAGCCAGTTATCTTGCCCAGAACATCTGACGAAACAAAGGAGCCCTTGGTTTTCATTATGACTACGCTTCCGGCCAGAATAAGCACATCGCGGAGTATGACGGCTGCAGCCACTGCCAGGGGTAGGTTGGAGATACACACCAGCGCTACGACTACTGAGCCCACCCAGATTTTGTCTACCAGGTGGTCCAGCACCCGGCCCAAGTCACTCACCTGTCCGAGACGTCGTGCCAGATAACCGTCCAGGGCGTCTGTTATCCAGGCCAGTAGCATAAGTCCCAGAGCGGCATAGCCCTGGTGTCTGGTCAGCAGCAAAAGCACTATAGGCAGGAAGAGAACCCGGGAAAGACTGAGCAGGTTCGGCAGGGTGATGAGTCGTCTTATTATGGTCCGGTCGGAGTTTGATTCGGGGAGGGTCATTTTCCTGCTTCCCGGAGCATTTCCCGGGCCCGGGCCAGACTGGTCTCGGTTATTTTTTCGCCGGCGATCATACG
Organism: Caldifarciminota bacterium; assembly: GCA_965649205.1. GTDB lineage: Bacteria > Hydrothermota > Tepidihabitantia > Tepidihabitantales > Tepidihabitantaceae > JBDRUN01. The sequence continues at coordinate 14,664 of CBFGJV010000003.1, read as the reverse complement.
CGCCAGTTCCTGGATGCGCGCCTCTCCGTGTACGGGGATAAGCGTGGTAACAGAACGACCCCGTTTATTCTGCTTGGTAACGACATAATGATTGTCGGCATACTGCGCAATCTGAGGCAGGTGAGTTATACATACTACTTGCTGTGTCTGGCCCAGATGGCGAAGGGTTCTGCCTACTCTTTCTGCTATCCGGCCGCCAATTCCGGAGTCAATTTCGTCAAACACCATAATCGGCACCATGGTTGTGCCGGTAAGCACGCTCTTTGCGGCAAGCATCAGTCGGGAAAGTTCTCCTCCTGAGGCAACCTTGCGCAGAGGTTTAAGTGGTTCGCCCGGATTGGCTGAGAAAAGAAATTCTACCGTATCAAGGCCGGCAGGAGACAATAGATTGGCGTCAGGAGAATCAGGGGCAGAGATTTGTACCGAGAGACGAGCTTTTTCCAGTCCCAGCTGGGCACAGGTTTTTTCCAGTTCCCTTTCCATTTTTGTTCCTGCCTGACGGCGGGCGCGGGAAAGGCGGCAGGCGCGAGCCAGGAGGGATTGCTCCATATCTACCAGCTGCTGGCGCAGTTCTTTGCATCTGGTTTCATCTAGCTCAACAGAATTCAGCTCCTGAGTGAGTTTTTCCTGTAGGTCGGCCAGTTCATCTGCCGGGAGGCCGTATTTCTTTTCCAGTTTCTGTATCAGGAACAGTCTGGAGTTCACTTCTTCAGACCGGGCGGGCGAAAACTCTATGCGGGCGCGGTACGAAGATACTGCGCGCACAAGTTCTTCCAATTGCACCCGGGCGGTGGCGAGGAGGTCGCGCCAGGAAGATAACGTAGCGTCCAGCCCGGCAAGCTCGGCAAGCTTTCTCTCTGCTATCGCCAGAAGACCGCACGCAGACGGCTCCTGTTCTGAAAGCAGCGCCTCCAATTCCTGGGCCAGAGCGTAACGTCTTTCTGCCGAAGCCAATAGTTCGCTCTCTTCCTGCAGGGCAGCGAGTTCTCCTTTTCTGATGCCAGCTGCAGCCAGTTCCTGTGCCTGGTATTCAGTCAGGTCGCGGCGGCGACCACGCTCAGCAAGGTCTTTTTCCAGTGTGGCCAGTTCGGCTCTGAGTTGCAGCATCCGGGCGTAGTCCTGGGCGAATTCTCTGCACTGGTCGGTAAGCTGGCCATAACGGTCAAGAAGTTCCCGGTGGACCTCGGGTTTGAGCAGGAGCTGGTGCTGATGCTGGCCATGCAGGTCAATTAGACAGTCGCCAATCTGGCTGAGGGCATGGATAGTAATGGCCGTATCGTTGGCATAGGCAACGCTGCGGCCGGTTCTATCTACCTTGCGGCGGAGAATGAGGGTACGGTCCGGAGCCGCAATGCCTATTTCCTGAAGTCTGGCAAAAACTGCATCTGGAATAGCAGTGAATCGGGCTTGCACTTGGGCTTCGCTGGTGCCCGCACGTATCAGGTCCGGATCGGCCCTTTCGCCTAAGACCAGCGACAGCGCACCCAAGATTATGGACTTGCCTGCACCGGTCTCGCCAGTGATGACATTCAGACCGGGACCAAGTTCCAGGACCAGATGGTCAATAAGGGCGTAGTTTCTAATCTGAAGCTCAACAAGCATCTTATTCTGACTACGGATGGCGAAGGCAGAAAGAGCAGCAAGGTGAGAGAGTAGTGCGGGGTGGGGAGGGGAGAGTAGGGAGTAAAGCACGGGAAGCGGGGAACAGTTGTTCCTTCTCGGCCAATCTATTTTTACCTGTTCTCATACTTGACTGCCGGCCCATTTCAGCTTATTCCGCAGAATGCTGTAATAGGAACGATGCCTTGGCACCACAAGCCGGACGAAAAAATCTGCCCGAGTGATTGTTACAGTCTGGCCAGCCTGAAGACGCCAGCGGCGCTGGCCGTCCAGGTTCAGTATGGCCGATTCAGAAGCAAAAGCAAGCGTCAGTTCAAGTTGCGTATCTGCCGGCAGAAGCAGGGGACGGGCGGCAAGGGCGTGGGGAGCAAGGGGGGTGAGGAGAATAGCCTGCATTGTCGGATGAACTACCGGTCCTCCTGCGGCCAGCGAGTATGCGGTGGAACCGGTGGGAGTAGCTACTACCACACCATCGCCGACAAAGCGGTTGACGAAGACGTTTCCCGCCCGGGCGATAACGTCTATGACGCGGCCACTTGTGCCCATATTCAGGGCACAGTCATTGAGAGCGAAGCCTCGTCTGGAGCCGAGGCGGCAGACAAGCAGCATACGTTGTTCTTCGGCATGTCGGCCAGAAACAAAGGCCCGGATACCAGCCCGCGCTTCTTTAGTGGAGAATTCAGTCAAAAACCCCAGTTCACCCAGATTTATGCCCATAATGGGGCGGTTGAGCGGGCCAACCAGGTGGGCGGCACGCAGAAGAGTTCCATCTCCACCAAGCGCCAATACAAGATCTGAGTGTCGAACTAGTTGCCTCACAGGCAGGCGTCTTGCCGGTAGAGAAAGATTCAGGTCTGCGGCTGCCAGTGATTCATGTCCCTGTTTCTGCAGCCAGGAGGCAAGAGCTGGGACGAATTTTCTTGCCAGTGGTTTGCGGGGATTGACTACAAGTCCGATTCTCATTTCACCTCCCGCGAAGAAAACAGATAACGGATGCGACCAGACAGGTCACGTTCCAGCGTGGCCTCGGGAGCAAGGCGGGTAAGATAGCGGCCGGCGGCAGAGTCTATTTCCAGCGCCAACAGACCACCGGGTGTCAGCGTTTCCCGACCTTGGTTGAGCAGCATCGTCACGATATTAGTCCCTTTAGGACCGCCATCAAGCGCAGCGTGGGGTTCGTAGTTCTTTACCTGTGCTTCCAGCCGGCGCAGACGGCTGGTGGGCACATAAGGCGGATTGGAAATGAGCAGGGTTACTTTTCCACGCAACCGGGCAAGCTGAGGATGAGAGAAGTCGGAAGCCAGAATGGTGCGGATACGACTGGCGACACGCAGACGATAGCAGTTGAGGCGGCATACTTCCAGCGCAGCTGGGGAGGAGTCAACGGCCAGTATCTTCAAGCGGGGAAACATGCGGGCGAGGGCAATGGCAATGCATCCAGAGCCGGTGCCAAAGTCAATCACGATAAGGCGCTGAGGCGAAGACAGCACGGGGTGAAGGCGGGATACCGCGCGCAGGACCAGTTCTTCTGTTTCGGGTCTGGGAATGAAGACGCGGGGGTCAACGTACAACTCAAAGTCCAGAAACGGTGCGGATTGAACAAGATACTGGACCGGTTCTCCCTGTGCCGCTCTGTGCGCGAGGGTCAAGAAACGTCTCCGGATAGCGGAGGGGACCGGCTTTTCTGCCAGATACAATTCGTGTCGTTTACACTGCAAAAGATGCTCCAGGAGAAATTCGGCTTCCGGGCGAGGAAGAGGAACAGTGGCGAGGAGGGTAGCGGCGGGCGTCCGCAGGACCACTTATTTGCGGGTCTTGGGATTGCCGGTCTGGGTTTTGGGCGAGGGTGTTACCACCGAGGCGGCCTGAAGGGCGGCGGCTTTTTCTGCCTCAGCCTTTTCCAAAGCGGTGAAGATGGGGTCCAGGTTGCCGTCCAGTACTGAGTCCAGCTGATGCAGCGTAAGCCCGATACGATGGTCGGTTACCCGATTCTGCGGGAAGTTGTAGGTGCGTATCTTTTCGCTGCGGTCGCCGGTGCCAATCTGAGAGCGGCGCGCGGCAGAGGTTTTTTTCTGTTCCTCGGCTCTCTTGGCGTCCAGTATGCGTGCCGCCAATACTTTCATGGCTTTGGCCTTGTTGCGACCCTGCGAACGTTCGTCCTGACACTGCACCACGATACCGGTGGGAAGGTGGGTGATGCGCACAGCCGAATCGGTAACATTCACATGCTGGCCGCCGTGTCCGCCTGCGCGGAATACTTCTACCTTGAGGTCTGCCGGGTCAATTTTCAGTTCCAGTTCTTCAGGTTCAGGCAGAACCGCCACGGTGACGGTGGAGGTGTGGATACGTCCGGAAGCTTCGGTCTGCGGAACCCGCTGTACCCGGTGGACGCCGGATTCAAAGCGATAGCGGCGGAATGGTTCAGCCCCTTCTACAGCAAAGATCACTTCCTTGAAACCTTTCAGGTCACTGGGTCGCGTGCTCATTACTTCCAGCTTAAGCCCGTGTCGTTCGGCGTAACGGGAGTACATCCGGAACAGGTCGGCGGCAAAAAGCGCAGCCTCTTCGCCTCCGGCCGCAGCGCGAATTTCCACAATACAGCTCTTTTCCCAGTCGGGAGAGCGGGGCATAAGTGCCTGCTCCAGCTCAGATTCCAGCTGCTGCAGGCGGTCTTGCAGTTCATTCAGCTCCATTTCTATGAGGTTGCACATTTCTTCGTCGTCAGTTTCAGACAGAAGCTTGTTGGTGTTGAAGATTTCTTTTTCTACTTGTTCGTATTGATCCAGACGCGAACAAAGAGCAGCAAGTCGGCGGTATTCTTTGGTCAGTTGTTGCGCGCGGGCAGGATGGGAAATTACTTCCGGTTTGTGGATGCTCGCTTCCAGTTCGGCTGCACGCGCCAACAGGGGCTGCAATTTGCGCCGGAATTCTGCTGCAGAAGTAGGCATGGTGGTTTTAGAGAAAAACTAACGAAAGCAGATACCCGCGGTGCGGTGATAACTTACCGCGGCTGTCAGTAAGGGTAAGAAGCAGGCACTTGTAGTACGGAGCACGGGCCATTATCCTGGTGTCCGGCCAGGTGTCAAGTTTTGTTACAACTTCCGGTTTGCGCACTGGCAAAGTGCTCGCAAGGTGTCTGTTAGTGCAGAGCGGGAGACGGGGAGACAAATAGTCAGACAGAGGAGTAGCGAAGAGGTGGTGTGACCGCATCAGATACTGCGCAGGCTGGTTACTACAAGTTGTCCGGACATAGCCAGAACTGCCCGGCCCTGCCGGTTTTGCCCTGCGCGGCGGCGGAACCTGACGCTATACTTCGGCTGGCAGAAGTTCGCTGGCCCGAGCTTCTCGCGGCAGACAAATGCCGGCCACTTCGTTCATATGGTAACGGCTGTCCTCAGCTTGTCTTTCCACCTGCCCGTAATACTAATGAAAATTGCTCTCGGTCTGGGCTTATTTCCTGCTAACTGCTGCGCCAGCAATAAGATAGATCAGCTCGCCCCTTGCTTCCTCCCCCGTTCCCCAATGGCTCCCCCAGCCGCTATCAGAGTGGATTGCTTTTTGGCTTTCCGACGCGGCGTCCGGATTTTTTCTCCTGACAGCTGGGTCGCCATGCACGTTTCTGCCAGGGAGAGGGTTCGGTCAGCGGATAAAAGAGTCTTCCGCTCAGCTGGCATCCGTGTTAAGGGTGTTGCGGTACGTTGTGCTTTTCCCCGGTCGGCTATAGCAGCAAGGGACAAGCGCGAAGAGCAAACAACTTGCCGGGCGGCTTTCTGCCCGGCTTGGTCGCGAGTCCGGTGGACTTGAGGGACAACGTTTGTCGAAAGAACAGGGGACTTATGTGCTTAGACTTGAGGTTGGGCTTCAATTCTGTTCTTGGCAAAGTTGCCCAAAGGGATTGTTTTCCTAGTTGCGTCGACCGAAGTGAGGGTTGTCTCCGGCTTCGCAGCACGCCCGGATGAAGGCTTTGATATTTTCCGGCGGAGTGGCAAGCGGGACTTCACAACCAGTAGAGGCAACAAAACCCATTGGACATTCTCGGCCGGTGGCAACCATTTCCTTGGCGGCCTGCGCAATTGTCTGGGGCGAAGACAGCCAGAGGTCAGTGGTGTGGAAGTTGCCAATGAGGCGACAGCGGGAGCCGGCCTTCTGTATTGCCTGTTTCAGGTCAATCCGGTCAAGGCTCAAGAGGTCAGCACCAGTGTCGGGCAGGAGTTCTACTATCCCTGAAGTATCGCCGCAGATGTGGAGAATGACATCTAGGTCGTAGCGGTGCCAGTAATCAATGACCCGTTTTTCGTAAGGCAGGCAGAACTCGCGGAAATGCTCGGCCGAGACGACACTGCCTGAGGCCAGAGGGTCAACCAACAGGGGCAGGGCGCCGGCTTCGATGCAGGCCCGGGAGAAGTCTACTACCGCCCGGGTAGCCCAGGCAAGCAGATTATGAATCTTCTGCGGCTCAAGCATAAGCCCGAGGAGGAAATTTTCGGTTTCAACCAAATGCTGGCAGGTGGTAAATGGAGCGGGAATGTAGGCGAGTATCGGCACCCGGTCGCCGACCGCCTCGTAGGCAACTTCGATAGCTTCTAGATAGACGCAAAGTCTGCTTTTTTCAGACAAGCGGGAAAAGTTCGCCAGGTCAGATTCGTCTGGCAGTTCCTGCCAGCGTGGCCGCATCAGCATGGGCAGGTCGTCTTGGGGAAAGTCAAACTCCGAACCCAGCGCTTCCGCGATGATGCCAACTTCAGAAAAGAAGGAGATAAAGTCGTGGCCGTACTTTTCCCGGGCCAGAAGTTGAGCCTCGGCCATGGCTCTACCACTGGTTACATACTCGCGCACGCTGATGCCGGCGACCCGGGCCGCGTGGGAAGTGACCAAAGGAAATACCGGCACTCTATCCTGTGGTTCGTCTATCACCAGCAGATTGAAACGTTCACGCGGGGTAAGCAGTTCTTTCATCTGCCGGTAAGTCTCCGTTCGGTCAGGACTTCAAGGAATGCCTCAATGCGGGTGCGCAACTGTTGGTTTATTTCCGGAGCCGGGTCGGGTACATCAAATTCAAGCACCGGAAGACCGAGTGCTTCTCTGATGTAGTGGGAGATGAGCCTGGTTTCCATGGCGCAGTGGGAGCCACCGAATATGCCGGAAATGACCACACCGTCTGCCTGATGTCTGCGTGCCTGCGTAATGACTGACTCAGAGCGCTGCCGGGTAGTGCCGATGAGCGAGGCGGCCAGAAACGATTCGGCGATTGCTTCTAGAGGCGGTTTGTCCTCGGCGATGATTGCTAGAGCCTGGTTGATGACGTATTCGGTGCCAACGATGCGGCAGCCGGCGTCCTCGAAATAGCAGAGAAACAGAGGGTCGGCCGGTGGCGTAACCCATACGATACGGAGTGCGTCTGCAGGGGTGACCGACTCGCCGTTTTCTTTCCTGCGCTCGGCGGTCTCTGCCAGGTGGACGAGCACTTCGGTCCATTCATCAATGTCTGAATAATGGTGCAGACAGCCGAATTCCACAATCATCATTTCCAGTGCCGGCAGCAGGCCCTGGCCATAGGCCAGCTCGCGCAGATGTGCGGTTAGCCGACGGATGCGGTTAGCCTTCAGTATGCCCTGATGCAGTTCTTCTTCACTGAGGTGGTGACCGGTGAGCTCTTCCAGCTGTTTGACTATGCGGCGGTATTCCTGCGCCAGAAAGGCGACACTCTGGGGGTCTGGTTTGTCTGCGATGGAAGCAGGGCGGACCGGTTCTTCGGCCCAGATGATGTCGCGGGCAAAGGCAGCGGCAAGCTGCTCCACCGCGGCATAGTCGTCGCAGGAAGCACCCGAAGAGGCAATGCACAGGTCTGGGTCAGGAAAGTAGGCGTGTTTGGCAAAGGCGCCGAGCGCGGCCCGGGAATAACAGGTAGCTTCACCAATGCCCAGTTCGGCCGCGGCTTCGAAAAGAACTTTGCTTTCCATGACAAACGGTGTCCACCACAGACAATCCGGATAGAAGGCGGTGACGCCGGGAAAGGAATTGACAATTACTGGTACCGCGCCCAAGTCGCCCAGACAGGCGACGACCTTGCGGCCGAGCTGCCGTGCGCGGAACAGACGTTCGGTCTCGTTCTGTACAAAACCCCACAGGCGCAGGGCGGCCAGCGAGTTGTCGTACTTCAGACGTTTGAGATGTCGGCAGCCATAAACGGCAAACTGCTGGGGCGGAAACATATACGCCGACCAGCGAGCTGGACCACCGCGCTTTTCCTGATCCTTGCGAAAATAGTGATAGTAGTCCAGCAGCTCATCCGGAACCTTTAGAAACAGCTCGCCCCATTCTCTAAAACTGATGCGGCGGGCTGGCGGGTCTTTCCAGAGATTCTCAGGTACCAAGTTTCAAGCTTCCAGCGATTCGAGAAAAGCCTCTAGCCGGGTACGAATCTGGCCGCGGTTCTCGGGCGCGTAGTTACTTTCAACGTGCAAAAGCGGCAGACCGGTTTCCCTGCGCAGCCTTACCTCTTCTAGCTTCCAGGGGTCGCAATAGAGGAGAGTCTTGAGTATGATGCCTTGTACCCGGTTTAGTCTTATCAGTTCGCGGATACGCTCGTAGGTATAGTCGTTGGGCCGGCGGAATACAGCCGGCTGGCGAAAAAAGTAGAAAGAAGCCAGGTCGGCAAGCGGGTTACCGGTATCCGGGAAGCTGTCGGCAAACCAGGCCCTACCTTCGGACAGAAGGTCGGCCACAATATCTGCCTGTTCCTCGATGGCGTTGACAATCCAGCGGTCCTCTTCTGCCAGCTCGCTGCCCAAGAGCAAAAGCCGCGGTCGGTTTGTTGCCGGCGGTCGCACAGGCTTGACTTGTTCTACTTCAGCCAGGAAACGTTCTGGTGCCAGCAATGTGGCCAGAGTAACAAGCTCCAGCACCTGAGATTCGGCCAGGCCAGACCCTGCCAGCCGGCGCAGTGCGCTGCGCAGAGTTTCTTCGGTTTTGATGCCCGCGGCCAGAGAGGTTTCATCAAATGTCGTACCACAGAAAGAAGCTATATTTCTGCCCATCTCTTCCAGCTGACGACTGAATTCACTAAGCCGGTGCGGAAAAGGTTCAGAGTTACGGGGCAGATATAGCTCAAACGTGGGCAGGTCAAAGTGCACCCGGATAGACTCAGGCAGTCGTCGGGCAAGGTCGCAGGTGTTCACGGAAGTAAAAGCGTCAACCAGGTTGTAGAGACTGGTCCGATTCAAGGAGAAATTCCCCAGAGTGGCCAGACAGTGCGGACAGGCGTCCGGCCGGAGAAAGGAAAGACCGGCAGTCTCTGCTTCGTATCCTCCGCGCAGCAGTCGTATCGGTATGGCGCCTACTGCGCGGATAAGTTCCACCGGCACAAAGTGCGAGGAATAACCGATGACTTTGCGGCCGGCCTTGCGCTCCTCGGCCAACTCTGCCAGCCGTTCGCTAAGGAGGTGCTCTTTCATTGTATTAACCGTTCGAACTCGGCAACAGCCGAGTAGGCATCAGGGGCGTAACCGTCTGCGCCGATACTCTGGGCAAAACCGGCTGTCACCGGCGCGCCGCCGATAATTACTCTTGTATTTTTGCGCAGACCGGCTTTGTCCAGAGCCTCAATGATGACGCCCATACGCGGCATCGTTGTGGTCATCAGCGAAGAGATGCCGATAATCCGGCAGCCATTCTCGGCGGCGCGCAGGAACGCTGAGTCTGGCGCATTCCGACCCAAATCCAGCACCTCGAACCCGGCTGCCTGCACCAGAACCTTCACTATGTTCTTGCCGATGTCGTGAATATCTCCCTGCACTACGCCCAGAGCTACTTTCCCCCGGCTTACGGTTTGCAATTCGGCAGGCGTTAGTCTTTCCTTGAGAATATCAAACCCCACATACATTGCTCTGGCGGCAAGCAGCACCTGGGGCACGAAATACTCGCGGCACGCGAACTTCTCGCCGACTAACTTCATTCCGGCGGCAAGACCTTCGGTCAAGGCACGTTCGGGCGGTATCTTCTGATCTAGTGCCTTTCTGGTCAGCTCGGCCACAAGCTCAGGTTTGAGTCGTACCACTGCCTCGGCCAGTTGTGCCAGAAGCTCGGATTGATTACTCACCAGACTATCTTACTGCGACTGGTGAGGTTGGCAACAGGTTGCAGACCGCCGGACTCAGCCCGGTCTGGTTAGGCTATTGGGTTGCGTCTAGCGGATGAGCGCGAGTTTGGCTGTCTCGGTCACGCCCCCTGCCTGCAAACGGCAAAAGTAGCTGCCAGCAGGTAGGCTGGCGGTACTGAGCAATACCGAATAGCTTCCTGGTTCTCTGTGGCCATTTACCAGTTCTGAAATCTGGTTGCCAGTGCGGTCGTACAGCCTGAGAACGACCTGGCACGCTTCTGAAACCTGGTAGCCGATGTTCATACCGGTTGTCGTGATACGAGACAGACGGAGCCGGCTTGCGCTGCCCGGACGCACTTTGGGCTCCTCAATACCGATAGTGCCGTCGGCTCTTGTTTTGAGCAGGAATATATCATAGGGCTGACTCATACTGTTGGAGAATCCGGTGACGGCATAGCCACCATCATTGGTACGCACTATCCACCGGCCGTTATCTTCCCCGCCACCGGGCCAGCTTCTTGACCACACATTCTCACCGTCCGTCCCTACTTTGTGCAGACATATGTCCGTTGCGCTTCCGCCTCCCACATTGCCGGTCAAAACATATCCGCCGTCGCGGGCCGTGCAGACCGAATACCCGGCGCCAAGCGCGGATATCGGACATCTGGTCCAGACAGTATCACCGCCGGCCGTAATCTTGATGAGATAAGGCGTGTACCCGCCCCCGCCCAGCCGCTCTGCGCTTCCGACCAGCACATACCCGCCATCCTCGGTCGCGTCCAGCCCCCACCCGGATTCGTAGTTCCACCGTTCCCCGTAAGTCTTGGACCACACTTGGTTGCCGGCCGTATCGGTCTTGAACAGGTACACGTTACTGTAGTACGGATAGCCGGGGTCGTACGTCACCCCCACCGCTACATAGCCGGTATCTGTCGCCCGCCGTGCCTGATTTGCGCAATTGTGTGTCCCGGCGCTGAACTGCCGGGACCATACCGTCTGACCGGTCGCCGTCACTTTCACCATATAAGCGAGAGCGCCGCTTCCCTCACCGGTCTGACCTACAATCACATAACCGCCGTCATAAGCCTCGACCAAGGAATAGCCCACATCCCGCGCAGCGGTGCCGATAGACCTGGTCCACAGGGTGTCGCCCGATGCGGTTGTCCGAATCAACCAGATGTCATTGTTCCGCGTCAGTGTCTGCGTGTTTGCGACAATCACGAATCCGCGGTCCCCGGTCTGCAGCACGTCAACTCCGCCTTGTTCTAGAGTGTCGCCGTAAGTCCGGGTCCAGAGGGTATTACCGAAGGCGTCCGTCCTGATGAGATACACGTCGTATTTTCCTGCGCCGAAACTGCGGGTAGCTCCGACGATGACATAACCACTGTCCGCGGTCTGCAGAACCGACTGACCCCACTCGTAGTCAGTACCGCCGTACGACTTCATAAACGTAACTTGGGCATTGGCACTGACACCCAGCACCAGCATCACACCTGCCAACAGCGAACCGCGGTGATATAATTTCTTCATTATTACTCCGTTACGTCAGAACGGGAGCACCTGGCTTTAAGTCTTGAAAAAACGCCGACACTTCTGCGCAGGTTGCCTGCCGTGTCCTACTATTTCAAGTCTAGATTGCCGGCAGATGTATGTCAAACAATGACGGACTTACCTGCTTGACCTAGCCCGCCCGGCCGCAAGACGAGCAGTGACTGGTGGATGAAGTGGTCAGTGCAATTCGAATCCAAGTGTAGCACCTCGTGCACCATCTCGGTCACAGCGTCCAGATTATCCGCCAGCGCCTGCTTTGGCGTCTCGCCGGTGATGCCGTCAATCAGATAATACACCGGCGGCTGCTGGTATCCGTCATAGAATAGAACTTCAAACAACTGCGCCACAGCTTCAGCTTTCCTTTACCACCTTGTCAATCGCGGCCTCGATTGCGCCGAACCAAGCATCGCGCGGCCGCGCTCTTGACTTGTCCTGAGCCGTATCTAGACTAACCCTGATGCCGAAGAAGGAGAGCGATAAACGCGCACACCCGAAGACTTCGCGGCGGCACTCTCCGGTTTCATTAGCCGTGAACAATGACCCGGATGAAGCCGACAGCGAGCAGTTTCTGCTGAAAGATGCTCCCATGGGCTATAGCCCCATGTACGACCAGCCGGCCTTCACCGCGTTTGCCGCCGTGGATGCTTCTACCCAAGTTGAGAATTTGAACCTCAACTGGACAGAACGCGACCTGCCAGAGCGCATCCGCACCAAACATGTACATCGGCTACATCCCTACCTCGGCAAGTTCATACCCCAACTCGTGGAGATATTCCTGCGCAAGTACTCACCGCGTCGCGTCTATGACCCGTTTTGCGGTTCGGGTACGACGCTGGTAGAGGCCAGCATTCTTGGTATCGACTCCATCGGTTGCGACATATCGCCGTTCAACTGCCTGCTGACACGAGTGAAGACGGACCGCTATGATATCTCCGCTGTAGAGCGTGAAATACGGAGCATCCTTCGCAGATTCAATGAAGCCGTACGTCCGAACGAAGGAGAGCTGCAGTTCGGTGACCACCCGCACCTGACATGCAATAATGAATACTTATTGAAGTGGTACCACCCACGCGCTCTCTCGGAACTGCTGTATTTCAGGCGCTTCATTCCGGACTACAAGCACCAGAATTTGTTGAAGGTTATACTATCCCGCGCGGCCCGCTCCTCGAGACTGACTACCCACTTTGACCTAGACTTCCCCAAGAGGCCACAGACAGGACCATACAAATGCTACAAACACGGCCGCATCTGTACGCCCACAGAGAGCGCCGCCAAGTTCATCAATCGTTACTGCTATGACACTCTAGTACGAGTCAGAGAATATGCTCGGCTTAGGTCAGATGCGGTCGCCGAAGTAATCGAGGGCGATGCACGGAACGTGAAGCTGCCCCGTATTGACATGGTAATGACTTCTCCACCTTATGTGGGTCTGATAGACTACCACGAGCAACACAGGTATGCGTATGAACTGCTTGGCCTCAGTCGGAGGGCCGAGCCCAATGAGATAGGCCCGGCAAAACGGGGAGCTTCGCAACGAGCACAGCAGGAGTATGTGGAAGGCATCGAGAGTGTGTTTCGGCACACAATGGAACACATGCCAAGCGACGGTATCATGGTGGTTGTCGTGGGTGACAGGCGTAATCTATACGGAGGAATTGCCAAGCGGCTCGGTGTGCGCGTTGAACACATCATCCGTAGGCACGTGAATCGTCGGACCGGCAGAAGGAGCGGGGATTTCTACGAGAACGTTCTCGTGTGGAGGAAGAAGTGACATGATAAGACCAGAAACCAGACAGTTAATCAAAGGACACCTCGAAGGGTTTATTCAGGGTCTGATTGAACGGACGAAGCCGTGCGAGAATCCGAAACTGCCACGTCCCACGAAAACGTTCTCCAAGAATGGCGACGTAAAACCTTTCCACGAGGCGATACTCCCTGCCGGTATCATCGCCGTAACTGAGTTTGAACGGTCATTCTCCACCAAGCTGGGCTCTACGTTTGAGGAAGCCGCGCGACTTATTGCGGCCCAGCACGGCTTCGAAGCCAAGCGGCAATACAGACTCGCCGGCAGTGTACCCGCTGCCGCAGTAGACGAAATTGAACGGCTCACGAAGCGCATTGACGAACATGGCTGGTCAGGTGAATACTCGGATGCCGTGAAATTGGTAACCTCTGCCAAAGGCAGCGGCACGCAGCGCCGGCAGTTGCTCGACCTCTACATCCGAAAGCCTGATGGCACTGAGGCGTTCTTCGAACTTAAGAGTCCGAAGCCAAACAAGGGACAGTGCCTTGAAGTAATTAGCCGCCTGCTTCACGTGCACGCCATCAAACAGGCGGGACCGCCTGCTGTTCAGACGTACTTGGCGATGGCCTACAACCCGTATGGCGGAGACCGTTCGTCCTATAACCACTCGTTCACGCTAAGCTACCTGGACTTCAAGACTATGATGCTAGTTGGCGAGGAGTTCTGGAGTTACGTTGGTGGCGAAGGAACCTATGAAGAACTCCTGGACATATACCGCGCGGTGGGCCGCGAAAAGGGCCCTGATCTCGTTGACCAGTTGGCACTGGGATACTGACCACATAACAGGATGCTTACGTGGCAAATCGGCGACAGCGACTCTTTCCCGGTCGGAACAGCACCAGTCCTCGCGCCCAGTTTCTACTCATAATCAGCCGCGGGTCAAGTTGGGATGCGCCGGGTTCAGGGTGCGACCGGGCCGATGTTGAATACCTGAGTGCAAATCGCGGTCAAGACCGCCGGGTCCAAGGATTTGGCTTCGTACAGGTCAATCAGGTCAGACGCGGCCCGGCGCAGGGACCGGCCTGAATATCTGCGGGACAGGCGGCCGAGTTTCTGGGCAAAGGCATAGTATCGGACAAACCGGTCACCCGTTATTCCGGCTGCATCAAGCACCGGCCTGAGCTTTGCAGCGATGTCGGCCGCGTGTTCGGAGCCTTTTGCGTGCTCGGCGGCCTGTTCCTCGACCGTGTTGGCCGGGCTGAGCGGGATACGGCCCTTCTTGAGCGCCTTTTCATAGGAGCGGCGGGGAAGACGCCGAGACTTGGGCCCGCGTTTCTTCGGCCAGACCATCGGTTTTGACCAGGGCCTTATGTAGCCAACCTGCTCGAATCGCAGGAAACAGATGCAGAATAGTTCCTGCAGCAGCGTAGGGCTCAGTCCGAAGTTGGCCCATTTGCGGATAACCAGTTCAATGTCTCTAGCAAGCGGCGGCCCGAACTGTGTTCGAAACAGCTTGAGCAGTTCGTGGACGTACCGGCGGTACTGGTTGACTTGTTGGCGCATGACCCCGGAAGTGCTGATATGCCGCTCGACCTTTGCCTGGACAAGACGCCAGGCCCGGCTCGGGCTAAGGCCGAAGACAAACAGAACC
>CBFGJV010000002.1:0-132763 GCA_965649205.1 Caldifarciminota bacterium | reverse complement strand
CCTGTGGGCGGGTGGGGGCTGGCCACTTAGTGAAATTTGGCCCCCGCGGCCCCTTCCCCACTCCCAGTGCGGCGGTCGTGGCCGAACTGGTACGGGAAATAGCAATCATTCTTGCTCAAACAGAATAGGAGGTAATCCGTCCATGTGTTGTCATGCCTGCGCCGGATACGAAGTATGCAAAGCGCGCGGCAGTCTCCTGCAGGATGACTGCTGCCCTAAATGCCCCTACTTCGCATCCTGCATGGAAGAAGACCCGGAAGAAGAAGAAAAGCCCCCGCGCCGCCAGCCGGCGCGTCGGCCCTGAGAAACGCTAGGCAGTCGGGCTTACTCGTATCGTTTCGACCGAGGTAAAAAATGAAACAGGCAGAATTTCAGACCGTATTCGATTACATAGGTCGGTTGGAACCGGAAATGATAGCGCTCCAGAAAGAACTGGTGCGCCGACCGGCCATCAGTCCGAAATCAGGCGGAACAGGAGAAAAAGAACGGGTTGACTACCTGCGTCCCCTTTTGCAGAGCTGGGGACTGGAAGTCACCGAATATCGGGCGCCAGACCCACAAGCTCCCTGTGGATACCGACCAAGTCTCGTAGCCAGATGGAAACCGCCCTCCGGGCAAAGCCAGAGACCAGCTCTGTGGATAATGACCCATCTGGATGTGGTTCCGGCCGGACCTGTCGAATTATGGACGCATCCGCCATTTGCGGCCACTGTAGAAGACGGAAAACTGTACGGACGGGGCACCGAAGATAACCAGCAGGAATTGGTGGCTTCCTGCTTTGCGCTCAAGGCCCTTCTGGATTTGGGTCTGCAGCCGGCGCGCGAAGTGTGTCTGATGCTGGTAGCGGACGAAGAAACCGGCTCGGCTCTGGGCGCAGACTGGCTGCTCTCCCAATACGACCTGTGCCAGCCCGACGACCTTGTGGTTGTGCCAGACGCAGGCAACGAAGAAGGCACCATGATAGAAATAGCCGAGAAGTCTATCCTCTGGCTCAAGTTCACAGTCCAGGGCAGACAAAGCCACGCCTCTGCTCCCCAAGCCAACGCCCACCGGGCGGGAGCGCATCTTCTGGTGCGGCTGGACAAAGAACTGCACGAAAAATACCAGCTCCGGGACGAACTGTTTGCCCCTCCCCTTTCTACCTTCGAGCCCACGAAGAAGGAAGCCAATGTGCCTAACATAAACACCATTCCTGCTCAGGACGTATTCTATTTCGACTGCCGCATACTTCCTCAATACCGGCTGGAAGACATACTCGCCGACGTCCGGCGACTGGCAGAAGAAACCGCCCGGGAATTCGGTCTGCAGATAACAGTCCAGACCGAACAGCTGGCGCCGGCAGCACCTCCCACTTCGCCTGATGCTCCGGTTGTGGGTTTGCTTAGTCGCGCCATAGAGGCGGTATATCACAAAAAACCCGTACTCAAGGGAATAGGTGGTGGCACTGTTGCAGCCTTCTTCCGCCGTCGGGGAATACCTGCAGTAGTCTGGGGCAAGTACCGGGGCAAAGCCCATGCGCCGGACGAATACTGCGTCATAGCCGATATGGTGGACGACGCTCGCGTGCACGCTCATATGATGCTTGACCTGGCTTGACAGCCAGAACGGCCGGGCTAGAGTTAGTCAGCTATGAATTCAGGGGAACTGAACCAGCTGCGCCAGTATCTTGACACCGACCGCGCCGAAGTAGTGGACGCCCGCTCCATGGGCGGCGAGGTAATCCGCATTCCGCTGCTCAACCCTCTGCAAACTCAGGCCGCTCTCTCGGCTCTGGCCGACAACCTGGCCGCATTTATGGAAACTGTCACCGGCCGCGGCTACCAGAAAGCGGAAGAGGTTTACGACTTGGGCTATACGGTGCGCGAACCCGGGCACCAGGCTTACGGTCTCAAGGTCACCTGCGAAGAAGGGTGCGCGGTCATCAGCCGGGTAGCCATACTGGAAGACGAAAGCGTCTTTTCCCGCTACGTTCACTACCTACGTACCGGGTTGATTATCTAGTCCGGATTTCCTGCTGTTGCCGGAATCTGGCTTTCTCCCTGCTCGCAAACAGCAGTAACATCTCCGCACAGAAGGCTGCTGCGGCAATAAACAACAGAGGCACAGACAAGTCTGCGGCATAACTCAGTCCTACCGGTCGCACCTTGTAACCCCTGCTGGCAAGTCGCTCCGGACGCGCCCGCCTCAAGTCCCCCTCTTCCGCCAGAGGATTTACGGCCACGCTCATTTCCTTCTTTTCGCCCCCCGCACCTTCCCAGATAAAGGAATACACGCCGGGAACCCGCGTGTTCTTCCACACTGCCCAGGCTTGGCCGCCTTCCGGAACCGACTGCGCAACCGTCCGTGCCCCCGGACTGACCACCGTGACGGCAACTGCTTCGCCCACCGGTAGACGGATAGTGTCTCCTGCCGCAAACTCTGTCTGCCTGAGACTCTGCGAAAGATAAGCAACCGTCTGATGTAAGAAAGGAACAAAAACGGCCCGATACACCAAATCGGAAAACTCCGGGACCGGAGCAATTGCCCAGACTATGCTGCGACCGTCGGGACTTTCGCAAACAGCCGGAGACCCGTCTGAAAAGGTAGCCAGAATTCTGCCCTCCCGCACCTTGAGCAACGGCCGCCTCCATATGTGCACAGAAGAAAAAATCCCCGGCTGCAAACGCCAAAGTGTCGGATGAGTTGTGTCAAGGGTCTGTATAGAAAGAAAACCGGTAAGCCTTGCTGTGCTTGTGGCTTCCACCCAGCTGCCCGGACCGGCAAAACTGCCAAACCCCTCACCGGCCAGAAACAGACAGGCTCCGCCAGCGCGCACAAAATGCTCCAGACGGTTCCAGTCCGCCGGTCTCAATGCTGCCGGGTCGGTGCAGATGACCACCTGGTACTGAGTAAGATTCTCCCGGGACAAGGCAGTTGTACCTGTAACCGTCACCACAAAACCAGCTGCCGAGTCGGCAGTAAGAGCCGAGACCAGGTATCTGCCCGACCCTGCCTCTGATTCCACGACCAGAACCGGAATTACCTTTCCCAGATGGACAACCAGCCAGCGGACATCGTCAACGGGCAGAGAGTCCGGCGAAATCTCCGCCCGGCATACGTAGGTACCAGGCTGAACCAGTTGGGTTTCAAAGGTGTAGGTCAGGCGGCCGCCGGGATTCAACTCCAGCATCCGGCTTTCCCGTCTGCCCTCTACTTCCAGAGTCAACGTCCTTACCGTTTTCTTTTCCGCGTAATTCACCACTTCGGCACACAACTGATTAGGTCGTCCCGGCACCACCATCCCTCCCGCCGGGTACAAGCGGGCTATGCCCGCATTATCCTCCCCCGGTTCCCGCCCGGTTCCTCGTCCGCTTCCAAACGGAGACGCCACATCCTCCAGAATCAGCTCCACTCCTGGCGGCAGCTCCAGATCCTCAGGTATGGCTCGCTCCTGCAGGTCGGTAATAACTATGACCTGCGCTCGCAATGACTCGGCCACGCCTAGACCCCGACTCAGCACCGGCCCTAGAACCGGAGCCGGGCCGGATGGCTCCAGCGAATCCAGAAGAACCAGAGCTCTCTGCCGACTGCCGACCTCAGCCGGAACATAATAACCGGTGGCACTGAGAAAGGCAAGCTTCTTTCCGCTCCCGGTCAGACGCAGTAACTCCCGAACCCTCTCTTGCGCCGTCTGCCAGCGCGAACCGTAACCCATACTGTAGGAATCGTCCAGAATAAGCACCAGGTCTCGGGCCTGCTCCAGACCGAGAATGCGGCTGCGCAGATAGGGCCGCAAAAAAGCCAGCAGAAGCGCTAGCAGGGCCAGAGTACGCAAGACGAGCAGGATCAATTCCTGCAAGCGCAGCCAGGAAAACTTTTCCCGCCTGACCGTTTGCAGCAACAACAGCGAAGGGAACGGCCGTCGCTGCAAACGCAACCGGGACAGAAGATGAATGATGACCGGTATGGATGCGAGCAGAAACACGGGCAGCAAAAACCAGCCGGAAACCGAAATCCCCACTAACGCATCCTTTCCCGGCGTTCCAGATAGGCAAAAAGCGCCCGGTCAAACGGCGTGTCTGTTCTGATGCGCTGATAGTCTATAAGTCCCTCTCGACATCCCTGTTCAAACCGGCGGAAATACGCCTGAAAAGCCGCTCTGTACGCCGGTCCCACCACCCGGGGGTCAATCATCATTTCTTGCCCGGTTTCCAGGTCGCGCAACACCTCCGGCTGTTTATGACCGAGATTCTCTTCGTCCGGCGCTACTATATGAAACACCAGCACCTCGTGCCTCCGATGGCGAAAGTGACGCAAAGCCGAAAGCACTGCGGCCTGGTCATCCCATAGGTCAGAAATGATAATCACCAGCCCCCGGCGCTTGATGCGTTCCGCCAACTGGTGAAAAGTCACCGACAAGTTCGTATCCCCGCCGGGCTTCTGCCGCTCCAGCTGGGTAAGCACCACGTTCAGATGCGAAGCAGAACTGCGCGCCGGTACATAAGTCTGTATCCGGTCGGTAAAAATCACCAGGCCGGCCGAATCTTTCTGATGCAACAGCAGATAGGAGAGGCTGGCAGCCAGGCAACAACCGTACTCAAACTTGCTGACCGCTCCTTTTCCCGCCGCGTAGGACATGGAGCCGGAGGCATCCAGGATAATGTATGCGCGCAGATTCGTTTCTTCTTCAAACTCCCGGACGTAGAAACGGTCTGTCTTACCATAGACTTTCCAGTCAATACGTTTCAGCTCGTCTCCGGGCATATACGGCCGGTGCTCGGCAAACTCCACCGAAAAACCCCGATACGGAGAACGATGCAGGCCGGCTAAAAAACCCTCTACCACCAGCCGGGCCTTCAGGTCTATGCCCTTCAGCTTGGCTACTACTTCCGGGCGGAGAAACCGGGACGCGTCACTTCGTAAGGCAGCTCGCACGAACTAGTTTACTGCAACCAGCACAAAGCTCAAACCGCCGCTTGTCTTCTCTGGTTACTTTCTTCCGGTCCTTTGTTCTTTCCTCACGGCGCCAGCACGCGTTCCACCTTGTCCTGCATCTTCCTGGGCTTATCCCGGCGGTCATCCACCTTTATCGTCGTGACCAGCCGGGCGCACCCCATCTCGGCCAGCGCTTCGTGCACTTCCTTGATGGTCCGGAAGACTATGTCCCAGTCTCCCTGCAGGCAGGTACCCATGGGATTCAACTCCCATTCCAGACCGCTCTTTTTTATGACTTCGTGCGCTCGGCGCACAAAATGACTCACGCTCGTAGAACCGGTACCTACCGGCACAACCGAGAACTCTACAATAAGACTTCCATTCATTCTTCCCTCCTGCTTATTTCTTCCCGGTTATTCCTTCTTTACAAAAATCTTTCAAACCTTTCCTTCTTCGCCTTGCACACCGGACAAACACCCGGGGGTTCATTCCGGGCACAAAGATATCCGCACACCTTGCATCGCCACACCGGATAGGAAAGCGACCGGGGAAGACCCGAGTCCACCGGTGTTTCGTTCTTAGGCTTGGCAGAATAGCCCGAAACCATAAACTCTGCCGGCCTGCGCTCCGGGATGGATTTGTGCGGCTTCTTGCCGGCAATCCAGTCCTCGGTCACATAAAGCGCACAATAGCAGGCACCGTATTCTTCCAGGTCTGCGTCGCGGTAATCGCAGGGACAGATAATATCCAGGTCCTTGGACTTTTCCCCAAAAGCCAGACGACAGGGGCAGGTCGGATACCCGTACCGTTTTGTATTTACCGCGAGCGACTCTACTAAAGCCAGAACAAAATCCCGTTCCGGATTCAGAATGTATCCGCCTTCCTTCGCCTCCCTGTCCAGTCGTTCATAGAGCTGAAGAACTTCCGGCGGATATTCGGTTTTCATTTCTGCAGCAACTCCAATACGCGGTCCTCGTCGAACCCGACCACGACTTCATCATCTATCTGCAAGGTAGGATAGGAACCCCGCGGATTCAACTCTCTCACCCTGCTGGTCATCGCCGTGCGCTCCTCGCCTTGACACTGATCCACGTACACATAATCGTAAGCCACCTCTTGGGCATCGAGCAGCTCCTTCATTTTCCTGCACCAGACGCACGTGGACAGCGCATAGAGCATAATCTTGTGCTTGTTATTCTTACCCGGCACACTCACGATACTCATAGCTTCCTCTCTTTCTTTTTCTCACCCCTTCGTTTCTTTTTTATCTTCCTCTTCCTTCTTCTTCAGATAATCCCTTATTGCCGCGTGGAGAGCATCTGCGCCCAGATTAGAACAGTGCAACTTATTGGGCGGCAGTCCACCCAGCTCTCTGGCCACATCAGCGTTAGTTATCTGTAATGCCTCTTCTATTGTTTTCCCTTTTGCCATTTCCGAAACCATGGAAGACACGGCGATGGCCGCGCCGCAGCCGAAGGTTTTGAACTTCACATCCACTAGCACGTTGTCCTTCACCTTGATATAAAAGGTCATCATATCCCCGCACACCGGATTCCCCACCTCACCTACGCCGTCGGCATTCTCAATCTCCCCCACATTGCGGGGATTGCGGAAATGTTCCATCACCTTCTCTGAATACATCTACACTCCTTCCTCGTCCGGATCTCCTCCAGACGCATAAGGATTCTCCCCCCGCAGAAAACGGGCATAAAGCGGCGACATTGTCCGTAATCTGTCCACTATCCCGGGCAAAACTGTCAGAAAACGGGCAACATCCTCTTCTGTCGTATCCTTGCCCAACGTCAGAGCCAGCGAAGACTGGGCCACAGCATGAGATAAACCCAGAGCCAAAAGCACATGGGAAGCTTTCAGATTTCGGGCGGTGCAGGCTGAGCCAGATGCGGCCGCAATACCCGCATCGTCCAGCAACAGCAGCAGCGCCTCTCCTTCTACGTATTCCACGCAGAAACTCACATGCCCGGAAAGTCTGTTCTCCGGGTGTCCGGTGAAGACGATGTGTTCCACCTTCTGGGATAACTCTGTCTGCAAATGGTTAGCAAGTGTTTTCATCTTTTCCGCCCAGGTCGGCAGATTCTGTTTCGCCAGCTCCGCCGCCTTTCCCATACCTACAATCGCCGGGATGTTCTCTGTGCCGGCCCGGCGGCCGCGCTCCTGCATGCCTCCCTCAATCAGCGGCTTCAGCTTCACACCTGTGCGCACATACAGAGCCGCGGCGCCTTTCGGTCCATAGAACGACTGGGCGGAAAAGGCGTAACTGTCAACGCCTAGTGCCTGCACATCCACCGGAATGCGCCCCACCGCGGCTGTGCCGTCAGCGTGGAAAAGCACTCCCCACCTGCGACATATCCCCGCCAGTTCCGCCAACGCCTGCACCGTGCCTATTTCATTATTAGCATGCTGGATAGAAACCAGAACTGTGTCAGGCCGCAAAACCTCGGTGAGTCTTTCCGGACTTACCAGACCGTAGCGGTCCACCGAAACTTCTGTGAGCTCATAGCCGGCCTGGGCCAGAGAACGTGCCGGCCCCAGAATTGACTGGTGCTCAATGGCAGAAACTACAATATGACCCCGACCTTTGGCTGCGGCCAGCCCCTTCAAGGCCAGATTGTTACTCTCGGAAGCGGTAGCGGTGAAAATGATTTCTGCCGGCGAAGCACCCACCAGACCTGCCACCTGCTCTCGCGCTCTCTCCAGAGCCTGTCGCGGTATCTGCCCCAGCGAATGGATGCTCTGGGCGTTACCGTAATGTTCGGTGAGAAAGGGAAGCATAGCCTCTACCACTTCCGGCATTACCGGACTGGCCGCGGCATGGTCGAAGTTTATCTTGCGCATAGCTTTTGCCTTATTCCTCTTGGACAATATCCGTTGTCGTCCGGATTCGCCCTCTCCTCTTCACCTGCAACCATTTAGCCCTGTAACCCCTGTAACTCTGTAACTTTGTGACTCCGCAACCAGTTCCTCACATCCGCTCGGGTACTCCTATGCCCAAAAGGCCTAGTCCTGTCTTGAGTACCATAGCTGTCGCCCATACCAGAGCCAAACGCACCCGCTGCAGTTGCTCCGTTTCCGCCTTCAACACCGGCACCTTGCTGTAGAAAACGGAAAAATCCTGCGCCAGACGGAATAATTGATTCGCTATCCGATGCGGTTCATAAGTCGTAGCCGCTTGTCGCACCGCCTCCGGAAACTTGGCAAGTCCCCTCACCACCGCAAACTCCTCGGGTCCCGGATTCCATCCCTCTGCATCAGTTTCGGCAAATCTCTCTCCGTTCTGACCGGCCTTGCGCAGAATGGACTGACACCTGGTATGTGCGTACAAAAGATAGGGAGCTGAATCACCGTCCAAAGACAACATTCTGTCCCAGTCGAACACCACTTCCTTAGTCCGACTCTGGGACAGGTCGGCGTATTTGACAGCAGCAATACCCACCAGCTCTGCCACCCGATTCTTCTCTTCTTCGCTCATCTCCCGAGCAGTCAACACGAGCTTCGCCCGCCTCACCGCCTCATCCAGCACCTCGTCTAAAAGCACCACCCGGCCCTTACGCGTAGACATCCTGCCTTCGGGCAAACGAATCAGCCCAAAACTCACATGCACACACGGAACGGTGTATCCCAGCCGCCGTAATGCGGCATTCAACTGTTGGAAATACAACTCCTGTTCTGCGCCCACCACATACAGAATCTTCTCCGGCTGCCAAGTCTCCAATCGATACTCATAACAGGCTATATCGCGCGTGGCGTACAAACTGGTGCCATCCGACTTGCGCAGCAGAAGCGGCGTCTTGATGCCATAATCTTCCAGCGGTATCAGTACCACCCCTTCCGCATCCCTGCTGGCCACGCCCTTCTGTACAGCCCGCTCCACCACTCCGTCCAGACGTCCTTCATAAAAACTCTCTCCCAGAGTATAGTCGAAACTTACCCCCAGCCGTGCATAAATGCGCTCAAACTCCGCCCGGCTCAAATCCACAAAACGACGCCAGAGAGTCCGCGCGCTTGTCTCTCCCTGTTCCAGACGGCAGAACCACTCCCGTGCCTTTTCTTCCAGCTCTGGCTCTTTCTCCGCCTCCTCGTGAAAACGTACATACAACTCCAACAGATGAGCAGTAGGCGCGTCCTGCAATCGTTCCTCGCTTCCCCACAGAGAAAAGGCGCACAGCAACTTCCCGAACTGAGTGCCCCAATCACCCAGATGATTGTCCCCGATAACCCGGTAGCCTACCCAGGACAGGATATTGCAAAGCGCTTGACCGATAACCGTGGAACGCAAATGCCCCACTGAAAAGGGCTTTGCCACATTCGGCGAAGAGTAGTCGACTACCACCGTTCTGCCGCTTCCTTCTTCCGTACTTCCGTAACGTTTGCCTCGCAGCCGCAGATCTTCCAGTACCTCCCGGGCGAAAGCAGGCCGGTCCAGAGTGAAATTCAAGTAGCCCCGAAGTGGCTCCAGCTTCGTAAAGCCTGTGCCCGCTAGCTCCAACCCGGCCAGCGATTCCGCCAGTTGCACCGGGTTCTCGTTTTTTTCCTTGGCGATTCGAAACAGCGGCACGGCCAAGTCCGCATCTACCCCCTGGTCTCCTGTCCGTACTTCCTCCGGTCGAAGAACAATCCCGTGTTCTGACAAAAGTGTCAGCAACCGGTTTTTCGCCCGCCAGAAAGCGTAGCTCACGACTCGTACAAAGCCAGAGCGGCAACTATTTCTTCTGCGCTGTCTGCCTTATTCAGGGCAATCCGCACCTCGTCCTTACGCAACAGCTTCGAAACCCGGGCCAGTGTCATGATGTATTCTGTTTTTCTGTCTTCCGGCGCAGCGATGAGAAAAACGATGTGACAAGGCTTTCCGTCCAGACTGTTGAAATCCACCCCCCGTTGCGAACGACCCAGCGCCAGAGCTGTCTCTTTCACCGCGCGAGTGCGGGCATGCGGCAGAGCCACCCCGGCGCCAATGCCTGTACTCTCTAGATTCTCCCGACGCAAAATCGCCTGGAAAAACGCCTCCTCATCTTCAATCAACCCCCGTTCTATCAGGGGTCGGGCCAGCTCGCGAATAACCTCCTCCTTTTCCTCCCCTCGCAAGTCCAGAATAATGAACTCAGGCTTCAGCAACTCGCTAATCTTTATCATCCTTTCCTCTCTCTCATTTTTTTCCTTTTTGGCTTTTCCTCGTAACCCTGTAACCCCGTATCCGCTCCGTCGCTTTCTCTTCGCCCGCCGGCGAAAGCAACCGGCGCCGGACACCGGTTGATAAGCTCCATCACATTGAGACGGGTGGAAGCCGAGACGACAAGCAGGTCAACTTCATAACTTAGAACAAGTTGAAACAGGACTTCCTTGGGCGGTCCCTGGTCCAGCAGCAAGGAAATTCTCACATCTTGTTCCGAGGCATCGTTTTCAATCTCATAAAGCATCTGCCAGGCTCTATCCTCCAGTTCCGACAACCGTTGGTGGCGCCGAGCACCAGTTGGCAACAGGCTGGTATCTATGATATATACGGCAAAAAGTCTGGCATCCAGTGCCTTGGCCAGTCTCAGGGACAGCTGTATGGCTTTTTCTGCCGGCTCTTCCACATACAGCATCAACCGTTCCAGACCGCCGTTCATTTCCCCACGCAGAAACGGGCGAACACCCGGTCGAGCACATCCCCGGCGGTCCCTTTCCCGTCAATTTCCTCCAGAAAGGTTAACGCCGTCCTCAACTCGGCCGCCGCCGCATCCGCCGCAGCCGCCTCCAGACTCCGCGCCAACGCAGCCCGCGCCTGTCGAAACAATTCCAGATGACGCCCTGCGGCCAACGCCGGTGAGCCAGAAAACCGGAATCTGCGTTCCAGCAACCGCCGGAGCCGGCCAACATTGTCCCCGGTAAGAGCCGATATACCTAGACAAACTTGTTTGCGCTTTCTTTTTGATTCCAGTTCTTCCGGCACGCGCCAACCCGGTATATCTCGCTTATTTGTGATATACCAGACCGGCCGGTTGGAAACTGCGGCCAGCACCTGTCGGTCCGCAGCACGCAACGGTTCAGACCCGTCAAAGACCGCCAGTACCAAATCCGCCTGCTCCAAAACCGCCAAAGTCTGCCTGCGGCTCAAAACGGCAATTTGGCCCGATTGGCGGCCAGCGCTCGCCAGACCAGCCGTATCGCACAGAAGTACCGGCACATCTCCAAACACAACACTGGCTTCCAGCCGGTCACGAGTAGTACCGGGTAGCGGAGTAACCAGCGCTCGCTCCGCTCCCAGCAACTGATTAAATAAACTGGACTTGCCCACATTAGGCCGGCCCACGATAACTACTCTGGCTCCCTCTGTTACCAGCCTGCCCCGCTCTCCCTCGCGGATAATGCGGTCCAACCGATGCAGCAAACTCCGCACCCCAGTGTTCAGCGCGGCTGGAGATGCGCTGTCTGACTCATCGCAGGACAAATGGTACTCCGCCAACGCACACAGACTCCGCAAATCTTCCAGCAACTGTCCGACCAGCCGGGACAAACCACCATCGTACCGGGCGAGCGCCGCCTGCAGAGCAGCCGGACTGCGGGCCTGCACCAGCTCCAGCACTGCCTCCGCCTGCGACAGGGTAAATTTACCAGCCAGAACCGCACGACGAGAAAACTCTCCCGGCTCTGCCCGCCGACAACCTGCCTGTTCCAAAATCCGCAGAATTTTCTCTACGATAAAAGGCCCCCCATGACAAGAAATCTCCACCATATCCTCACCCGTATAAGAACGCGGCGAGCGAAAAACTGCCAGCATCACCTGATCAACCTTTGCCTTCCCTCCATTTTCCACAAACCATCCCAGGCGGATGGTATGCGAAGGTTGCCGGGAAGGTGCCGGACCAGAGAAATGACGCTCAACAATCGCCAACGCATCCGGACCGGACAATCTGATTACGGCGATACTACCCAAACCTGGCGGTGAAGCCAGCCCGCAGATAGTATCCCGTCCCTTTCCCTTTCTGTCTCTGGCCACGCTCTTGCCGGCCACCGCTCTTATGCTTGCTTACTCCTGTTTCGGCGCTATCACTACGTTCCGCCGGTGACCAGTGCCCAGCGCGTAGGCTCGAACCCCGGGAATAGACCTCAAGACCTGCTCCACCGCTTCCAGCTCTTTTGTGGTCAGCATATCCAGTGCCATCTCCCGTTTAGTCTCAAGCACTATACGGGCCACCGCTATCGCCTTCTTACACAAAAAATTCTCTCGCCTTATCCGGTATCCGCCCACATCTACCGTCACAGGGGCCAAATCTGGAAACCGCTGAGACACAATGGTATGCACCAGATACTGCAACGCACGCAGCGTACTGCCGCGATGGCCAATAAGCAGACCGGAGGCATGCCGCGTGTGTATATTGCAGTAGTAGCTCCCGTCTGCCTGTTTCTCTACTTCCACTTTACCTTTCACACCCATCAAGCTCAACAACTTATCCAGCACCATCCGCACCATTGTCGGCTCGTCCGCCGGCACGACTGGCTGCTCATCATTTTCTGTCGGCAAGCTCTGGCCGGAATCCGGGACATCCCCGGCAGCCCCGCTTGAAGCCGCTACCGATGCCAGAGATTGATCTCCTGACTTCCGGTTCTCCTCTGACTCGGCTACAGGGGCGAGACCGGATTGGTCGGTCGGCTCGAGGCGGTCTTCTTGCTGAGCCATTTAATTCCTCCTTTCATGCCGAACACGCTCTCCAGTATGGACAAAACATTATAAGTAAACCAGTAAAGTTGCAAACCGCTGGGAAAGTTCAGAAACATCACGGTAATGAACAACGGAAATATCACCGTCATAGCCCAGTTCTTCTTGTCTGTGGAAGTAAGCAGATTCTGGGCAATGAAGGAAGCTCCCATCAGGATAGGCAGAAGCCCGATGGCCGGATGCCCCAGAAAAGGCAGGTGACCAAATAACGTATCCGGCTCCGATAAATCTTTCAGCCACCATACGAAACTTGCGCCCCGCAGGTCCACAAAAGTCCGTAACACCGAATACAACGCCCAGAAGACCGGCAGCTGCACCAGCATGGGCAGACATCCCGCCAGCGGATTTATGCGGTAAAGTTTGTAAAGCTGCATCGTCTCCTGATTCAGCGTCTGGGGGTCGTTCTTGTACTTCGCCTTCAGCTCGTTCAGCTTCGGCTGTAGCAACTGCATCTGCCGCATCTGTCTGGTCTGAGTTCTGGTCAGGGGGAAGAAAATCGCCTTCATCAAAATAGAGAAAACGATAATAGCCACGCCCCAGTTGCGAAACACGCTGTAGAGAAAACGCAGAAGGTACAAAATCCCCAGGGCGATAGGCTTGGCCCAACCCAGACTCACTGCTTCCTCCAGTCCGCGTCCAAAAGCCCGCAGACGGCCATACTCCACTGGCCCCAAATAAAGCATAAGTTCCGATTCGGTCCCCTCCACCCCCGCTGCAAAACCAATCCGTCCATCAGGCAACGCCCAAGCGCAGGCCGAGCTGAATCCGGGCTTTACCTCTCCCTCCCCCTGTTTCCCTGCTGCTACTACCAGAAAGAAGTATTTTGACTTCAACCCTACCCAGTCTGTCTTGGCCACATTCTGCGGCGTCTTGCAGCCGCGGGCGGCAATGCGCTGCACTTTCCGCTCGGTGCGCGCAAAGAAGTGAAAATGCGAGAGGTCTTCCTTCACATTCGGCTCGGTTACTGCTATTCCATCCGCCGCAGAAACGACAAAACCATCTGCAGCCGCAAGCCAGGTCCTAAGGGTCAGGATGTAATCCCGACCCAAGACAAACCGGCGCCGGAAACTGAAGTCATCTGTCACCAGCGAGAAAGATACCGAAGAATCGTCAGCCACAGATTCCAGAATGACACCCGACAAATCGATAGTATCAGCTCCCCGCCACAAAGCCGGAGCCAGGAGTACGCTGCCCTCTGGCACCATCTCGGCCCGATAGCGTTTGAGCCAGACTGACTTCAATGCGCCTCCGCGGTTAGTAAACTCCAGCCGTATGTGTTCATTCTCCAGCACATACGTTGTTTCGCGGTCTACTGCACTTGACACCTGTACCAAGCTTTTCGGTCGGAAAACCTCTGCCGGTGCGGATTCCTTCGCCACTGCAAATTCCGTACTCTCAACCTGTTCTGCTCCTGTCTGCGGGTGCGGCACTGAAACTGCCCGGGGGCGCCAGAGCACCTGCCAGAGCAAAAGTATAGCCAATATGAGTACAAACCCGACAGCCATGCGCCACATATCGTTACTCATGCCTCACCTCTAGTATCCGCTCCTGGCTTTCTTTCATTTGGCACCGGGTCATAGCCGTAGCCTCCCCACGGATGGCAACGCAGAACACGCCGCAATGCCAGCCAGCAACCCCGCAGACCATGCTTCTGTATCGCCTCCAGGGCATACTGCGAACAGGTAGGCTGAAACCGGCAGGAATCAGGCAGAACTGTTCCTAGAGTGTACTGATACGTGCGGATGAGAAATCGGGCAAACACCACTAACATCAGAGAGCTCCTTCCAAGTGGCCCACACCCAGCACTACAGCCAGTCTGCGAGTCAAGCTCTGTATCTGCTGTAACAGCTGTGTATAGGACATGCTGGCTGCAGCCGGCGTAGCATGCAATATGTAGTCATATCCTTCTGGAAACCAGTCCCGATGCCTCCGGTATATCTCCCGTAACCGGCGCTTCAGCCGGTTTCTCCGAACCGCCGGCTTAATGCCTCGAGCCAGCAGAAAGGCAATCCGCCGCCCCTCGAATAAACGGGAGTTATCAACTGAAAGACTGAAGGAAGGCTGACTACTCTCCTTCTCCGGCGCCTGCGCACAACGCAGGTAAAGCGTCCGGCCGGTAACCCTGATGCCTCTGGCCATAACGCGGGCCAAGTCCTTGTCGTATCGCAAGATCTCTTTGCGCTTCAGAGTTTCTCTCATTCATACGGCCAGACGCTTACGCCCCTTGGCCCGACGTCGTTTCAGCACCAGCCGACCGCCGTGGGTCTTCATACGGGCGCGAAATCCATGTGTCCTTTTGCGCTTTATTCGGGAAGGTTGATATGTTCTCTTGGGCATAATTGTTCCTCGTGCCGCATTATAGAACTCGCCATCAATAATGTCAAGGTAATGCAAAATAAG
The DNA here is from genome assembly GCA_965649205.1 of Caldifarciminota bacterium. Taxonomy (GTDB): domain Bacteria; phylum Hydrothermota; class Tepidihabitantia; order Tepidihabitantales; family Tepidihabitantaceae; genus JBDRUN01. Next base: position 117,735 of record CBFGJV010000002.1, on the reverse strand, counting down.
CACTCAGCTCAACCCCGCAGCAAACGTATTAGCACCACGCAGGTTGACCCCGCCTGCGCACGGTATATCCTTAGGTGATGAAAGGAGTCGATATGCGTGCCGTGTTGACAATATTTGCTTTGCTGGGAACGGTGTCGGCGATGCCACCAGGTCCCTATTTCCGCGGCCCCGCGCCTGTTTTTCCTCCCGGGGTGGAAGAACCGGGTCCTAACCTGCTTACCGGATACGGCTATTGCGAGACTGTTACTATCCTGATGCAATTCCCGGATAATCGAGCCGACACCATCCGCCATTCCCCGGCTCGCTTCGACTCTATGCTCTATTCCACCGGGGTCTACAACCAAGGACTTTATCGTGCCGGCAGCCTGAATGATTATTTTCTGGAAAATTCCTACGGAACCTATGAAGTCCGCGGCGGCATTGCCGGCGGCCGCTGGTTTCTTTCTCAGTATAACTATGCCAGATACCGCGACGGCAATTATATGCTTTCCACCGGCAGCCAGTTAGCGCGAGAAAATATTCAACAGGTTGACCCTTACGTTGACTTCCGTCAGTTCGACCTCAACGGGGACGGGTATATTGATGCCATGTTCATGGTTCACGCCGGTGCCGACGGTGCAGACAACGGTGACCGCAACTGCTGCTGGAGTCACGCCATACCCAGCTTTAACTACCGCACCGCGGACGGCGTAACCATCCGGGGCGTCACCAATGTACCTGAATTTGCCATGGTGACGGAATCACGCGACACCACGCTATGCTGCATCGCAGTGATGTGCCACGAACTCGGCCACCTTGTCGGTCTGCCCGACCTCTACGACCAGTCGCGTAACACTTGGGGCGTAGGTTACTGGGGCCTGATGGGCTACGGAGCGTGGGGAGCTGGCGGCAATACACCGTGGAGCCCCGCCCATATGGAAGCGTGGTCCAAGGTAACAGCCGGGTTTGTTACTCCAATCGTGATTACCCAGAACACCTATGGGCTGCGCATCCCGCCTGTCCAAACCAACCCGACTATCTACAAGGTCTGGCGCAACGGACGCAATCACGACACCTGCTTCTATCTGGAAAACCGGCAGAAAATAGGATTCGACTCGCCCCTGCCTGGAGCTGGACTTGCCATCTGGCACATAGACCCTTACTACAGTGTTTGGCACAACCGGGTAGATATGGAAGAAGACTCCACTTTTCACCTCGACAAAGGCACCGGAGTTAGACCTGATCCCCATTTTTATCATCCCATGCTGGGTGCGGCTTCTGACGTACTGCCAGGCAGCTGGAATCGCGTGCTCTTTGATTCCACCACCGTGCCTTCCAGTCGTGACCGGCAGGGTAAGACTACAGGCATCGCTATCAGCAACATCCGCCTGCAAGGAGATACTATAGTCTGCGACATTACCTTAGACGGCTCAGTTACGGTACAAGAGACAGACCCGCTGCCTCAGACTTTCCGCCCAGTACTTGCCATATCGCCCAATCCGGCCACCGTGCAAGCCACCGTCAAACTGCCGCGAACTGAAAAAACCACCCGAATACGGCTTTTCGACGCAACCGGCAGTATAGTGCAGGAATACGATATACATGCAACTGACCAGGCTATTCTGAATGTCAGCTCTCTCCCCAGAGGGGTGTATCTTTTGTACGCTGGCAACTCCAGCGGTCGCCTGGTAGTCAACCGCTGATAACAGAATCGCTGCTGCATGACAAACATTTCTCCCTACCGTCAGTTGGAACACACTTCGGATATCAAAGTGGAAATCTACGGCCGGGATCTGCCAGAACTGTTCCGTCATGCTGCTTTCTGCCTGTTCGACCTTATGCTTGATATGACAAAGGTAGAACCAAAACAACACTACGAAGTCCGCCTGGATAACACCGACCTGTCCGAACTATTTCTGGACTGGCTGAGGGAACTCCTGTTTCTTTTCTCCGCCCACGGCTTTGCTGTGTGCCATACCGAAGTTCGTATCCTTCCTGCCGATTTGTCAAACCAGCACTCCGTCAGTGGCAATCTAACCTCAGCTGTGCATTTATCCGCGACTCTTCATGGCGAACCCTACGACTCTACCCGGCACGGCTTCAAAGTAGAAGTCAAAACACCCACCTACCACGAATACAGACTGGAACAGACTCCGTCCGGTTACCGCGTTACTCTGGTTCTCGACGTGTAACGCCTACTTAGACGTACCAGACAGAACTCGCCGTAGATTGTGATGGTTATTCCCGTCTACCCCTTGCTGCTAACCTAACCTGAATGCCTGTCTCTGCCCCGCTACTCACCGCAAACCGGACAGCGCACTTCCACTCCTGCTGGTCGCTGAGGATGACCGCCAGCCCCGAAATGACCGGAATCGTTCAGTTTGTGAAACCAGCGACAGTGAGCCAGGTAACGTTCGGTAGGGGTAAGCGAAGGTTCAAACCAGAAAAAGTGGTATTTCCCTTCGTGTGCTTTTATCTCTTCCTTTAAATCCTGGTCTGCCCGCTCGACTACTACTGCCTGTGCGGGAGTTTGTCCCAGACAAAACACCCCCTTTAACCTTGCAGGTACGCGCAGGTCGACATCAAGAGAATTCAACCTTATTGGCCCCCGCATGATAACACCTCCTTGTTCGTACGTACTTCCTAAACGCGGCATAGTAGCCAAATCTATCTTGTTACCAGGTTGGAATCAGGATGTAACCCGCCGACCCCTGCTTTAGTAGGACCAAAACTACTACTCTTTGTACGAATAATAGACGCGCCCACTTTCTTGTCAATAGAAAATTCAACCACTGAACCTGCCTTTCGTCTTTACACAAAGATTGACGCCGCTAAAATAAACAACTATGCAATATAGGGAGGAACGAGTAGCTGCCGCCATCAAGGAAGCGGTAGCCGAAATTATCTTGAATGAAATGTCTGACCCGGCCATCGGTTTTGTCACCGTCACTCGTTGCCGGATGAGTCGCGACTTGAAGAATGCTTCCATTTACCTTTCCATCATGGGAAACGAAACACAAAAGCAGGCCAGCCTCGCACACCTGCGTCACGCAGTCGGTTTTATCCGTAGGCAACTCAGCCAGCGGGTACGACTGCGCTATCTGCCCCAGCTGCGCTTCGCTCTGGACGAAATTCTGGCCCAGGAACAGAGAGTCGGCGACATCCTGCACGAACTTTTTCCAGAGAAACAAACCGAGGTAGAAAAAGAGGTAAAGGAGGACATGGACAACGAAACCTGAAAGAAACAGAAACAAGAGGGAAAAGAGCACTCCCGATGCATGGGGTTTTGAATCTGTACAAGCCTTCGGGCATTAGTTCTTTTGACTGCATTCGCCACCTGCGTCGAGTTTTGGGGTCTTTGCCGCTGGGTCATGCCGGCACCCTAGACCCAATGGCCAGAGGAGTGCTGATAATTCTCATTGGAGCAGCGACAAGGCTCAGCAGATTTTTCCTCCATTCGGACAAGGAATATGAGGCCGAGGTACTCTTCGGAAAAGAAACAGATACGGACGACATCACAGGACGAATACTGGCTGAGGCCCCTGTGCCTCGCCTTGCTCTGGAGGAATTGCAACAACTGCTAAACAGTTTTCTCGGGATACAACCGCAAGTCCCGCCCACCTTCTCGGCTCTGAAACAACAAGGTCAGCCTGCCTACCGACTGGCTCGCCGAGGAACACCTCTCCGGCTGCCGCCGCGGCAGGTAAATATAAAGGAGCTTGAGCTTCTGAAATGGCACCCCCCCCTTGTTACTCTACGCGCCGTCGTGTCGTCCGGCACCTACATTCGTGCCTTGGCCCGCGATCTGGGAAAAGCAGCCGGAACAGTCGCCACTCTGGCAAGTTTGACACGCACCCGCGCGGGCCAATTCACCCTAGCAGACGCCTTGCCTCTACACCAGGCAGACACGGATACTATTGTCCGTCGGCTAATCCCCGTTACCGAAGCTCTACCCGAACTGCCTCAGGTAGAACTCACCGAAGTTCAGGCCCGCAAACTACGACAGGGACAAACGGTTGACGTCACTGGCTGTGCAGACGCTGACAACGTACTCGCTGTCACAGCCAGTAGGAATTTTCTGTGTTTGGCCGCCGTCCACCAGAACCGGATAAAGCCGCTGCGGATGATATATGCAGAGAAGTGAACGAACCGGCTCGTCAGGACGTGGACAAAAACCCGTACCGCCAGCCGGGCTGGTGATTGCGGTCGGCAGTTTTGACGGAGTGCATCTGGGACACCAGGCCATCATCAATCGCACCCGAAAGCTAGCAAGTGAAATCGGGGTTCCCTCGGCAGTGCTGACGTTTGATCCCCTGCCAGCGCAGCTCATCCACCCAGACTTCACCTATGTGCTGACACCCCTGCCAGAAAAAAAGAGACTGTTTCTGGAGATGGGCGTTGATATAGTGCACATTCTCCCCTTCAATACCGAAATGCAGACCCTGGACCCGCGGGAGTTCATTCGTCGTCATCTATTGACTCTGCAACCGCACGCTGTAGTTATTGGCCATGATCACCAGTTCGGAAAATACCGCCGTGGAGATGCAGACTTGCTCAGGCAACTGCTCGAACCCGCAAACATAATAGTAGAGGTAATACCAGAGCTTTCCGTTTCCGGCATACCCGTAAGAAGTACCACCATTCGAGAACACCTGCTACTCGGACACGTGCATCTTGCCACTGCCCTCTTGGGCCGTTACTACAGCCTTACAGGCCGGGTGGTACCCGGTACCGGCACCGGCCGTCGTCTGGGCTTTCCCACCTTAAACCTGCAGGTAGATGACCGAGAGAAACTGGTACCAGCCGACGGAGTCTATGCGGTACAGGCAGAGTGGGCAGGTAAAAACTTTGACGCCGTTCTGAACATCGGTCACCGTCCCACCTTCCATGGGGAGAAACTTTCTATCGAAGTTCATCTGCTACATCAGGAATTGTCCAGAGCACCGACGCAGGTAACTGTACTCTTTGTCCAACGACTACGACCGGAGAGAAAATTTCCCGATGCTGCGGCTCTGGCTGAGCAAATAGCCAGAGATGTGGATCGGGCAGAAAAAATACTGGCTGCACGAAATACTTGACAATCGACTTACTCCGAGCACCATAGACAGACCTTGGTAATGCTATGACCTTGCAACTCTGCAGCACGTAACACATCTCTATGCAGTTCGTCCTCTTTCTTTTGTATGGGCTCACGGCAGTGCCGGCGCCTGATTCCTTGGTTCTGCCCATGCGGACAGACACACTAACCGAAACCGAACTCACTGTTTTCCCGCCCAAGAAAGTCAAACTTCCTGTGTCTTTTGAAATTGACTGGGGAGACGGGGAAACCCTGCGCTGGACCCCTCCCACCACCTCTGAATATACCCGCTATCATCGCTACCGACGCTACGGCGAATATACCGTGCGAGTCCGGGCTCGCGACGCAGACGGCAAAGTCTCCGCCTGGAGCAAGCCTCTATCGGTCAAAGTAACAAAGCCGGTGCTGAAATGGCTTTTCCCCACGATTGATTCCAGTCCCATTGTAGCTTCACCCACACTGGATGATAGTAACAACATCTATGTGGGTGATGAAGAAGGCAGGCTATATTCTCTCGACCCCCAGGGCCGTCTGCGCTGGATTTACCAGACCGGAGGAGCCGTCTACGCCACGGCTGTCGCTTTCAAAGATAATATCTACGTTGCCTCCCTCGATTCTCATCTTTATTGTTTGGACAGACAGGGCAGACTGCGGTGGAAGCTTTATACCGGTGACGAGTTATACACTCCACCGGCTGTAGCTGCGGACGGTACCCTATATCTAGGAACAGATACTGGCTTGGTAATGGCCGTAAAGCCCGGGGGCAAAATTGTCTGGCGCTTTCACGCCAAGGGCGGTATCTGTTCCTCTCCAAGCATCGGCCTCAACGGACTTATCTATGTTGCAGCTGACTCATTGTACTGTCTGGATCAAAAAGGAAGAAAGCGCTGGGTCTTCGGCACTCCGGACGGAGACTACTTCTTCGGTGGTGCGATACCAGACCCGCTGGGCAACGTCTATGCGGGCAACAACGACGGCTTCGTCTATTGCATAGGCCCGAACGGTAGAATGCGCTGGCGCGCCCCGGTACCAGACGAAGACGAAATAAAAACTGAAATCACCATAGGCCCTGGCGATACTTTATTTCTTGGTTCGGACGGTTACTACTTGCTGCGTAAAGCTCCGGAGGATGTCGTCCGTATGCTGTATGAAGCAGACGACATACTAGCTGCAACACCCGCGCTGAGCGCAGCTGGAACTTTGTATTTTTTGCCTGACGACGGCGTCATCTATGCCTTTAGCACCCGCAGCGGCAGACTGGTCTGGAAACAGGACATAGCCGCTTCTGAGAAGAGCCTCTACTATGCTTCCTCTCCTACTATCGGTCCGGACGGCACAGTATACGTTGGCTCCTGGGACGGAGTACTCTTTGCCTTTGAAGGCGATACACTACCAGCCCCTTCGCCCTGGCCACAGTATCGCCGTGATGCTCAACACACCGGCCGCCTGACCAGGTCGGCCAAGAAATGACCTGGAGACGTCACGAAGGCCCCTGCCTCCCGAGGAACCCTACCGGTTGAGGAAAGTATCCTGAAGGCAGATTACTAACCGGAGAAGAAGATGTTTTGGATATACATTTCCCCGTCTGCAATTCTTGCCCGACTGAAAGAAAAGCCGGCCTGGTTGTTACCTTTATTCCTCGCCGTAGCTGCCAATCTGGCCGCGACTGCAGTAACCACCCAGTATATGGACTGGCAAGAACAAAAAGATACAGCCTTGGAGCAGATGCGACAGCGGGGGATGAGCGAGGAACAGATAGAAAAGGCCCAGGAAGGAATGGACCGATTCTATTCCAGTGCAGTTGCCCGCAATGTTGTACCGCTCGTGACCGTGCTAGTCAATCAGCTTCTTTCCGTTTTTCTGCTGTCTCTTGTGGTATCTCTCATCGCCCATCTGCACAACGCTCAAACCAGTTATCTCCACGCTTTATCTGTAGTAACCCATGCTCATCTGATAACGCTACCGGCTGCAGCTCTGCGCATCTTGCTGGCTCTTCTTACCCGCTCCAGCACCGTCACTACCAGTCTGTGGGCCGCTTTCCCCGACGCAAAAGGAGGAGCTATGGCTCTGCTGACTAGGCTGGACCCTTTCATCATCTGGGGCTATTTTCTGCTTGGCGTCGGTCTCAGCGTAGTATTCGGACTGAAGAGATCCCGCGGTCTGGCTTTTGCGTTCGGAATCTGGGCACTGTTTACTGTATTATCGGCAATCCCGGGACTAGTCAGCAACCACGGTTAGATACGAGTATGAGCTGTATTACCCTGTTGCTCCTGGTAAGCCTCCCCGCAGACACCATGAGAGTCACCCTCACAGACGCACTGCGTCTTGCCTTTAGACAAAGTCCTGTCGTGGTACAGGCACAGTGCAGCCGCACTCAATCTGGACTCACGCTTGCGCGGGGTATTTCTCAACTGCTTCCTACAGTCGCAGCAAACCTTAACTATTCCCACTCCGAACCTCTTTCCCGCTGGAGTTGGAACGGCAATCTAACTCTGTCCCAGGTGGTATTCGACCCGGAAACTTTCGGCAAGCTGGTTGGAGCCATCGTATACAGTAACTACCATCTAACTGAAGCAAGGGAAAAACTCAGCCTCTTGGCTTATGATGTCACCAGTAAGTATTTATCTCTAGTAAAGGCCCAAATGCTTGTTGCCGCCGCAGCAGCGGCAAGGGACCGCTCTCAGGAAAACCTCCGTCTCGTCGAAGAACGGGGTAGACTGGGTTCAGCTTCTCCCCTTGATATCCTCCGCGCCCAGACGGCTCTCGCTTCCGCAGAACTGACACGCCTCCAGGCCGAAGCTGGTCTGTGTCTTGCGGCTGACCAGCTCAAGGCTCTCCTTAACCTTGACACAGACAAAATAGTGCTGGCCGCTGATTCTTTCCCTATGCCTTACGGGCCAGAGCTAGACCAACTGGAAAAACGGGTAGCAGATATCCGTCACCAAAACCCGGGACTGAAATTAGCAGTTGGAAATGCAATCGCGGCGCGCATAAACTGTATTACTACTATCGGCAGAGTTCTTCCGTCTGTATCCGTCTACTGGACCTCTAGTTATCTGGACACTCTGCTTCCCAACAGTTATCGCCAATGGCAAGATCACCAACACGCTTCGCTTGGTCTGAAGATATCCTTTCCGCTTCTGGACGTGAAATCCTATGCGCTGGGGATTGCGGAGGCGGTGAACGAATCCCGTCGGACTCAGGCCAGCCTGCAGGCCTCCCGCTTAAACCTGGAAGTAAGCATCACCGAAGCTCTCCTTTCCTTTCGTGAAGCACGACAGCAGTGTGTCTCCGCCGAGCAAAATCTAAAACTGCATATGCAGCTCTGTGAACTTGCCCGTCAAGAACATCGTCTGGGCAGCATCTCTCTTTTTGAGCTGTTGGGAGCTGAAGCGGACCTGTATCAGGCCCGCGCTAACTATCTCAGCGCATTGTGCGACACTTACGTCCGCGCTGCACACATAAACTATTTATTGGGACACACCGTCCTGCCGGAAAAGGAGAATTAATGAATCAGCGTGTTCGAACTATCCTTCTGCTTGCCGCCGCCACTGTCTTGTTTCTTCTCATAGTTTTTCTCAATTTGCGACGTTCGCCGCCCGGAGAACAGGTCATCACCGAAAAAGCAAAATACGGTTCTCTGGTCTCCCTGGTATCTGCCACCGGCACACTGAGAGCTCAGACCCAGGTAAACCTGCAGGCTCAGGTAATGGGCACGGTAGATCAGCTTCTGATACAGGAGGGAGACTGGGTAAACAAAGGTGACCTCCTTCTAAAGCTAGATCAGAAAAGCTATCAAGCCCAACTGTTGCAAACTCGTTCCCGTTTCGAACAGGCTCTGGCCAGTTTTAACCGTATAGAAAGTCTATACGCCAAACAGCTAGTCTCGGCAGAACAGTACGAAGCAGCCAAAACTGCCTGCGAGGCAGCCCAAGCTCAGTACGACCAGGCTAAGGACCAGCTGGACAAGACCGTATTACGTGCTCCTATCTCCGGCACCGTCGTCAAACTAAATGTAAAAGAAGGGGAAACTGTCATTCTTGGTACCATGAATAACCCCGGAACCGTAATAATGGTCCTCGCTGATATGTCCAGAATGGAAGCGTGGGTTAACGTAGACGAAACAGATATCGTATCCTTGGCAGCAGGACAGAAGGCACGCGTAAAAGTCGACGCGCTCCCTGAAACATCTTTTACGGGCACCGTTACCAGAATAGGCTATATGCCTACCCAGACGCTTCTATCCTCCGAAGTTACCGGCACGGAATTTGAAGTAGTAATTAACCTGGATTCTTCCGCGGCTGTGCTGCGACCCGGCATGTCTGTTTCTGCAGACATCACCACTGCTTCTCTGGATAGCGTGCTGGTCATACCATTGCAGGCCGTAGGCCGGCGGCCGTTGGAAGGTAAGGAACAGGAGACAGTATTCATCGTTCAAAACGGAAGAGCTGTGCTGCGGCCGATCAAAACCGGTCGTTCCAGCGACACAGAAGTGCAGATACTGGAAGGTCTTGCGGAGGGAGACATGGTCATAACAGGACCCTACAAGGTGTTATCCAAACTGAAAGAAGGAACCCGCGTAAAGTAGGGTGACGGTCTGTTGGAAACTTCCTCTTCCTTCCCTCCTTTGATCTATGCTGAGAATATCACTAAGGTCTATCGTACAGGTAGAGTAGAAATACAGGCCCTAGCCGGCATTAGTCTGAAAATAGAACATGGCGAATATGTGGCACTGATGGGACCATCAGGTTCGGGCAAATCAACCCTGATGCATCTTCTTGGCTGCTTGGACGTGCCCACTTCCGGTCGTTACTTTCTGGACGGAAAAGATGTTTCCAGTCTGAATGACTTGGAACTGGCACATCTGCGCAACCGCAGTATAGGCTTTGTCTTCCAAAACTTTAATCTGCTACCTCGACTGACCGCTCTAGCGAATGTCGAGCTGCCTTTGGTCTATGCCGGAATGAAACCAAAAGAAAGACTGTCTCGTGCTCGTGAGCTGCTCTCTCTAGTCGGTCTTGCCGACCGTATGCACCACCGCTCCAACGAACTATCTGGCGGCGAGATGCAGCGGGTTGCCTTAGCTAGAGCTCTAGCCAATCGCCCTTCCCTACTTCTCGCAGACGAACCAACCGGGAATCTAGATTCTCGCACTGGTCTGGAAGTCATGCAGCTGTTCGACCAGCTGGCGGCGATGGGAAATACTATTATCGTTGTTACTCACGATCAAACGGTTGCCGGTCACGCCCGCAGAATTATCAACTTGAAAGATGGTCACATTGAATCAGACTCGCGGTATAACTTCATCTCATAAAAGGAATCGCAAATTGCAAACTGGAAAAAAGGACCGAAAAGTCAATAAAAGAACCTGAGTTATGCCAATTTACGATCTACTGAAGCTCTCGTTGGAAACATTCCGCACTCACCGGATGCGCTCTTTCCTGACCGTACTCGGCGTTATCATCGGCGTGATGACTGTCATCGCTATTGTCTCCCTGATTCAAGGTATGAACTATGAAGTAGAACGTCAGATAAGTACACTCGGTTCCAATACAATCTACGTGCAGAAAATAGCCTGGGGTATGGGACAGCTCGACTTTGACGAACTGAGTCGTCGTCCCGAACTAACGTTACGAGATGCAGAAGCCATAAGCCGACTGCCTTCTGTAGCTCGCGTCGCCCCCCAACGTTCCCGGCAGGTAAACCGCATTACCCGCCGGGGTGAAAAGGCAACCAACATTGGTCTGCTCGGTTCCACACCGGCCATAGCTATTACCGCTAACTACCGTATTGAAACCGGCCGTTTCATCTCTTCTGAGGACAGCCTACGCAAACGAGCTGTTTGCGTGCTGGGACCTTACATTGTGGACAATCTTTTTATCAACGAAGACCCTATAGGAAAAAGTCTGACCATAGAAGGCAAACGTTTTACGATCATCGGTATCTTGGAACGTAAAGGCAGCTTTCTGGGCCAGAGTCAGGACAACATCATCATCGTACCCTTGTCCACCTACGAAAAATCCTTTCCCGAACCACGTTCGCGCCAGGCTCGCCTGTTCGGCGGTATCACCATAGGAGTAGTGCCCAAGACCGGTGTGCCAGTGGAACAGGCCATAGACGAAATACGGGAATTGCTGCGCAGACGACGCGGGCTGGGTTATGACAAACCCGACAATTTTGCCATAAACACGCAGGAAACTCTGCGCGAAATATACAGAAACATCACGCGCGTTGCCTTCATTGTCATGATTCTAGTAGCCGGTATCTCGCTTCTGGTTGGCGGAATCGGTATCATGAACATCATGCTGGTGGCCGTAGCCGAACGCACGCGGGAAATCGGACTACGCAAAGCCTTAGGTGCCACCAACAACGTCATCCTCTGGCAATTCCTGCTTGAGTCTACACTTATGGCCCTTGTCGGCGGTACCTTTGGTATCGTGCTGGGGTTGGGCATAGCCCAACTGGCCGCCACAGTAGGACATCTCAAGGCAGCTGCACCTTTGTGGACTATACTGCTGGGATTTGGCTTCTCCGCCGCGGTAGGCATCTTCTTCGGTATTTTTCCCGCCTCCCGCGCCGCTCGACTCAACCCCATTCAAGCGCTCCGCTATGAATAGCCCCGTTTAGCGGCAAACCTTCGAACGCACCCCTCCAGGCAGGATAACTATCTTGACATACGCAGGAAAAGCTGAGCTTCCCGATCCTCAGGGTCAGCACGCAACGCTTGAAGAAAATACTCCCTCTGCTGTCGTAATTGTCCCTCCACAGCAGCCAGAGTGGCCAGAAAACGAGCTCGCTCTGCCACACCGGCTTTACTTACGGCTTGGGCCACCGCTGTATCGTTTGCCGGCAGGACCACATTACCTGGCCCGGTATAGCACTCCAGCACTAGACGCGCATTACCCACCCAAGTACGGGTATCTGACGCTCGCGCGCCAACAAACTCTACCCGGGGCTGATCATCCGTAAGAACTGCTACTCCCCGGGTAAGTCTGGCAATTCCAGCTGAATCCAGCACCATGCCTCCTACAAGTGCCTCCGGCCGTTCTAGGAATACCTCCGTCAAAGCTTCTCTCACTACCCTAGGTGCACCGACTACCGTTTTCTGAATCCGCTGCCAATCCAACGCCAACGCCGAGTCTTTTCTGCCTACAAGTACCCCGTGTGCGATACCCCTCCATAACGCACAGTTAGGAAAAGCTGCGCGAAAAGTATTGACTAAAGCCAAAAAGTCCCTTTCCTCCAACTTATGAAAAGGGACATATTGGGTTATCACTCCTCCGGACCGAAGCCGAGCCAGACACAGCTGATAGAACTCCCGAGTATAGAGTCCGACAGAACCCAGAGCCGGGTGAGTAGGGTCGCAAGAAATGATATCATACTGACGCGTAGTACACAGCAGATAGTTACGACCGTCTCCCGCCATCACCCGCAGCACAGGATTGTCAAACACCCGGTTATTCCAAGCTGCAAACCACTCGGAAGCCGCTACCACCGCCGGGGCAATCTCTACACAGTCAACTAGATCACAACCCAGATCGACCAACAGAGAAGAAGTAACGCCTAAACCATAGCCAATAACAAGAGCATCCCTGGGTGCAGGGTGTAACACCATTGGTAGCACCCCCATCAGGCGCACGGGCTTGAGTGCCGGCAAAGCATTACCGCATACCACGCTGGAGTTTACCCAGGTCTGCCGTATTCCCTGTGGATCTTCAGCTGTAGTCACGACTCCCTCGACAGATTCTCGATAATAAAGCACCCGCCAATACTCATCTTCATTCGCAACCAGATCGAGTGGCAGTATGCGCAATCGATGAGGCACCAGAAAAGCGCCAGCCAGAGCACTCAAAACAGTAACTCCTACTATAATCAAAACCTTTGCATAACTACGCACGCCCGCTGCAGCAATCGCTACTGCTCCCACCCCTAATCCTACGCCAGCCAACAACAGATTCGCTCGCACCGTGCCTAGAGCTGGTACAAGCAAAAAACCAGTCGCCAAGGCACCAAGCAGCGCACCCACCGTATTGACAGCAAACAACACACCCACGCGCTGTCCCATCACTGTCATTTGCGGCAGATACACCTTGCTCGCCAGAGGAAAAGTACCTCCCATCAACATCGTGGGCAACACCATAACCCCAAAGCAGAACCCGGCTAGTCCCCAAAGCAGACCCGGCCAGGCCCAACCAGTCAGACCGCTAAGCACGGCCGGAGCTCGTGCCAACATCACCAGCGCCAAGATACTCGTAATACCAATACCGCACTCCACTATCCCAAAACCCAAGAGTGGGTCTCTAACCCGGTCGGCAAAAGTACCTGCTGCCAACCCGCCCAGCGCCAGACCAAGAAGGAAAGCGGTCAACACCAGAGTAGCGCCGTAAACCGGTTGCCCCATAACGGTGACCAAGGCTCTAGTCCAGAGCACTTCTAGCCCCAAAGCGGCAAAACCAGACAGTCCAAAACCCACCAACAGAACCATCTGTGCGCCTCGAGCGTACTTAAGCCGCTCTGTCCCCCGTACCTCCAGCCGGGATCTAGAAAATGAACTGGCTGCACTCAGACGCACTGGCCAGAACCATACCATTAAACTCAAACAGAGACTTATGGCTCCGGCTAGAAGCACAGTACCCTTCACTCCCAGATGTTCCAAAAGAAAAAAGCCACAAAGTAAAGCTCCCGCTACGGAGCCTAACGTGTTTAAGAAATAAAGAACCCCCAAGCTACGGGCGGCTTTGTCAACCCGTCGTGCAATCAACTGCGCCACCAGAGGCCATAGTCCGCCCAGAACGATAGTAGGCACAGACATCAGCAATAACCCCACCAATCCCCTGAGAAGAATAGCTCCTGGTGAGTTCCAACCTAGCAACCGCAGTAGTGGCGCAGCTACGACGGCCAAGCCGGGAGCAAGAAAGATCACCGCCGGCCCACTAATTCCCAAAACGCCGAGCAGAATGGCATACGTTCTTACTAGTGTATGTACGCTGTGCTCCCCACTTGCTATCCAACGGCCAATCAGAATATTGCCTAGGACCAGACCGGCCATATAGGCAGCCAAGACTATTGTCAATGCCTGTGTATGAGAACCAAGAACTAAACTAAGGCTGCGAAACCATGCCACCTCCAACACCAGTCCTATCACTCCGGCAACAAAGAAGGCAATTATCAGTATTCGTCCGCTGCCCCGTCCTGACAGCAAGCCCGACACTCTCAGCATAGGCATAGAATAGACCCTGTCTTGGAACCGTCAAGCCAGAAAAACCTCTCGGCTTCGGTAACCCTGTGTGAACTTGACAACTAAACAATCTTCCCTGCTTGCATTCCCAAGCAGACAGGCTACAATAAAGCGAGGAGGTTATTTTGTACACTATCAGAGTGAGCCGGACCTTCAGCGCGGCGCACGCAATTCACGGTATCGGTGGCCGCTGCGAAGATATGCACGGCCACAACTACCGGGTGGAAGTGGCGCTAAGTGCAAACGAACTCAAGAAACCGGGGATGGTGCTGGACTTCCGAGAAGTGGACTCATATCTTCAGGACATTTTGCCAGATCATAAACTGCTAAACGAAGTCTATCATTTCAACCCTACGGCCGAAAACCTCGCCCGCCACTTTTTTGACCAGCTGGTCGAACACCTCCCGGTAGTCAGTGTGACGGTATGGGAGAATGATCGCTGTTGTGCCACCTACTCGCCTAACAACGACTAAGGTAACACCACCAACTTTTGCCTGACCTTACCATCTGCGTCATCTATCTCAAGGAAGTAAGTGCCGGCTTTGACATTCAACCACTCTCCTGCTTTCAGCCTCCCTACTCGCCTTCCCTGAATATCAGATATCCGTCCGCTTTGACCTGACAAAAACACTGGCCCGCGGCATATTGTAGCCCGGAGTGCCCCTGCTTCCTGCCCGACTTCTGCGGCCCGCATACTTGCCGCCAGTTCAAGTGCCCGATAGGCACTGACAAAACCATAGCCAAATATGACATCCCGGCCTACCTCCCCCATATCCAGGGCGGAAGCGGCCAGAATCGAACGCACCCTAACAGCAGTTAAAGAATTGTTTGCCGCTAAAATCAGTGCCGCTACGCCCGCCACCTGAGGACAGGCCATAGACGTACCGCTGGCCAGTACATACGCAGAGTTCAAGCCCGTAGACAGAATGTTTACTCCAGGAGCTACCAGTTCCTGTTCCGGTCCGTAGTTGGAAAAATCGGCCAGTTCAGAAGCCTGATCCGTAGCCCCTACAGAAATACACTGTGGCAGTGCGGCCGGGTACTGGATTACCGACGTGCCGTCGTTTCCGGCTGCGGCCAGAAGAACAGCATTCTTCTGAGCCGCGTACACACATGCTTCTGAAACCGGGGTAATGTTGGCATTCGCACCCAGGCTCATATTCAGTATCCGGCAGCCACGGTCTACCGCCCACCGGATACCCGAAGCTAAATCCGACAGACTGCCGCTGCCCGAATCATTCAGCACGCGCACAGCCATCAGCTGTACCTGGGCCCAACCCGCAATACCGGTAGCATTGTCCATCACCCCGGCTATGATGCCGGATACGTGCGTACCATGGAACGCCTCTGCCAAAGAAGGGTTGTCCGGCCTGGGGTCCTCATCTCTGCCCACAAAATCATATCCCAGCTCTCCAGCTACAAATCTGTCACTCAGGTCCGGGTGCCAATACTGTACGCCATTGTCAATAACTGCTACCCGCACGCCCGGGCTGCCAGCGGTAACATCCCAAGCTTTGTCAGCATACATCACCCACTTGTCCCACTGATGCTGCAGAAACATTGGGTCGTTGGGAATCTTCGTTGCCCGCACCACCAAGTCTGGTTCTACATAACGTATTCCTTCCTTCTCTGCCAGTAACAGGTCTGGCCGGTCCATATCTGAACGGCAGACAAAAAATGCCCCCTGTCGGTCGCATCGCACTATCCGGATGCCTGCCTGCTCCAAAACTACGGATACCTCAACTTCTGTCCCTGGTTCAAATCCGACCACAAACTGGCCAGAAATCCGGTCAGGACTATACCAGTCAAAACTCGCGGGAGAAGTCTCTCCTGCCAGCGAAAATACCTGTTCCAGCAAACCACACCGCTGTTTTTCAACTTGTCCAACCGGTATCGCCTCCGGTCTATGCCAGAAAGAAATCAAAATAAGCAAAGTAAACATTTTCACTCCAGAGAAAAACGAACCCAACAGTCAACTTGTGCGCCGCTTGTATTCAAGAACACCAGATAGAAAGAATCGCTCCTAGCAACCAGCGATCTTACCGTCAGCTCCGTTCTGTTGTTTTCCTGTAAAAGCGGCGAATATGACCTACCCTCCGCAAAGGCACGGTATTGCTCCGCAGTAAGCCATATGAAACGAGACAATACCCCTGCTCCGGCAATACGAAACTCGCCCGCTAGGGTATCGCCGGCTGCAGCAGCAAAGGCTACCGGCCAGTAGTACCCGGTAGGCAACCTGAACCGACCATGGAATATACTCCTTTCGGACGCCTCAACTACCTGAACATGCACGATATTGCTATATCCCTTGTTGCTGAAAAGGTCCTTAGCCTTACATTGTAGCCGGTGCCATGAGCCACTTTCTAACTCCTCTGTGTTCCAGCTGGCCTCGTAAGGATAGGAATCATCTACCGCTAGAAGTACGCTATCCACATAGAACTCCACTTCGGCTATGCCGCTACTGTCTGTCGCCTCGGCACGCACCAGCACCACGCCGCTTACCGCCGAAGAATCAGTCGGTTGCACTATTGTGCACACCGGTGGAATATCATCAAACCACCAACATCCGGTCAAAATCAACGCCAACCCTGCTATTAGCCACCCGGACATTCTACGCAAGTGATTGCGGATTGCACTCCACAACTTGAAAACTCTCTTTGTCCTATAGTTCATACTCATCTCCTACCTCAGGAACAAAAACCTCTTTGGCGCCCAGACGTTGCAGCGGCTCCACCATGGCTTCTGCTGCAGCTGGTTCGGCATGAACCAGAAACACTTTTTTCAACCTCGAGAGATTCATCCGGCTCACATACTCCAGAAGTCCCTGCCGGTCAGCATGGGCACTGAATTCATCCATCATCTCCACCTCACATCTCCGCTCATATTCTTCACCATAAATTTTTACTCGCGGCGCGTGCTCGGCTAACTTGCGCCCAAGTGTCCCCTCGGCCTGAAATGATACCAGCAGTACTAAATTCCGCTCATCACCTATAGCATGTTTCAGATGGTGTAGCACCCTGCCGGCTTCACACATCCCTGAGGCCGATATTATTATGCATGGCTCGGTAATACTATTCAACGCCTTTGATTCTTCTACCGAACTCACGTAGGTAAGTCCCGGAAAATCAAAAGGCTGGTCGTGGCCGTTTAGCATCTGTAATGCCTCTTCGTCGTAGTACTGGGGGTTATTGCGAAAGACCTCGGTTACACCTGTGGCAAGGGGACTGTCGACAAAAACAGGAATTTCTGGTACCCTGCCGTTCTGTCGTAACCGATTCAAAGTATAGACTAGCTCCTGGGACCGTTCCACGGCGAACGCCGGGATGATAATTCGCCCTCCGCGGGCTATCACACGGTTTATGATTTCGGCCAACCGTGCGGCCACATCGTTGTAATCACCGTGTAATCGGTCACCATAAGTTGCCTCCATGATCAGATAGTCTGCCTGGTCTACCTGCACCGGGTCCCGTATAATGGGCATCTTACGCCGACCCAAGTCCCCGGTAAAAAGCAGTCTACGCCCCTCCACTTCAATATCTACGAGAGCCGAACCAAGTATGTGACCAGCATCATGCAGCACTACTGAGAAATTACCCAGTTTGACCTTCTTGGCATAATTTACTCCTCTAAAATAACGCAAGGCCTCCTGTGCATCCTGCGTGGTGTAAATGGGTTCCTTAGCCGGTTCTCCTTTTTCTTTGCGTTTCTTGTTCAAGTACCGAATATCTGATTCCTGAATGCTGGCTGCATCAAGCAACAGAAGGCGAGACAATGCCAGCGTTGCCTTTGTTACCACGATATCTCCCCGAAAACCCTGCTTTACCAGATTTGGCACATTGCCCACATGGTCAATGTGCGCGTGACTGACAATGCAGTTGCTGATTTCTCTGGCTTTAAAGGGAAGGTAACGATTGGTCTGCTCCGCCAAGTCCCGGTGTCCCTGATAAAGTCCACACTCCAGAAGTAACTGCTGTTTGCCTGAGACAAGAAGATGCTTGGATCCGGTGACAGTCCTGCACCCGCCCCAAAATCGAATCTTCATTTTCCTACCGCCCAAGTCATCTGGCTATCTGAACACTACGAATAGTCTTCATATTCGCCAGATCATCATCCGGACTCTTACGCGGAGTTTCCATAATACCTGGCAGGTGTGATAAAAGTGGGTGATTCACTATTTGTCTGAACCCGTCCAATCCTATTTCTCCCTTGCCGATATGCCAGTGTCTATCAATTCTGGAACCCAAACCTGCTCGCGCGTCGTTCAGATGGAGCAGGTACAAACGGCTCAATCCCACCAGTTTGTCAAATCTTCTAATCGTTTCATCCAGTCCTGCCCGAGTTCTCAACTCATATCCGGCGGCAAAGGCATGAGCTGTGTCCAAAACCACCCCTACGCGGTCCCGATGGCTTATCCGCTCCAGGACGGCAGCAATCTGCTCAAAAGTGAAACCCACTTCCGAGCCCATTCCTGCGGTGTTTTCCAACAGCAATATTACGCCTTTAGGAAAACTGGCAAGTGCCCGGTCCACATTCTCCGCTACAACCGCCAGTGCCGGTTCGTCTGGCTCCCCGCGCGAACGTCTGAGCGCTCCGCGACTGCCCGTGGCCCGACCTATGTGCACAATCAGGAAACCGACGCCCAGAAGAGCACAGCGCTCCGCATCAGAAACGACAATTTCCCTTGTCATGTCTGCGCGGCGCCGGTCAGCAGCAGCCAGATTTACCAAGTATGGTGAATGCACGAACACCGGCGATATATCTGATTCTCTGATGTCCTTCTTGAATTGCTCTGCCTCCTCCTGATCCAAAGGTTGCGCCCGGAAACTGCGCGGACTACGGGTAAACAACTGTACGGTCTCACAACCCAGTTGCTCTGCGCGAGAACGGACTTGGGAAAAACCACCGGCGATGGAAATATGAAATCCGAATCTCACCTGTGTCTGTATCTTAGAACGTCCACCCTGCGTGTCAATCGGAACCGGCTGATTCCAGGACAAAATCCGATACTCTGGCTACGGCTTCCTCGACCATATTCCCGCTCGCGGGAACTGGATTTTCCACAACCACGGTCAGTGGATGGGACCAGTCAGAGAACAACGGTTGCATCGGGTCATAACGTATCATAGCAGCGACCGCAGACAAGAAAAGTGCCATTCCGGTGCCAGGTATGCTCAAAAACCACTGTGGAGCCAGAACGAACAAAATCGCCATAGTCGCTTGTATCGCCATCTCCCCAGGCTACGTACACTACGACGCTATGTCCGTCCGGGTCATATACTGTAACATCAAACCGCGCCGGAAACCCCACAAATGCCCTATCTGGCCCAGAGATGCTCGGCGGCCGAGGAGACCGGTTTTGCCAAGGCTGCCCGCCATCGTATTCACACGAAACCACTGCAGCCATAACCAGAAAAAAAACCTGACAAAGCCTCGCATTTTCTCACTACACAACTGCTGTCTCATGGCTCTTCGTGCTGCATCAAACGCAATCCTCTTATCCTCTGAAACCAGGATCGTACCTTTATAGTTCCTGCAACTGTGTCTGGTTCCTCTCTATCAATAAGTGCGTAGTAACCGTCCTGTGTAAAAACAGCTATGTATCCACCCGGAAGCGTAACCTCAGCCTGAGTACTGTAGAAAACCGGATCGTACTCCGGCACAGGCTGATGAGGATTGCCGTAGAAAAATAGAAGTCCACTCTGTCGCCAGCCCCCCGGTGGTACTCTCCCACCTGACTCAGAAGGTGCGAGATGTGCACTGGCCAGAAAAAAATGCGGCCCCGCACTGCCCGGTTTCCGGTCTGTGAAATACACATCGGCCAGAGATACACCGGCTGTATCCCACATAGACACTGCCCGGGCACCACCTGTTGTACTATTCCATCCGTAACCGGAAAAACTGTCTGCGTCCAATTCCCACAGTACAGTTGTCTCACTATACACTGGCAGAGTACTCAAAGTCTCAGAAGCAAACTTCTCTTCTGTGCCCCACCGGGCCGAAACAGTGTAACAGCCTGTGCGTCCATAGGGATCATGAAATACACTCGTTCCCCTAACTGAATCCACCTCCTGAAACTCTCCTCCCAGCGGCCGGAACCAAAGTCGATACACGACAGAATCCTGATTACGCCCCTCCAACCAACGCAGTCGGATACCGGTCCCCCCCGCTGCCCTGATACTGAGACTGCGTGGCGGCGCGAGAGGCCAAGACAATACCTTCACAGTGTCTGGCGCTGACCAGGGACTGAGAAAACCTTTTCTGTCCCGTGCCCTCGCCCGAACCAAAAAAGTACCTGTATGACGATAGGTATGGTTTCCTGTCACTCTGCTGCCCGCAGCAACGTAATCTGACCACGGCCCCAGAGTGTCGCCGAAGTCAAACTGCACGCTCACACTCTCTCCCAATATATGTCCGACCAGAACGCTGAAGTCCAACGTTGTATCCGGATAGGCCAGCTGCGGACCTTGAGGTTTTTCTGCCACATAAGGTCCGAAAAGAACAATAGAAACATGCCAAGGAACTGACCAATCGGACTCCTGTCTCTGTCGGTCGCGACTCCGCACCCGGACTGCATATATTCCTGTTTCAGGATATACGTGAAATCTGTAGAACGTATCTCCGCTGGGAATCTCGGCTGTCCAGTACTGCTCCGTACTGTCGCCGAAGTCGAAAAGAAAAGAGATACTTCCCCCGTTCGGGTCAATACCCCTTGCCCAGAAGCGAAGTGTATCTCCAGGCTGTCCTGAACGAGGTCCGCCCATCACCGGCACGTGCGGCGGCTTCTCCCCTACACAACTCAGCCCCGCTAGCACCACCCCAAACACGGTCCTCACTACCGCCCCAGTTATGCGTGCGTTCCTAACGTAGGGTCTGCTATTATTATCCCACATAACAACTGATGATGACTTAGAGTCTAGAGTAATAGCATACCAATCTCTGTCAATACCACCCACAGATTCCTGGATGGACAGCAACTAAGCGCAGACTAGAATGGTATGTGCGCAAACTGATAAACCTGCTGCCCAGATTGCTAGTATTCCTCCTGGTTCTAGTGGCAGGCATAGTCATCATGAACATTCCACATCTGGCAACATTTCGCCGACTGCATCCTCCCTCACTTACGCCTTTTTCTCCTCTGACCGATTCCGGACTGGTACCCGCCGACAGTTGGGGACTCGACCCCATCAGAGTCGCAGCCGCCTTGAGCCAGGTACTGGACCCCGAACTGCACATAAGCATCAGTGACCTGGGACTCATCCACTCGCTGCAGCTTGACTCCGCGGGAAATATCTCGGTTACGCTCGGACTGACCAGCATCACCTGCCCTTTCGCCAGACAAATAGGCGAGCAAACACTGGCTGCCCTTAAACTTGTACCAGGCGTCAAGGCCATACGACTGCAGCTCGATCCCTTGGTTTCCTGGGACCCGTCGCGCGCCACGGACAAAGCCCGGCAGCAATACGAAAGTCTTTTTTCGAACCAGAATTCTGGCGGAAGGTGAACTATTGAACTCGCAACCTCCTATGCCGCTTCTGCTCCTGACCAGCAGAGCCCTCCTCCTCGGCTTGTCTACTGGCCTCTATTGTCTCGGCTTCTGTATTCCTCTTGTCGCTCCGGTGTTGCTATCATACAGAAGTCACTTACGCGAATCCGCCGCAACGTTGGCATTATTCCTCCTCGGCCGGCTTTCTGCCTACCTGTTGTTTGGACTGGTATTCGGTGCTTTAGGCGGATTCTTGGTTCGGTTCTGGTCTTTTCGCACCATCTGGGTGCCAATTCTCCATGCCCTGCTTGGCTTCCTGATGATACTCTATGGCCTTGCCCATAGTTTTCCCCGCCTGGAACTCTGCCGGGTACTCCGCCCTCGGTTTCAATCTCGCTGGTACCCAGCTCTACTCGGTCTCCTGGCCGGCATCAACCTTTGTCCGCCTTTCCTGCTGGCCGTCACGGCAGTACTAGATGTAGGTGGAATAATACAGGGAATGGTATTTTTTCTAGCATTCTTCCTGGCTACCAGTGTCTACCTGCTACCGTTACTTTTCTCCGGCCTGGCAGCCCGCTTTGATTCTGTACGCTTTGCGGCCCGGTTCGCCTCAGTTCTCGTCGGAATCTACTTTATTTTCTTGTCTGTTCGCGTACTACTCTTCCTACGCTAGAGCACTCTTTGCTTTCCCAAAAGCTATCGCCGGCTAATGCGCCTTCTCTCCGAATACTTCGCCGGTGAAAACGTATATCTCGGTATCCTTATCCTTCCATGCGTCCTGAGGGAGACCGGCCTTGAGACAGGTATAAGCCAAGAATTCCTCCCGGTTCCAGCCCTGCTCCACTGGCACCTGCGGTAGAAGCAAACCAGACCGGCCGCCTCGACGCATCACGAGCCCATGTTTACCCACCACCACCGACTGCGGATCAGAGATACGCACCAAGGGGCTGAGTACGGTTATCTCTATATCAATCTCTGAAAGCTCCGCTGCCTGCACCTGGGGAAAACGGGGGTCTTCAGTAGAAGCCGCAATAGCCATGTCACTCACAGCTTCATACAGAGGCTTCACCGGCTCCACATAGCCGATACACCCCCGCAGTTGCCCTTTCTTGTGCAGAGTAACGAACACCCCGCGTTTTTCGCTCAGACGCGCAGTCAACGGTCTCGCTTCCGGAATCTTTCCCGTACGTATGTAGCTTTCCAGAGTGTTGCGGGCTATCTCCAACAAATTTTTCTTTTCTGCTTCTGTCAATCCGTACTCTGCATCCGTACCCAACTCTGCATTCGAGGCCCCAGCGACAAAAACCGTTGCGCTGTATCCTACACAATAGCCACCACGTTCTCCCATTACATCATTAGAATTTGTGGTATGGAGAACTATTGCCCGGTCTGCGCCCAATTCCTGAGCTGCTATCATAATACAGACTATCGGGTATCCACCACAGGCCTGTGCCTTGCCTTCTTGCAGTGACTGATACAGCGCTCTGGGACTGAATGCCGCCAGAAGGCCAACGGTAGCGCTGTCGGTTGTTTTAGCCTCTGCATAGTCATATCCGTGGTATAAATCACTGGAGGCCAAAAGGATTACCTTCCTTCCCTTTACCGCCCGGACAATCGCTTTACCCATTCTCTCACACTGTTCCCAAGTAGGCTGCAGAAGCATAATCGGCACAATCTTAAAATTAGGCAGTACGCGCTGCAGAAAAGGTAGTTGTACTTCTAATGAATGTTCTTCTTTCTGTGCTTCGGGCTGCTCCACAAAATAGTCGTCTTCGGCAAGGATCTTCTTTGCCAGCTCCGCATCTACCGGCACGTCTCCCAGTGGAGTACGCCAGCAACCTTTGGCATATACAGCAGCCCGTTGCAGGAGTACGCGATGGCTCGGTCCCAGCATTACCACTGTCACTGAATCAATGCCGGATAACAGCTTGTAGGCATAAGCTGCAGTGGGCCCGGAATACGGATACCCCGCATGTGGAACCTGCACGCCTATAATCCGACCGCTGATAACTGGGGGAATAGCATCGGCCAGCATTTGATCTACCATTTTGGCAAGGATTTTTGCATCCTGTGGGTAGAATTGACCGGCAACCGCCGGCTGTCTAATCATAGTAACCTCCTTCTGTCCGGCGCAGGACATTCCAACCAGAACCAGAAGTACTGAAAGCATCAATCTCACCAATCCATAATCATCATAATCTTGGGTCCGGCTCAGTCAATGCAAAGTGAAAAAGGGCGCTGCCGAAGCAAGCGCCCTTGAAATCCTACTACCAAATCACTCAATCTATAAGCATCAATTTGCCGGTCAAACGCTCCTTGTCCAAAGAATACCGGTAGAAATACACCCCCGGAGACACTCTGTTTCCAGCGTCATCGCATCCGTTCCAGACCGCTGAAAACCGTCCCGGGTCCTGCTGGCCAGCAACTATAACACGCACGAGTCTGCCGACAGGGTCATAAACCTCTATAGTTGCCTTGCTCCGTCTGGGCACCTCATAAGTTATATGTACGTCTCTGGCAAAAGGATTTGGGCTGACTGAAATGCCGGCGTGCGCGGGACGGAAATGTTTCTCGCCAGACACACCTCCGACATAAGGGTTAGGCCACTTTTGTACCACTATAGGATTGTTTGTGGCCACATTTTCACCGTAAAGGAAGAACCCCGCCTTGAGGTCAATCATATACGCCACCATTACTGTATCAGCGATGTTATCCAATATGGACGGAAAACGACACGAACTGGTGCCAGCATTAGTCAACTTCTGCGGCGCCGTCCAACTCTGCCCATTGTTACTAGAACTGGCTACGAATATATCTGCCCGAAGCCGCTCCGGAGGTCCCGGCTCTACATTAGCCGAATCAAACTGCTCCCAGGCAACAAACAGGTTGCCGTTTCCATCTACTCCCATGCTAGGACGACAGGCATACATGGCGTTATACCCCACAGCCGCCCTCAGGTTATTCGGGTCACAGGTAGCAATGGCTATTCTTGACCAGTTTGGAGTATTCTCTGGACACCAGTGCCACAACTGCGCCGGAATGATGTAACCGTTGCCGCCTACATAAGGCATAACGTTAGCCACTACGTGCAACCTGTCATTTCGGTCAAACATGGGGAAAAGCGAAGTAATATGATAGGAAGTCACTGTATCTCCACCATAAGCAGGGGGATGCGGCAAATCCTGAGGAGCCTGCCAATTAACCCCACCGTCTGTAGACAAACGATAATGTCCTGTATAGGGTGTGCTACCTGTAGCTACCCAGGTAATAACCACTTTTTGTGAACCAGGAACAAGCGAGGCAGCAATCTGGTGGGTAGGAAACATGGCGTCCGGTTTGGGACTAGGAATGGGTTGAGCCTGCACCCAGTTCACAAAATTAGGGGAACGGCTGTAGTACAACGAATCCTGCGTTGCTCCTTCTATCATCGCTAGCTGGTAGTATTCCTGAGAACCTACTGATACATACGGCCACTGGTAGCCGTCAATCGTGGGTTCACCGGGTAGGTAGTCAAAAATGCCCGCACCAGCTTCAACATCACGCGCCAACACGGGAGCTATAGAACTCGTAGCGTGGTGAGCAGAAATCACGGCCGCTCCGTCGCTGGGTCGAGCTGACAGAGAACCAAAACCAGTACGGTAGGTATACACGTTCACACCCGACTGCATGAAATCCGGATCAACCCACAGCCAGGAACGCGTCGTATAGTCGTAGTAGTTGTAGCGCATGTTACGGTCTGGAAATGTGGTACCAGAAGTAGAAGCTGAATACATCCAAAGGACATGTACTCCGTGACCTGGAGAATTCACGAGCATACGCAAGGCCGGACCGTTAGCCTGCCAGTCATAAGTAGTACCACCTACCGTATCCAGCGTACCCAGAAGGCAAATCTCGCCTTCTGGAGGAAAAGAATACTGGCCGGGTTCTTTCAGAGCCGGACCCGTCACTACCGGCGCTTTCTCCTCTGGCAGAACTATTAAAGGCTGAGTGTAACCTGCCAGAAGCAATGCCGGCAGAATCATGCCTACGAACAGCAATCGGTACATAAGCATCCTCCTTTTTTATGCTTGCTCTTACAGCTACTGTTATCCTAAAACACTCTTCAAAAGTGTCAACACTAATATCAGGCTAACCGCGGTCACGAAATGCCCGCAAACGCAGAGAGTTAGACACGACGTTGATTGAAGATAAAGCCATAGCCGCCTCGGCGACTATCGGATGTAACAGACCAAGCATTGCCACAGGTATGGCCACTGCATTGTAAAAAAAGGCCCAGAAAAGATTCTGCCTAACCTTGGCAAAAATGGCACGCGATAACCTTATAGCCGTAACCACACCTGACAAATCGCCTCGTATCAGTGTTACATCAGACGCCTCTATGGCAACATCTGTCCCAGTGCCTATGGCAATACCGACATCTGCCGCTCTGAGGGCTGGTGCGTCATTGATACCGTCTCCTACCATCGCCACAGGCCCAAATTCTTTCCGCAGCGATGCCAGAACCTCCTGCTTTTGTGCTGGCAGCAGACCAGCCACCACCCGTTCGATACCTACCTCTCGGCCAACCGCCTCAGCAGTGGTACGGTTGTCACCGGTGAGCATCACCGGTACAATGTCAAGGGCCTTCAACTCCGCAACTGCCTGAGCCGATTCCGACTTGACCGCATCGGCCACGCCAATCAGTCCGAGTACCCTGCCATCATGCCCGACGAACAGAACGGTTCTGGCCCGGGCTTCAAGCTCTGCAGCCTGAACCTGCAAAGAATCTGTCTTGATACCGTGTTCGGTCAGCAGCTTCTCCTTTCCAACCAAAGCCAGCCTACCTTTGACCAACCCTCTAATTCCAAGACCCGGCACAGCCTCAACTCCGCTTGAACTCACCCGAGCAATCTGACATATCTGACCCGCCCCACAATTCTCCCCCACTGCCGCCATAATCGCCTGAGCTAATGGATGCTCTGATTCTCGCTCCAAGGCGGCCGCAAAGGCAAGTAATTCCTCCCGGCTTACACCGGCTGCGGTAATCACGTCTGTTACCTCGGGCCTACCCCTAGTTATGGTCCCGGTTTTGTCGAACGCCACCACCTTCACATCTTTCAAGGTCTGGACCGCCTCACCCGAACAGAAAAGGATACCCCGCTCCGCAGCCACACCCGAGCCAACCATGAGCGCAGTCGGAGTGGCCAGACCCAAAGCACAAGGACAAGCGATAACCAGAACCGCCACACTGGCAAAGAATGCAAGTGAAAACGTCGGCATTTGGGGATCAACCCAAGGCAGGAAACCTGCGGCCCAGTTCAAAACTGGCTGGAATAGAGAAGGAAAGAAAAACCAGGTAAGGAAAGTCACTATTGCGGTTACAAGCACAGCCGGCACGAACCGGGCAGTAACCCTGTCAGCGAATGCCTGGATCGGTATCTTTGCGCTCTGAGCCTCTTCAACCAGCTTGATAACCTGCGCAAGAAATGTGTCTGCACCGACCTTTTTGGCCTGGACAGTAATAACCCCATTGCCATTTACAGTCGCCCCAATGACCTCATCCCCTGGCCTTTTTTCCACCGGCATTGGCTCACCGGTAGCCATTGACTCGTCCACCACTGTTGAACCCTCCAGAATCAGACCGTCTGTCGGTATTTTTTCACCCGGCCTCACCACCATCACATCACCAGGACGAAGCTGGGCGACTGGTATTTCCTTCTCTGTGCCATCAGCCAGCCGTACTCGCGCGGTCCTCGCGCCCAGAGCGACAAGCTTGCGAATCGCCTGCGACGTACGTCCCTTGGATTTTGCCTCAATATACCGGCCGATAAGAAACACAGCTAGAATCATGCCCCCAGCGTCTGCAAAACTTCTTATGGGCAATCCAGTTAACACCGCAATCCCGGACCCCAGCGCCGCCGCCGCCCCTAACACAATGAGCACATCCATAGAAGCTGAGCCAGCCCGTACTGAGCTCCACGCACCTTTAAGAGTATTCCATCCCGGACCAAAAAGCGCTGCAGCGCCAAAAAGAACATCAACCACAACCTTGCTCGGCAAACGCAGATGCAGAAGATGATGCAAAAGCATCAGAGCCATGGGAACGCCCGCCAGAAACCAGACCCAGACGAGTTTGTTTGCTGCCCGTCGCTGTTCTTCCTCAGCCCCGTCCTTGGTCCCGGCCTGTGGCCGGAGAATCTCATACCCTGCTTCAATTACCGCCCTTTCCAGATCAGCTACTGATGCCACATTCGGGTCGTACTCCACAATCGCCTTCTCAACCGCAAAGTTTACGACCGCGGACCTCACGCCTCGCACGCGGGAAAGTGCCTTCTCAACCGTGGTAACACAAGACGCACAGGTCATACCGCCGATTGTAAGCGTTGCAATCCGCGTTCTGCCCGCCGGCTGGGCAGTTGGCCTTCCCGACTCGACGTCACCCTCCCGACTGATTTCATTTTGAACCGCCGTCCTTCCTTCTTCCTGGAATTTGAGAAACTTTTCCGGCTCTTGGTCAAAACGTAATTTGCACTTCAGATTGCAAAAATAGTAGGTGTCGCCCTTGTACACGGATGTGGCCGCCTGCTGGCCTTCTGTGACCTTCATCCGGCATACCGGATCAATGTGAATACGCGTTTTCTCTTCCATCAGCACTTAGACCACAATTGAAGAAATAGGATGTTGCGTCTATGCGAGATGGAAGGTACGCAACTACCCAGCGGAAACGGAGAGGGTGGGATTCGAACCCACGGTACCCTTACGAGTACACATGCTCTCCAGGCATGCCCGTTCGTCCACTCCGGCACCTCTCCGGTTGCGACCAAGAATCAGAAAAAGAGCGCAAACACTCTACAAAACTCCGCGGTCAAGGCAGAATAACCAAGCTGCAGCAGCTGTCAACGCTTGGTCAGTCTATGAACACAAGCGAACCAGCCTTGAGCGCAGTCACCACCGCCGTGAGCGATTTATTATCCAGTTCGATGTAAGTATGGTCGATGGCGCCCTCGGGAACTTCCTCTCGCACCGGGCCGTGTATGGAAATACCCCCGCCCAAAAACAGTTCACCAGAACCGAACGCATACTTGATTACCCTGGCAGCAGACTCGGCCGGTGGCTCCACTCCCTGCAGGCGATATACCCAGTCAGGAATGTACCAGTCTGTATTCTCTCGCCTGCCCAGAATCTCAAACTTTCCCTTGGGCAAAGACAGGAAATCATCTACTCCGTCCGGAGTACCGCGCAAACGGAATGGCACCTCCAGCAGAATCTTGTCACCCAGCCCCATCTGCAGGCGACTTTTCGCCCTATTTACGACCAGATAATGCTCTGAACGAGACAGAAACTGCAATCTCTGCTGAAGTAACTGCTGGTCCAGTTCTAACCTGACTTTTTCATCCACCAGGCGCTCAAACTCGGCCCTCACTCGCTCCTGCTCTTCCTGCGCCTCACGCGCCGCCCGCAAAAGTTCTCTCTTACCCACAGCATCGGCCAGACGAGCCAGAGCTAGAGCCAGCAACACCACAGAAAGAATGGATAAAGTCTGCCTCAGCTTTTGTAGCGCCATCAGTAAATATACACCTTCGTGCCCACAGGCACAGAATCATAAAGCACCTTCAGGTCCTCTTTTCCTACCCGGATGCAGCCATGCGTTACGCTCCGACCCAGCAGGTTCTCATAAGGCGTGCCGTGAATGGCTATACCTCCGCCCAGATCGAGCAGATACTCTCCCAGCATCCCCCGCTGTATGCGCAGGGGCGAGTTCTGAGGTGGCACCGGTTCCCCCTTCTCCAGAAAAGCCCAGTCCGGTTTTATCCACACCGGCTTCTCCTTCTTGCGCTGCACGGTAAGAATACCTCGGGGAGTATCGAATATCCATCTGCGGCCGGGGGCTCTCAACGTATCGCTGGTGCCGGTGGAAATAACCGCCTCATGTCTCAACTCTCTTCCCCGACGCAGGTACAAACGGTTAGCCGCAGTGTTTATGGCCAGATACAGGTCATTGGAAAAGGCGCTGGCGAACTTGTCAGCCAGTTCGCTCGCCGCCCGGGCCTGCTCTCTGATTTCCTGCTCCAGTTTGGGAATCAACAGCCGTTCTCTCTCCCTCATGCGGCGTAGCTGGTATATTCGCCCGGCCAGATGGATTACATCCGTGTGGATGCTCTCCTTCACCGGCAGCAGTAATTCTGCCCAGCCAACCACAAGTAAAGCCAAAATTATGAAGCTGAGGGACTGAAGAAACGAAAAGGACCTCACCGATGCCAGCGTATCGGTTCGCCACGCACATCAGTGTGGACAAAGGGACCGCGCGACCTGGTACGGCGATACCAGCCACAGCCGCCCACCAACTCCGGGTAGATACTTTCCAGTTCATCCACCCAAGACGCAAGCAACTTGGCGTCGGCCGCATTGGACTGACCATCACCATTCAAGTCGTCCATAGTGCCGTCGTGATTGACATCGACGAATACGTCCACCGCGCCCCCGTAATAGTGAGCGCTGCTCTTGCCCGGTCTGTGTCCTGCCGGGGTCCTGTATCCGCTCAGAATGCTCAATCTGTCCAGCCCCTTTATCCTGGAACACACCAAATCGGTAAGAAGCTCCAGCTTAACGAGCAGCTCCTCACGCAGCAGCATATACTTGGGATAGCCCTCCACATGCGGCGCAAAATCGCCCAGAGTGTACCGAGGTGACACCGGCGTGTGCACATTGTCAGCCGTAACCTCGATGAACCCCCGCGGTTTTCCAAATCTGACAAATGGCGGAGTGCGTTCGTATTTGCCGATAGAAAAACCGTTCAGAACGCCGTTGTTCACCCGCTCTGCCGGTACCATTACAAACGCATTAAGACGCATAATGGTACTGCCCACAGTCGCCAGCAAAGGATAAAGACCAGGCACAAAAGGTGCTACCCATAGGGTAAAACCGTCTTTTTCCAGAAGCTCTCCTGCCGCCGCTATCCAGCCGCTGCCCTCTCTGCCAGAATGAAGCCGCAAACGCAATGTCTCACCGGGCAGTAGAAAACGGGCGAACTGGCTCCAGTAATAAGGCTGTCCGTTCACATCTACTGTGGCTGGAATTACGCCCCCTCGGACCGCAAAATCGGTCAGATTAGAACCCGCGGCCAGGCCAAGCAAGATAAAAGAAAAAACAACAACCCTGAGCATGAAAAATCGCGTCCAGTATAGCGATTCTCAGGGCAGTGTCAAAATTCTCTGTCTCCTTCCTCTTCAGAGCAAGGTCTGTTTTCCTCTTCTCCCCGGACCAGAGTTACTCCAGCCACACCTCTATATGCTCGCCCCTGGCCTCGTCATCCACTTCCACAATCTTACCCACGATTCCCTTCTCCAAGGCATCAGATACCATCCGCAGGTCTATATCTTGCTCAGCAATCTTGGCCCTTGCCGACGCCGGAGCCATCTTCAGTCCCCACTTCACCAGCGCCAGGGGCAAAGTCACGTTGACCTTCGCCCGCTCTTTTCCCTTTTCCCACACCTTCACCTTCAGAAACCGATTCTTCTCTGAACTGGCTTCTGTTGCTTCCAAAGCGGAAATCAGCTTCTCTGCCTCTACGGCAGTTATTTTTCTATCTTCCAGAAGCTTAAGGATTCTCCTCATTTCTTCAGTCATCGTGATCCCCCATTATTTCGGTTATAGCCTCTTCCACCCCGATGCGCCCTTCTTCCAACCGGTCAATAATGACCCTAACCCTGCCTCGTCCGTCTCTCCGTTTCCGTCTTAGTGTCCGGACAATAAGGTAAACGCCGAAAGCAATCAGAATGAGCGGCCAGTTACGGGAAAAAGAAACATAGGGCACGCCCAGTTGCGAAAGCCATATCCACACTCCGAGTATCAGCAGGAACAGCCCCCACCACAAACGCCTCATGGTTTCCTCCTCCGTATGTACCACGACAGGGCCTCAGCTACGCTCAAAAGGCCGATGATTATGATTATCACCGGCCAGTCCCGGCGGAATACAATGCCTGATGTAAGTACGCCCAGATTAGCCAACCATATCCACAGTCCTATGGCTATGACCACCAGGCCCCATACAATTCCTCTTATCATTTCTGCCTCCTTTCTCTCTTTTTTTCACGGTTCCTTTCCCACCCTGCGCACCTTGATATCAGCGCAGTGGGTTCTCAGTTTCATTATTCGACTGCCTGCACCAAACTTCAACCTGACCAACCGTCCGGTCTGCTCTAGTACTTCGGCCGCGAGTCCTTCCTCCAGGTGAACTTCCCCGGCCTCTTCGCATTCTGCCCCCAGCAACACATCGACCCCATCCCCCATCCGCAACTCAATATCTCCTGATTTGGTGACCACCTCTCCTTCAAACTCGCCCACCGGCAGAATCTCTATATCACCCGAATGAGTTTCTATCTTCATTCTGCCGGAAACGCGCAGCAGACTGACATCCCCAGAGACCGAAGCAATTTCCACCTCTCCCTGGAAATCCGCCAGCTCCACATTCCCGGATACACTCTTGAGACCGAATTTACCACGCACCCCGCTCACGGTAATATCCCCGGAAACAGAAGCGACTTCCAGACAAGTTTCTGCCGGTACATTACCGGTAATATCACCGGAGATGGAGCGCACCATCAACTGGTCTCCCTTTTCCCGCACTCGCATAAAGGTCCCACCTCCCTCCAGAATGATTCGTTTCTGGTCCCAACCCAGCAGCTGCACATTGCCGCTCACGCTTTTCAGAAACAGGTTCTTCTTGTCCGAAAACTCCACCTGGGATTTTTCGCTCGCGCCGCAGCCGGAACTCAGAGCCGAGGAAACCGCCTGGGCCACAATATCCGGTATGCGGTCCAGCTCCCCAACTATAGCCCTTCCCCAGCGCCGATGCCCAAACCCACTAGAAAACTCTTCTGATTCTGTACGGCCGGCACCCAGTGCCTGTATCAATCTGGCTGCTTGGTCGGCAGTGATCTTCCCCTCCTCCAGCAACCTAAGTATTCTAGCCCTCTCCTCATGCAAATTTTCCTCCTCTTTGTCCAGACCCTACACTGGCTCACCTCTCAGCATCTTCTCCGCTACCTCAGGCGTAATCTCACCGTTTTCCAAAAGTTCAAGCACCTGAGCTCTGTCCACTTCTGCACGAGAGGAAGGAGAGGCATACCCGAGAGCAGAAAGCAGCGCATCCAGCCGGGAACGTACCGTAGGATAGGAGATGCCCAGCTCACGCTCCACTTCCCTGATCACGCCGCGGTTACGCACAAACACGATGAGAAACTGGTAGAGGGCGGGGGGCAACCGACACAGTTCAGGAATGCCGAATCTGCCTCGCACCGTCGTACCACAGGCGTCACAGCTCAACTCGGTAATGGTCATACCGGAATTGCATACAGGACAATGAGTGATTAGCCTGTTCTTCTGATTCAATCATACCTCCTCAATTGCTACGAAAAAGACCCTGAGTTGCGTCACTGACAAGACGTGGAGCTTTTGCCCGTACCACCACCTCGGGCAACTCTCCCGTGGGTCCTGTGGCCACAACTACCACTTCCGGGATTGACTCATATTCATATTCTGGCGGACAAGCCCTGACAACCACTTCAGGCATCGATCCAACCGTAGGCAACCCCGGTAAATTCCACATAAGAAGAATTATAAACACCAGACCAAGTAACAATCTAAATAACAAACACATTACTGACCTCCCAAGTGTTCATTATATCTCACCTTGGCTTACAAAACCAACCCAATCCCTGACTACATGTCAGGAGCTAATCTCGGTGACTTGATGTTATTCTATAGACCTTAGACGAAAAAGTCAAGCATTGGTTGCAATAATATTAATAAATTTCATATAAGCTTTAACTATAGTAACCGAAATTGGACAATGAAATAAATATATTTTAGTTACCATCTTTCTGGCTCATAATTACCAAAGTGGGGAGAAGTGTGTAAGCGAGTTGACAGAAAGCGCTTTGCACCCTAATGTTACAACAAATGCTCTTGGGTCTGGCTCTTAGTCTGTTTCTGAGTCTTGCCGAACCGGGGGCTGAACTTCTGGGCCGTTCGCCAGTGGAAAATATCACATCTATCGTCTCTGCCAGATTTGTCTCCACTGACATTGACGACGTGCTGGCCGAACAGTCTTTGGGCACCATCACTTTGTCTGCAGGCTCTCTTCGCCCTAAAACAGAAGCAAAGCTCTATCGCCTGGTGCTGCTCCGGCTGGCCGGCCAGAAATTTGTGCCAGTCTGGCAAAGTGAACCGTTGCTTTCTTCCAACGTGCCTGCAGCCCGCCTGGGAGCAACTCCCTGGACCGTCTGCGACCTGGACCGAAACGGTTTGAGCGAGCTCCTGCTTTTCGGCGCTGAATCGTGCGTAGTTGTAAGTTTCGGCTCAGATTCCATCAGGAAGAGGACCGTTCCCATGCCCGGAGCCTGGCCGGTTGCGGCTGTCGTATGTGACTTGGAAGACGACTCGGTACCAGAGATTGCCACCCTGGAGCTGTCACCGTTAGATTCTTCTCTGTCGGCAAGGCTTGTACGGCTTTATGACATTTCTGATTCCGCCTTTGTTCCCCGTAATGCTTATGCTCTCGGCCTGCGCTGGGAACAAGAACCGATCCTTTGTGGCGCCTGTCGGCTGGAGGAGTACTGGGGCGTATTGCCAGTGCTGGCCCGCGTTTATCCTACCCTGCAGCCCAGTGTCTATGCCGTACTTACCCGCCAGGAAGACTCTCTTTTGCTCACCACCACTCCTTTTCCTTGGCGAAACTGGTTTTCCAAAGAACAGGTACTGGCTGCAGGTCCACTTTCGCTTTTCAACGTGGGGGATACTCTGGTAGCCTACGGCTTTTTTGTGCCCGGACTGGGAACAACCGGAAAAGGAAGAGGCTTTGCCGCCTTGCAGGACGGCGAATGGAGACTGTTGAGAATTATCGAGGAGGCCAGGGGACTGTCCGGACCGGTCTGTCGCTTCACGCTCGCCGGCAAACCCGGCTGGCTGGAACTGCGGGAAAACTTGTTTCGCTTTTATCCGGGCGAAATCTTTCACTGGCGCTAGTTTCACATTGACGCCCACGCGGAACACACTAGAATCCTGCGGTGCGCACCATAAAAGTCTCAGGCCGCGAGCTGCTTATTGCTCTCACCAACCGCATGCCGGAGACGCCTCATTACCTTGATACTTCCACCGGCGAAATAATGCCCGTATTCTCCTTTAACCGCGAACGAATTCTCGCCATGATCAAAGCAGAACCGAACCGCTTTGTACGCATTGCTCCCCAAACCCCGGGAAAGGAGCTTGCCATAATGAAGCGCTTTGCCACCACAGTAGCAAATCAGGAACTCCGTGCCAAGCTGATTTCAGCTCTGGACAAGCAGAACCCCTTTCGTGCCTTCCGCCAGACTCTACGTGACAGCAAAGCCGAATATGAGCGCTGGTGCCAATGCCGCGTAGAAGGTTTGTCCGAATCATTACGTACCCGGCTGAAAGACAAAGGGGTATTACTGGAAATAACCCCAGAAGACGAAGAAGAATGCTGACCCGCACGTTAGCATCTTGACTTTCTCTAGGATTCTCCTATCCTTCAACCACTTATGATGAAGCGAACCAATTCCACAAGACCGCGACGGCCGGCAAGCAGGCACCGCCGTACCTGCAGTTTCTGCGAGCGGGACGTCAAATACATAGATTACCGGGACCAGAGTCTGCGTAATTTTCTTACCGAGAGAGGCAAGATTGTTTCCTCCAAGCTCTCGGGTACCTGTGCCCGACACCAGAGGCTTCTAACCCGGGCCATCAAGATTGCCCGCAACCTGGCGCTTCTGCCCTACGTGATATCATGAAGGTAATTTTACTGGAAAATATTGACCGACTGGGAACAAGAGGCCAGGTCGTAACCGTGAAGGACGGGTACGCCCGCAATTATTTGCTTCCTCGCCGCCTAGCTCTGCGCGCCACTCCGGCACAGATGAAACAGTTATCTGCCCTGCAACGCCAGCTTGCCACTAAAGAAGAAAAGACCAGACAACGCCTGGCAGGTCTAGCCGAGAAGCTGGGGCAACTGGTGTTGAAGGCCGAGCTAAAAATGGGAGAAGAAGGGGCATTCGGCGCCATTACCAACGCTGACATCTGTGAACTTCTGGCCCAGCAGGGATACAAGGTGGACCGACACTCCATCGTCCTGGAAGAACCGATTAAACATCCCGGCACTTACGATATACCAGTAAAGCTGGGGCACGAAGTCGTAGCGACTGTCAAGGTCTGGGTGGCTGAAGTCTCCCCTTATTCCCATGCCTGAAAACCCAGCGCGCCTCATCTTTCTCCGAAACAGCAGAATCAGGTTTTGGTTTTTCTCCCCAGTCTGCTGATTGTTCTGTGATTGAAGTCCGGGTTGAAGGACTGCTCTTGGACAGCTCAAATAATTCTCCCGTAGTTCTCTTGCGAGAACTGGAGGGCAACCGTCTGCTCCCCATCTACATCGGCCCCTACGAAGCGTCCGCCATAGCCTACGCTCTGCAGGACACGCCCTTTACCCGCCCTCTTACACTGGACCTGATGAAACTGCTCGTGGAAGGACTGGAGGGCAAATTAAAACGAGTAATAGTATCTCGTATTGAGGACGATACCTACTACGCAGATGTAGTTGTCGAAACCCAGGGCAGGATAATAGTCATTGACGCAAGACCGTCCGATTCTATCGGCCTGGCTTTACGAACCAAGGCCCCTATCTTCGTGGCCGAAGAAGTAATGGACAAGGCTGGCCAGCTAGTTTCGCCCGAAGACGAAGAAAAACTGGCCGAAATCCGCTCCCGGCTCCGCTCTCTTGATCCGGAACAGTTGGGCGACTTCCAACTGTAATCATGCATTCCGCCACCAACCTTGCCCTGCTTCTCCGAGGAGTAGATCGCCTGGAAACAGAGCAGGAGCTGGTCGCCAAACTGGAAAAGGCAGAGAGAACCGGACGACCCCTGCGGGTAAAACTCGGCATAGACGCTTCCGGCCCGGACATCCATCTCGGCTTTGCTGTGCCTCTGCGCAAACTGCGTCAGTTTCAGGATGCAGGACATACGGCCGTGCTCATCGTGGGCGATTTCACTGGCAGAATCGGAGACCCTACCGGCCGCTCCAAGACCAGACCTCAGCTTACAGAAGAAGAAATACAGAAAAACCTGCAACGTTACCGGGAGCAAGCCTTCAAGATTCTGCGTCCGGACCGATGTGAATTCCGCTACAACTCGGAATGGTCCGACCCGCTTACGGGCAAGCAGCTGGTGCATATAGCTTCGCGTTACACCCTGGCTCGTCTGATTGAACGCGAAGATTTCAAATCGCGGCTGGAGAAGGGCGTGCCCATACACGTGCACGAACTGCTTTATCCCCTGTTCCAGGGCTACGATTCGGTGGCAGTCCAGGCAGACATAGAGCTAGGCGGTTCAGACCAGTACTGGAATCTTTTGGTAGGCCGCGAGCTGCAACGAGAATTCGGCCAGGAACCACAGGTGGTAATGACTGTGCCTCTGCTTTTGGGCCTTGATGGCCGACAGAAAATGTCCAAGTCCTATGGCAACTATGTAAGCATATCCGACCCGCCCGCTGAGATGTTCGGTAAGCTTATGTCCATACCAGATACGCTGATTATGGACTATTTCCGTCTGTGCACCGACCGCACAGAGGCAGAACTGGCCGAACTGGAAAAACGGCTGCGGACCGAGAATCCGCGCGACCTTAAGGCAGAACTGGCCCGGGAAATAGTGACCATTTACCATTCCGCCGCGGAAGCCCGGCAGGCAGAAGAGGAATTCAATCAGGTGTTCCGGGAAAAGGGGCTGCCCGAGGAAATGCCGGAGTATGCGGTACCGCCCGAAGGCAGTAACATAATTGCTATAGCTGTAGAATCAGGTCTATTGCCTTCCAAAAGCGAAGCCCGACGGAAACTGGCTGAGGGAGCGTTTCATCTGGATGCGGTGCGTGTGACCGACCCGAACTTGATAGTGAAGGTGGAATCTGCACCGCGCATTCTCAAAATAGGCAAGCGCCGCTTTCTGCGCCTGGTGCGCAAGCAGACCTCCTAGTATCGCCGCAACGACGCCGCAACACCCCACAGGGACTGTATTTGACTTGTAACCGTCCCGTCCTAGAATCCGACCATGTGTGGCGTACTCGGTCTTCGCCTGCACCAGCCTGTAGCCAAAAGTCTGGTGGAAGGACTGGTGGCCCTGCAACATCGCGGCCAGGATTCAGCCGGCATAGTTACCTCGGATATAACCTTCCATCTGAAGAAAGGCAATGGTACTGTGGCTATGGTTTTCAACGAGAAAAACCTGGCCCGGTTAACCGGCCATGTGGGCATCGGCCATGTACGCTATCCCACGGTAGGCCCTGGCTCTGACGAAGACGCCCAGCCCTTCTTTCTGAATCATCCCTTCGGTATCGCCATGGTGCACAACGGAAATGTGACCAACTACTACGACCTCAGACGTTCGCTCACGCTAAAAGACAGACGGCAGCTTACAAGCTTCTCCGATTTAGAGCCTATCCTCAATGTCTTCGCTCAGGAGCTGGAGAAAACTGACCTGTCCTGCTTCGGACCAGACTCTGTTTTCCAGGCCATAAGCGGTGTTTTCCGACGGGTGCAGGGTTCCTATTCTGTAGTGGGACTCATCCAGGGGAAAGGAATGCTGGCCTTCCGCGACCCCTACGGGATCAAACCCCTAGTGTTCGGCCGGCGCAGAAGTGAATTCTGCTTTGCCTCGGAAAGCGTAGCTCTGGACCGGCTGGGCTTTCGTCGCTTCCGCGATGTACTGCCCGGCGAAGCTGTCTTCATCGACTCTGCCGGTCGCATACACACACGTCTGCTCGCGCCCGCCACTCCGCGTCCCTGTATCTTCGAGTATGTGTATTTTGCCCGGCCCGACTCTGTCCTTGACGGCATCGAAGTATACCAGGCGCGGCTGCGCCTAGGCGAAAAACTCGCCGCGGAAATTAAACGGAGAGGCATCAGACCAACCGTGGTCATACCTGTTCCGGATACGGCCCGAGCCGCAGCCCACTGCTTGGCTCCGTGTCTGGGGGTGCGGCTGAGCGAAGGTCTCATCAAGAACCGCTACGTGCACCGCACCTTCATCATGCCCGGCCAGAAACAGCGCATTCAATCGGTCCGCCAGAAGTTGAATCCGGTCCGCTCGCAGGTAAAAGGCGAGGACGTGTTGCTGGTGGACGATTCCATCGTGCGGGGCACCACTTCCCGGGAGATAGTGCAAATGGTCCGGGAAGCAGGTGCGCGAAGAGTGTATCTGGCGATTACTGCTCCACCGCTGCGCCATCCCTGCGTGTACGGCATAGATATGATGACCCGCGGAGAGTTCATCGCCCGTCGGCTACCTCTAAACAAAATCAGGGAAAAAATAGGCGTTGACGAGCTGATATACCAGACCTTCGAGGGCCTGGTAACCGCAGTGCGGGGCGACGACTCAAACAGAAATTTCTGCACTGCCTGTTTCATCGGCAAGTATCCCACCGGCATTACCAGAAAGGACCTCATCCGTCTTGAGGCAGAACGTCGTCGCTGGATCAGGTAGTCTCCTTGGCCAACAACCGGCAGTTCCCTCTGTCCCTCTGTCCCTCTGTCCCTCTGTCCTTATCAGCGTATAAACCTGTCCCTGCTTCTCGCCTCCGCTTGACAAGCTCTTTCTAAGGGTTATTTTCCTTCTGGTCCTGAGTATGAGAATCCCTCTCTTTTTCTGTCGCAAAGGAGGACAAAATGAAACGTTTTGACATGCTTCTAGATACTAATCCCCCCCGCAGTGCCTATGCCGACGGAGACAGAATAGAGCGTCAAGACAACGAATGGGTCATCTTCCGAGCCGACAGAGAGGTTGCTCGCTTCCGCACCGACCGGGTTATCGGCTTTACGATATCCGAGGTGGAAGAGCAACCGGGCCCAGCCCGTTTCTAAATTCGGCTTATTGTCCAGCTGCCCACTTCTTAATGAACTGCCGCAACGCCGGTATGGCATCCTGCACCGCTTGGGAAAGACCCGCGCAGGGTTTTAGTTGTTCCGGCTGTATTCCCAACAATTGAATAGTTGCCCTCACTTCCTGCTCCAACATTGCCACCACCAGGCTTAGAGGCAGGGTGTGAGTAGACAGAAATCCCGCTGCCAGTCGCTCCAAATCCTGCCGCTCAAATAGCCGAAACTCTCCGGGTTGGCCGCCAAACGCACAAGCATCCACCAACAGAATGCGAGCCGGCTGTAACCGCACTACCGGCTCAATGAAATTCTCCGGTGTGGTACCACAATCAAACACTACTAGTCCCTCAATATCTTTCAGCTCCTCTGTAATAAGACTGCCGATGGCATCGTCCCCCCGCAGACGATTCCCCACGCCCAGCAGAACTGAGCAGGAGTTAGGCTGAAAATCGTATCTTTTGTTTTGCCCTGCGGAAGGCGGAATTGCAGAGCTCAAGGCTGCAACTCCCTCTTGAGCCCTTTGGCTTCAGCCACATAAACCGGCAACCAAGGCACCTCTTCCTGGTACTGTTCCCAAGCGATAACCTTGTCCAGACAACGTAAGCAACTGTCGTTCATGACCAGGCCGCGAAACGCTTTGGCCATCACTAACCAATTCTCTGCCAGATAGTAACGGTTACGCGGAAACGCCCGCAGAATACTGGTCTGAAGCCTGCGCCCGACCGCCAGAACCGAATCGTAATCCGCCTTTCTCAGCCTGATATCGCGCATCGTGCGCATAACCATCCGGTTCTCAGGATAACTCCGCAGTAATTCGTGACAAGAGACCAGTGCTTTCTCGTACTCCTGCTCCTGGCCTAATATCCAGGCGAGGGCAAACCGGGCCGGCGCCGCGCAGGGACCGGAATCTGCAGCCGCTCGGCGCAACAGGTTCAGCGCCCGGTCCCTGCTTCCCAAAATGCCCAGACTCAGAAGATACTTGTCGGCTCGAGAACGAAAGTACTCTACCATTCCCAGACCATAGCATACACCCCTGAGCGTGCTATCCAGCTCTCTCGCCTTCTCCAGCGGAGCAGCAGCTCCCAGCAGCACCTGCAGAGCCTGCACTCGCCTTCTTTCCCAACCCAGGGCATTAGCCAGACTCAAACGACACAGCCCCAGATACAGATACCCGTGTGCGTCGCGGCTGTGCCGAGCCAGCCGTCGGCGACAGAGTGTCTCTGCCCGGGCATTCAGCCTGTAGAAGGAATCCAGCGCCCACTTCTCTCCTGTTTCGTAACTCAGCATCTGCATCAGGTTCGCCTGCCAGAAAACCGGTTCCGGATCAGTAGTGTCTGCCGCCAAGGGCGCAAGCAACTGCCAGGCGCTGTCGTATTGCTGACGGTAGCATGTTTCTATCGCCTGCAACAGGTGGCTCGGTCGCGCGGCGGCAAAAGAAAGGAATCCGAGCAGCGCAGAAAGCAGGCTAAGCAGTCGCCACGACTTCAATCTCCACCCTTGCACCCTTGGGCAAAGCTGAAACCTGCACACAGGAACGGGCCGGAAACGGCTCACGAAAGTAACGGGCATAAACCTGGTTTACGGCGGTGAAATCTCCCATATCCGTCAAAAATACAGTCGCCTTGACTACCTGGGTCAGACTCGTCCCCGCAGCCTCCAGCACTGCCGCCAGATTAGCAAACACCTGCTCCGTCTCTGCTTCAATAGTTGCTTGCACCAGCTGGCCGCTGCCGGGGTCAAGGCTAATCTGACCAGAAGTAAAAACAAAGCCTTTGCATTTTACTGCCTGACTGTAAGGCCCTATTGGGGCTGGTGCTCTATCTGTCCTTACCGCTTCCATCTGCTTTCCTCCGTTCTGATTTTCTCTACGTTACGAAGATACATTTCCCAGAGCAATAGAGTACAATTTCGTTTCTGCATTGTCTGCCCGAGAGAGCATCACCACCGGTTTGTTTGCACCCACCACGATACCTGCGGCTATGGCGCCGCCCAGATGCTGCAGTCCCTTGGCCAGAATGTTGCCCGAAGTCATCGTTGGCACCACGAGCACATCTACATCTCCGGAAACCTCGCTTGCCACCCGCTTTATGCGGGCCGCCTCCCGGGACAACGCCACATCCGCGGCCAGCGGCCCTTCCACTACCGCCTGGCCAAAATCTCCCTGGTCTCCCATCCTGGTAATTATGGCCCAGTCCAGAGTTTCGGCCAAGTTGAGCTTGATACGTTCCACGGCGGACAATAGAGCCACTTTGGGCCGCTCGTTACCCAGCCGGTGAGCCAGCTCTATGGCATTGCGCACTATGTCAATCTTCCTCTTCAGGTCCAGCTCCGCATTAATACCGCCATCCGTCACTGCCAGAAGCTTATGATATGTGGAAAGTTCCAACAACGCCACATGCGACAGAATACGCTCCCCGCGCAAACCCGCTTTTTCATCCAGCACTCCGCGCAAGAAAGTGGTGGTATCAACCTGCCCCTTCATGAGAAAATCGCCGTTTCTTGCCACATCGGCCACCGCTGCCATAACCGCCTGCTCCGGTTCGGATACGTCATGAACCTCAATCTGCGACTCGTCTATCTTCAAGCTGGCACAGATGGTGCTCACCCTTTCCCTCTGGCCATACACCACACCCTGGGCTATGCCTTGCAACCGGGCAGCAGCCAACGCTTCCAGAGTAGCGCAGTCGTCCCCACAGGCCACTACGCAACGCCTGGGGCCGCGCTGGCGGGCCATGGCGAGAAGCTCGGCAAAGCTGGAGATACGGGACACGCTCACCGGGCCAAGATTATCCCCGCCTTCCTTGGTGTCAAGACGTTTATTGACTTGCCAACTCGCGCGTATAGCATTCACAAAAATACAGGAAACACGACACCGCCAATGAAACCAGAGCTGCCGCCCAGAAAATTTGACGAGGAACTGGGCAAATCCGAATTCTCCGACGTACAGCGCTTGCGTCGTCGGAATCTATGGACAGGTACGATTGTCTCTCTGTTTCTTCTCCTACTGCTTGCGGCCGGTATATGGTACACCTTTAGCCGTTTGAGCTGTTCGCAGCCCCCTGTTCAGGAACAAGAAGAAGAACCTGCCCAAGACCTTATTCCCGCTTATCCGCCAGCCGAACCGGATACAGAATAAACAGCCGGCCAGTTAGAGGCCAAAACTTGTTGTGCCACTGAAACAAAAACTGACACCCGCTTCAATACCCCGCCTGCCCCTGGGGTCACTTTCGCTTTAGACCCAATCCACACTGCCAAGACCAGAATCCACAATCTCCAACAGAAACCCGCACCCTTCCTGTTCTATCTTATTTAGCAGCGTAACGCAACAATAAATCGCAGAATCGACATTGAGCAATAATACCCATAAGTATTACCCGCGGCCCATATGATTTCTGACCTAACCCCTTGCCGTACAGCCAGTTACACTGTTTTCCCTGCCACCCCCTCCTCAGCTCCCCCAGCCGTTCCCCCAG
Organism: Caldifarciminota bacterium; assembly: GCA_965649205.1. Lineage (GTDB taxonomy): Bacteria > Hydrothermota > Tepidihabitantia > Tepidihabitantales > Tepidihabitantaceae > JBDRUN01. The sequence goes on along the minus strand of CBFGJV010000002.1, from coordinate 74,568 downwards.
TCACCTGGCCACTGGCTCTCCAGATTGCTTCCTTGGCGAACTACTGGGTTCTTGTTATGTCGGCTCACCCCGCACTTCCCGCAGCTTTCTTTTCCGTTCTCCGGACAACGTTCTAGTCAGCGATTCTTCTGCGCGTATGACAGGTACGCTACCGTGCAGTTCGCCGAAAAGGACGCCACCTGCCCGACCGAGTTCCTGCCCGTTAGCCTCTGCCTCCAAGTCTGAGAATTTTCCGGATTCCTAGCCCCTTCTCTCCCTTGAATCCGGCAGAATAGATATAGGATTGTAACGCCCTCTTATCTACCCAAACCTAAGCCGGACTTTCTCAGTCTTACACCTGCCACCATCGACTCCGTCGCTATTGACATTTAACCAGTCTTGAGTATCGTTTGAGTCTATAAAAAGGAGACTCGTTTGGTAAAGATTAGATTAAAAAGAATAGGGATGCGTCAGCAGCCTTCGTATCGTATCGTGGCCATAGAGTCGCGGCGATCGCGAGACGGCGAGTATCTGGAGTCTCTGGGGTATTACGACCCCCGTCGCAAGCTGCTGACCATGAAACTGGAGCGTGTGGAATACTGGTTGGCGCACGGCGCTCAACCTACCAGTACTGCCCGCAGTCTTATCCGCCGCTTCCGCAAAGAACATCCTGTGACCGAAGAAGATGTTGCAACCGCTGAAGAGGAAAATTCGGCAGCAACCGCGAGTCTGGAAACAGCAACAGACGCTAGTCAAGAACGATCTGCACAAGTGAACGAAACTCAACTATAAGGAGGAACCGCTATGAAACAACTTATCGAGTATATCGCCCAGGCGCTTGTAGACCATCCCGACCAGGTGGAAGTGAAAGAAATCGCCGGCGAAAAAACGCTGATATATGAACTGCGTGTTGGTCAGGGTGACATCGGCAAAGTCATCGGCAAGGACGGAAGGACAGCGAAAGCAATCCGGGCCATCATCACTGCCGCCGCAATGAAGGTCGGCAAGCGGGCGCAGCTGGAGATTCTGGAATAGGAAAACGGGACTCGGGTGCCGGGACCCGAGTCCCGTATCCTAAAAAAACCCGGGGCAGGTCCTGTGCGGATTCATATCATATCCGTTTTTCCTGAATTCTTCTGTGGTCCCTTCGACTGCGGTCCTACGCGTATAGCGCAGCAGAAGGGTATACTTGCCATAACCATAACCAACCCGCGCGACTTCACCACCGATTCCTATCGCACAGTGGACGACTACCCTTTCGGCGGCGGCTCGGGTATGGTTATGAAACCAGAACCCATCTTCCGCGCCGTTGAGAGCGTACGTACCCCAGAAGCCCGTACCGTTCTGCTATCGCCCCAGGGCCGGCTGTTTGACCAGCATCTGGCAATGGAGTTCAGCCGGCTTCCGCACCTTATCCTTATGTGCGGCCGCTACAAAGGAGTGGACGAACGCGTACGCATCGGCTTGGCGGATGAAGAAGTGTCAATCGGAGACTATATACTGGCGGGCGGAGAAGTGGCCGCCTGTGCTATCGTGGAAGCGGTAGCCCGCCTGCTGCCGGGTGTAGTCAACGACCAGGAATCAGTGAACACAGACTCCTTCTCTGCCGGCATACTGGACGCACCTTACTATACCAGGCCGGAAGAGTTTCGGGGTATGCGGGTACCGGCTGTGCTCTTGTCCGGTGACCATGCAGCCGTGAAGCGTTGGCGGAGACAGCAGGCCCTGCTGATTACGGCCCGCCGGCGCCCCGAGCTGCTGCGTAACGAAGTTCTGACCAGCGAAGAGCGGGACTACTTGTCCCGGGAATTAGAAAAGGAGCTAAGCTATGGCTAAGAAGAAGGATGCTGAGGCTAAGACATTACCGTCCCAGCCCGCCACTACCCATCCGGAATTGAAACCCGGAGACGTGGCGGCCGTGCATCTGCGCATCGTAGAAGGCGATAAAGAACGTATTCAGGTTTTCGAAGGAACTGTCATAAGCGTAAGAGGACGAGGAGCCCACAAGACTTTCACGATTAGAAAGGTAAGCCGGGGAATAGGAGTGGAGCGTATCTTCCCCTTCTCCTCTCCCTTTCTGGTGAAGATAGAAGTAAAACACCACAGCCGCGTACGTCGGGCCAAACTCTATTATCTGCGAGGCAGAAAGGGCCGCAGCGCCCGGCTCAAAGAGTACAAAGCTGCGGCTAACACCAGCACAGAAGACGCCAAAACCACTACGGCTTAGCCAAAACGGCGGGTACAGACCTTGCCCGCCTGTCTTTCTGTGAGGCAGAACCTGGACCGACGCCGGCACAAAGAAGCCAAGCTACTTTGCGGCGTAGATGAAGCCGGCCGGGGAGCTCTGGCCGGACCGGTAGTTGCCGCTGCGGTCATAATGCCTCCGCGCCAATGCGTGCCGGGAGTAGATGATTCAAAAAAGCTCTCTCCGGCTCGGCGGAAACTCCTGAGTTTGAAGATAAAAGAGACGGCCCTAGCTTGGGCCATTGGCCTGGCCAATCAGAAGCTAATTGACCGGGAAAACATTCGCCAGGCCAGCTTCCTTGCGATGCGTCGGGCTGTTCTACGTCTGAAAGTGCGGCCCGACCTGGTATTGGCTGACGGTTGGACCTTGCCCGACCTTGGACTTCCCTGTCGGGGCATCGTGCGGGGCGACCAGCGCAGCTACTGCATAGCCTGCGCCTCCATCCTGGCCAAAGTTTACCGCGACCAGCTGATGGAACGGCTGGACCGCATTGTGCCCGGCTATAATCTGGCAAAACACAAAGGTTATCCTACGCGCGAACACCTCCAACGGCTGAAAACGCTCGGCCCCTCCTCTCTTCACCGTCTAACCTTTTCTCCCGTGCAGCAAGGGGCCCTGCGCCCATGAATTCTAAAAACCTCGGCACTGCCGGGGAACAACTGGCCGCCCACTTCCTGCAAACGCAGGGTATGAAGATACTGGAACGAAACGTCCGCACCCGTCTGGGTGAAATTGACCTCGTGTGTTGCGAGGGAAACACTATCGTTTTTGTAGAAGTAAAAACCCGCAGCTCAAATCGTTACGGCAGCGGCAGCGAAGCAGTAGGAATGCGCAAACAAAAACGACTCGCCCGTCTGGCACAGGCTTATCTAGTCTCTCACCAACTTGAATCAACAGCTGTACGCTTTGACGTAGTATCTGTGCAACTGGAAGCAGGACAGCCCTTTATTGAGCACATTCCGGGAGCATTCCAGACGTGACCCATGCTCTACTTACTCTCTACTCTTTACCCCCTACTCTCTACTCCCTAACTAACCACTGATGCTGGCCAAAGTGCTTTCAGCTGCGGTGTATGGTGTAGATGCCTTCATAGTCTCTGTGGAAACAGACGTGGCTTTAGGCCTGCCCAACTTCACAATCGTGGGACTGCCCGATGCTGCGGTCAAAGAATCCCAACACCGGGTCCAAGCGGCAGTAAAAAATTCTGGCTTCAGCTTTCCCAATCGTCGTCTGACTGTCAATCTGGCACCGGCTGACATCCGCAAAGAAGGGGCCGCCTTTGATCTGCCTGTAGCCATAGGCATACTGGCCGCATTTCAAGGACTCCCGCCCGCGATGTACCGGGACTATCTCTTCTTAGGGGAACTTTCTCTGGACGGCTCTCTCCGGCCGGTGAAGGGCGCAATAGCTATGGCCCTGGCCGCCAGACAGGCAGGCCTCAAAGGTTTGATTCTGCCCGCAACCAATGCGGCCGAGGCAGCAATTGTCCAAGGTCTGCCAGTCTATGGGCTTACGTCTCTGAGTGAAACTGTCTCATTCCTGAAGGGAGAAGTACAAATTCCTGTCACCCAGGTTGATCGGGAAAGTCTGTTCGCCCAGGCCGCCAATTATCAGGTAGATATGAACGAGGTGCAGGGTCAGGAACATGCCAAACGGGCGCTGGAAATAGCTGCTGCCGGTGCGCATAACCTGCTTCTGGTTGGACCACCCGGAAGCGGTAAGACCATGCTCGCTCGCAGACTTGCCACTATTCTCCCACCTCTTGACTTGGAAGAGGCGCTGGAAGTAACCAAAATTCATTCTGTAGCTGGCACTCTGCCTCCTGATCAGCCCTTGGTGGCTGTCCGGCCTTTTCGCTCTCCGCATCATAACGTCTCCGAAGCAGGGACCATCGGCGGCGGCACCTTTCCCCGACCCGGGGAGGTTTCCCTGGCGCACAACGGTGTATTGTTCCTTGACGAACTGCCTGAATTCCGCCGCGACGTGCTTGAATCCCTGCGTCAGCCGCTGGAAGACGGCACCGTAACTATCGGCCGCGCCAAATCTACGCTTACCTTCCCCGCCCGCTTTATGCTCGTATGCGCCATGAACCCCTGCCCCTGCGGTTATTACGGAGCCCCGGGACACGTCTGTACCTGCACTCCTCTGAAGGTACGCAATTATCGCTCTCGCATCTCCGGCCCTCTTCTGGACAGAATTGACCTGCACGTGGAAGTGCCGGCCCTCAAATACCGGGAAATGACAACTGGAACCTCGGGCGAAAGCTCGGCTGAAATCTCCCTGCGGGTAAAGCAGGCCAGAGAAAGACAGCGCCAACGTTTCTCCGCCATCCGCAGCCGGCGTCCGGTTTATGCCAACTCGCAGATGTCTCCTCGCCACATACGCCAGTTCTGCCAGATCAGCCCGGAGAGCGAGAACTTCCTGCGCACCGCTATTGAACGGCTGGGACTCTCCGCCCGCGCCTATCATCGCGTGCTCAAGGTGGCCCGCACCATTGCCGACCTAGATAATTCTGCTACAATAGCCACCCGACAACTCACAGAGGCGGTACAGTATCGCAGTCTGGACCGCTCTGTCTGGTAAAAGACGAAACCGCAAATGACCAGATAAACCGCCAAACGGCTTTGGAGAAAGGAATAGATATGGACTTAAAAGACAAAATTCTCAATAAGAAAGCCCGAGTGGCAGTCATAGGCATCGGTTATGTCGGACTGCCGCTGTCCGTGGAAATTGCCCGCGCCGGGTACGAATGCATAGGCGTGGACGTGGATCCTGCAAAAATTGCCGCCATACGAGCAGGTCGGAGTTTCATAGAAGACGTGCCTTCCTCCGACATCAGGGAAGTAAGGAAGAAATTCCGGGCTACAAGCGACTATCGGGTATGCCACGAGTGCGATATTGTGAACATATGCGTACCTACTCCCTTCACCGCTACCAAAGACCCGGATGTCAGCTTTATCGCGGATGCCGGTCGTCGTATTGCGCCGACTTTACATAAAGGTCAGCTCATAATCCTGCGCAGCACCACCTATCCTGAAACCACCACCAAAGTTCTGAAGCCCATACTGGAATCCACCGGTCTTGTCGCAGGTAAAGATTTCTATCTATCATTTGCTCCCGAGCGCATCGATCCGGGAAACAAGAAATTCACCACCCGTAACACTCCCGTGGTAGTTGGAGGTCTGACCCGAACCTGCACCGAACTCACTCGCCTCTTCTACGCTCAGTTTGTGGACACAGTATTCCCAGTCTCCTCACCTGAGGTCGCCGAAATGTCCAAACTCCTGGAGAATATTTTCCGTTCGGTAAACATCGCTCTGGTCAACGAACTGGCTCTTATGTGCGAACGCATGGGCGGCATAGACATCTGGGAAGTAATCCAGGCCGCTTCCACCAAGCCTTTCGGCTTTATGCCTTTTTATCCGGGTCCGGGCATCGGCGGACACTGCATACTGATTGACCCTTACTATCTCGCCTGGAAAGCCCGGGAATATGACTTCCATTCCAATTTCATAGAACTTGCGGCAGAAACCAACGAGAATATGCCCTTTGCTGTGGCGGCAAAGACTATGGAAGTGCTGGGCACAAACGGCATACCAGCATCCCGAGCCCGCCTTCTTATTTTGGGCGCCGCCTTCAAGCGCGATGTTGAGGACACCCGTCATTCCCCAGCCATCAAAGTGATGGAGATTTTGGAAAACAAGGTGAAGAAGATAGACTATCACGACCCGCACGTACCCGAATTTATGCTGAATTCCCGCCGGATCAGTTCTGTGCCTCTCACTGCTGCCCGACTCCGGAGCGCGGACCTGGTTATGATTCTTACCGATCACTCCTGCTTTGACTACGACTTCATCTTCCAGCACAGCCGACTGATTCTCGACACTCGTAACGCCATCAAACGTCGGGGAACAAAAAAGCTCTTCACCCTCGGCTATCGGCCGCTGTAGTTTATCTGCGAACGCAGTCTTGACGTAACCTGCTCTACGCCGGCAGATTCACCCGCCAAATGGAACAGGCTCTTCCCGTTTCTTGATAGACTTCTACCACTACGCCGTTCACCCGCGGCAAACCCCGGGCCGGTTCTAAACGCGCCGGCAACTGGTGCAGCAAACGTACCATCGCTCCCTCTACTTTCATCCCCAGTATGGAGTCGAAAGCGCCGCACATACCCACATCGCTGATGTAAGCAGTTCCCTGCGGAAGTATCTGCTCGTCGGCAGTCTGTACATGCGTATGAGTCCCAAGTACAGCCGAAACCCTGCCATCCAGAAAACGCCCCATCACTTGCTTCTCGGCCGTGGCTTCAGCATGAAAATCCACGATTACGATCTTCGTCTCTGCCCGTAACCGGTCCAGAACTGCCTCCACTCTTTGAAAGGGGCAGTCCAATGGCTTCATGAAAACCCTGCCCTGCAGGTTCACTACCGCCAGTTTGGTATCCGCCACCTCAAAACACGCTTCTCCCCTGCCGGGCGCTGCCAGAGGAAAGTTCAGGGGACGCAGCAACCTGGGTTGCGTCTGATAGTATTCCCAAGATTCCCGGCGCTCAAACGCATGGTCCCCCATAGTCAGACAGTCAATGCCTGACGCCAGCAACTCTTCCGCCACACGCGGAGTGATGCCGTAGCCGCCGGCAGCGTTCTCGGCATTGGCCACGACAAAATCCACCCCTTGCGCAGACTTCAGTTCGGGCAGTACGCGTTTGACCGCCTCCCTGCCAGCCTCAGAGCAGATATCACCTAAAAAGAGCACCCGCCTAACGGGCATAGTCTACAGCCCGGGTCTCACGCACCACCGTAACCTTTATCTGGCCCGGATATTTCAGCTCGTTCTGTATCTGACTAGCCACCTTGGAAGCCAGCTCCGAAGCATCCTTGTCTGAGACTTTGTCTGGCTCCACCATTATCCGTATTTCTCTTCCTGCCTGGATTGCATACGCCTTCTCCACCCCGGGGAAAGAAGAAGCTATCATCTCCAGATTTTCCACCCGCTTAATGTAAGCCTCGAAACTTTCCCTTCTGGCTCCGGGTCGAGAACCCGATATGCTGTCTGCGGCTGAAACCAGGAAAGCATAGGGCGATTCCGGCGCCACCTCCTCGTGGTGGGCGGCGATGGCGTTCACTACCAGACGGTCTTCGCCATACTTCTGCGCCAAATCAGCGCCAATGCGGGCGTGCGGACCTTCCACCGTATGGTCCACCGCCTTGCCGATATCATGCAGCAAACCGGCCCTCTTGGCAATAGCCGCATCCAAATCCAGCTCCTGCGCCATCAGCGAAGCCAGATAGGCCACTTCCCGGGAATGCATCAGCATATTCTGTCCGTAGCTGGTGCGATAGCGCAGCCGTCCCAGCAGTTTAACCAAGTCATCGTGCAACCCCACAATACCCATCTCCAGCACCAACGATTCACCCGTAGCCTTGATTGTAGCCTCCAGCTCGGCCGCGGTCTGATTCACCAATTCTTCAATACGGGCAGGATGAATGCGTCCGTCCTGAACCAGTTTTTCCATCGCTATTCTGGCCACCTCTCGCCTAACCGGATCAAACCCGGAAATGATGATGGCACCCGGTGTATCGTCAATCATCACCTCTACGCCCGTCAGAGTCTCGAAAGTCCTGATATTTCGCCCTTCCCGACCTATGATTCTGCCCTTCAACTCGTCTGACGGCAGATTCACAACTGACACTGTAGTCTCGGCCGCGTGTGAAACTGCACAGCGCTGAATAGCGGTTACGATTATTTCTCGAGCCTCAGCCTCAGCCCGGGCTTTCGCTTCCTCCTTTATCTCCTTGACCAGCTGCGCTGCGTCCAGACGCGCCTGGTTCTCCAGATTGCGGAACAATTCCCGGCGTGCCTCCTCAACCGTCAGGGCCGCCACCCGTTCCAGACGCGAAGTTTCCTCTGCTATCAGCTGATCCAGCCGCTCCATTTTGGCCTTCAGAATCTTGTCCCGCGCAGCCAAGTCCCGATCCTTGCGGATCAAGTCTGCTTCCTTCTGCGTAAGCACGTTATCCCGGCGGGAAAGCTGGGCTTCCCTAGTGGCCAGCTTCTCTTCAAGTCTCTCCAGCTCCCGCCGCGTAGCTGCGGTTTCTGATTCAAACCGCATCCGCTCGCGGTCTCGTTCCTCCCTGCACTCCTGGGTTGTTTTACGACGCAGTTCTTCCGCTTCCTGCCGGACCCGGGCCAGCAAGGCCTCTGCCTCTTTCTCCGCCTGCTCCCGCTTACTTCTCAGACTCAAAATGCTTGCCCTGTAGCCCACCAGAAAAGCACAAGTTCCCAGAACAATCGGCACGCCGATTGTCAGAATCCATCCCAAAGTACTCATATTTCCTCCAAAACAAAACCCCGCCGTTGTCGTGTGGCGATAAGTCTTGAACCCTAAAGTTAAGCGGGCACCTCAAAACGGCTTCTCGCTTGCTCCGCTAGGGAGCTGCAATCCACCGTTCCATAGCGGCACCCGAATCTTGGGTGTTGGAACAAGACTCTAGCCGTCCATCACGGACACGGCAGGGAGCCTAAAGAACCTTATCCAGTTTTTCAATGAGCGAATCGATCCGACGACCTACCCATTCGGCATTAGCCCGGTTGCCTGTCTCGTATTCATCCACCAAATTCAGACAAGTCAGTACAGCGGTCCGCAAAGGCGAACCTCCGGTATACTGTCGTCCCATTTCTTTCATTTTCTTATCCACAATTTGGGCAATTTGCCTAACATGGTCGCCATCACGATCGGATCTAACACTATATTCACTTCCAAATATTTTAACAACAAAAGTCTCCATCAGGCTCCCATCTTGTAACTCTAGGTCAGCATCTCCACCTTGTCAAGCAACGCCTCCAGTTTCTCTAAAGCTCGCCGCCTGATTTCCTCAACTCGCGCCAGACGCTCAGACAGAATCCGGTTTTCCTGCCTCAGTTTATCCACCAGCTCTACCACCGCTTCAATTCTCCGCTCCAGCTCAAGAAACTTTTCCTCTGTTTCGGCTGGCGGGGCATAGCTCGCCGGGTCTTGCCCGGGTTGCGAACCTGATATTTTTTTCTCAGCCATAAGCCTGCTAATGCTTTACAAGCCTCAGTCCTCTTACCGGTTGAAACCAGGTTTTCACCTTCACCTGACCTGAGACCGTGTTCCAATACACAACCTTTACCAGAGCATAATATCCGTCCTCGGTATAACACCCGTAAACAGCCGGAACCCTGCCCAGCGCCTGCCTGTCTGCATAAACGCCGGAACCAGAAGAAGGCAGAGGCCTGTCCTCATACACCAGCGGAGGAGTAAATCCGGAAACCCGCCAGCCGGCTAAGGGCACACCTCCGCCCGGATCAGCCGGTCCCAGATGAGGACTGGCAAGATAGTAGTCAGGCCCGGCAGAACCGGGACGAAAATCAGTTACATATAAATCAACATCGTACTCGCTCAGCCGCTCTCTCATGTCAAAGGAGGCACCTGTCCCCGGTCCGCGCCACCAACCATACCCTGCATTAACCGCTGTGTTCAATTCTCCTAGAGAAACAGTCTCACTGTAGACCGGCTCGGTCGAAAGCCTTTCCCCGGAATCAAATGTCTCCCGCCCGTAACGGGCTAACACTTTGTAAACTCCTGTTGCTCCATCCGGGTCAACCACGCAAACAGTATCAGCAAAACTGCCCAGCAGCTGAAAACCAGATTCCCGCACATCCTTGAAGTAAAGCAGATAGTCATCGGGGATCCCTTCCACCGGCGCACTCCAGACAATACGCACTGTAGAATCTGTCTCTGCTGTAATTCGCAGGTTGTGCGGAGGTCCGCCCGACACTGTATCACATCGCCCAGAGCTTGCCAGACAGACCAAACACAACAGAAATAACCATCGTCTTGCGCTCATTCTCATTCAGTCGGATGCATCATCAGCCTCAGTCCAGGCACCAATTGAAACCAGGACACCAGCCTCACGTCTCCTGCGCCAGCATCTACGCTGATAACTTTGACAAGAGCAAAATGGCCATCCTGGGTGCGACAGCCAATAGTGGCCGGCAGAGGAGCAATATATGTCCAATCGAAATAAGTGGTATCAGACCACACAGGCAAAGGAGACTGTTCGGATGCAAGCGGATCGGTGAACTTGCTCCTTCGCCATGCATCGCTGGTAGGAACGAGTCCGGAAGGGTCTGCAGGCCCCATGTGGGGACTGGCCAGTGCGTAAGGCAACCGACTGGAACCGACGCGAAAATCGGTAACGAAGAAATCAGCCAGCCGGGTGTTACCCAGCTCATGCATAGAACAGGTTCGACCAAAACCGGTGCGCAAATTCCAGCCGTAAGCATCATTGCCCGAAGCATCCAGTTCAGCCAGCGTCACGGTATCGTTATATACCGGAATAGTGCGCAGCGACTCTGAGTAATACTCCTTCGTACCAAAAACTGCGGCCACCACATATACTCCCGTAGTTTCCTTCGGGTCGTGCAGGTACGAGGTCGCAGTGGTTTCCGCAATCTGCCGCAGACTCGTACAAGGCAAAGGTGAAAAGTATAACCGATACTTGTCCGGCACATTCTCCCGCGGCATATTCCAAGTAATCAGCACCTTCAACCCCGTAACATCTGTTCCCAGCCTCACATCCAACGGCGGCCCTCCCAATTCTCCGCAAGCAGAGAGCAACATAAGCAGGCAGAATCCGGTCAGGCCGGCAACACTCACCAGCTTCAAGCTCTTTCTCAACACATTCCTCCTGCAGATGCGAAAAGACTAGCCGAGAGGAATCTCTAGTCAAGGAAGTCTCTATATGGAGAAAAAACCGGGGAGCAGATGCTCCCCGGCAATACACTGTTCAGTCTGTTTTAGTTCACCAGCCAGCGCAGACCGCCGATTTTCTGCCAACCGATCTTCAGCGTAACTTTCTTGTAGTTGCCGATGTTCTCTATGCTGACCACCTGGGCCTTGGCATAGTGGTCATTGGCATCCCAGCCATTGTTCAGGGCATCCAGCCACAGATAGTACACCGCGCCACTGGAAATCGTCAGCGAGGTAAGATAACCACCTGGCGGGTCGGCAATGGTGACTGCATCATAGCTGCTGGCACCAGAATTCTTCAGGGCGTTACCCTTGGTATTCTGCGGCCAGCCGTAGTCGCCGGCATTAGCCAAACCAATCGGCAGGACTCCTGGAGACTCGTCGTCGCACACAAAGTCCAGCGAAGGTTTGTTCGCATCCGCCAGTGACATAGCCGTAGCCGTACCAGTAGAGGTAAAGGCAAGGCCAGACGGATGATTTGGATCCGGATCCTTCTTGCCGTAGAGTACCAGCGAAGACGTCTCAACCAGTCCGCAGTCAATCACAAACGGATCGCTTTCCAGAGAACCACTATAGGCAGTAACTTCTATTCTCTTCACCGGTCTAGTCACATCATAGGTAAGCGCGGTAGTTGTGTAGGTAGAGTCGCCGGCCTTAACACGGTAGCCATCCGCATCCGGAACCGCAGCCCAAGTCAACCGCAAGCCGCCGCCATTATTCAGCAAAACCAAGGTAACCACCGGCTTCTGGAGCTCTGTCATCTGCTCGCAGCCTGCACCCACCAGGAGTACCAGTCCTGCAAGTACAACCAGCCAAGTCATTCTTTTCATAGCAGTTACTCCTCTTGCTTTACTTCTGGGTTGGCGGCTTCAAAGTACCGGGCTGAGTGCCACCGGACTTTGTGGTCTGCTTTGCTCCAGCCTTCTGCTGCTGCGCAACCATGTCAGCAATGACTTTGGTCAGCGAATCATTTGTCGCTGTCAAAGTCGCTACCTGACCTTCTAGTTCGGTGATTTTCTGCTGCTGGGCTGCTACCTGGGCTTCCAAGTCCTTTACCTTCTGGGCACCCGGACAACCAGCAACCACAAGCAGCAACGCTACCACCGCAAGCGTAGCCAGTGCCTTCTTCACGTTTCCTCCTTTTGCTAGCTTTTTACGGTCCTTCTTGCTTCCTTGGCGCTTTTGCGCCCTATCTCCTTTTTATCCCTGTTTCCTCTCCACCCTAACCTTCCACAACTGCTGCAATTCTAGGGTCAACTCTTTGTCTGTCAAGTAGTTTCATACAGGGGGCACTTTCGTTTTTTATATACCTGCGGCCATTGTTAATTTTTTCCCCCGACTTGTCTTTGACTCGGTTTTAACTCAATTTACAATGTTTTAATTGTGCCAAGCGTCTTTTACGATGTCATAGTGGTTGGCGCCGGCAACGCCGGCATTGAAGCAGCCCTAGCTGCATGCCGCCTAGGGTGTACTACCCTCCTACTCACCGCCAACTTGGACACAGCCGGCCTTTTGTCCTGCAACCCGGCCATAGGCGGATTGGGTAAAGGCCAGCTTGTCAAGGAGATAGACGCTCTGGGCGGCATTATGGCGAATATCACCGACCAAGCCGGCATACATTTTCGACAGCTCAATACCTCCAAAGGCAGAGCTGTTCGTTCTTCCCGGGTGCAGGTTGATCGCCAAATGTACCGTACGTTGATCAAGCAATACTTGGAAGCCATTCCGGGCCTACGCATATACCAGGGTATGGCCGCCCGGGTACTGCTGCGTGGCCACACCGCTGTCGGCATAGAAACTGAACTGGGAGAAAAGTTTAGGGCTAAAGCCATTGTCCTTTCTCCTGGCACTTTCCTAAACGGGCTTGTCCACATCGGCCTCGTCCATTTTCCAGCCGGCCGCTTAGGAGAAGAGCCGTCCTGTTCCTTGGCCCGCAATCTTGCCGAACTCGGATTCGACCTGGGCCGTTTCAAAACCGGTACCCCTGCCAGAATTGACATTCGTACGGTAGACACATCCAAGCTGGCCGTACAGCCTGGAGATGAACCCGTTAGACCTATGTCATACTGGACACAGGATACTCTTCATAACCGGTTGGTCTGCTATGTTACCCACACCACACCGAAGACCCACCGCATTGTACGTTCTGGCCTGAAACAATCGCCTCTGTACTGCGGCATTATCAAAGGACGGGGGGTGCGCTATTGCCCTTCCATAGAGGACAAGGTAGTGAAATTCCCGGATCGCAACCATCATTTGGTATTCATCGAACCCGAAGGCACAAACACCAAAGAATGTTATCCCAATGGTATCTCCACCAGCTTGCCCGTTTCCTACCAGCTTAAAATGCTTCGTTCCATACCCGGCTTGGAGAAATGCGAAATGATGAGGCCAGGATATGCCATAGAGCACGACTATGTTCAACCCACACAACTAAAGCACACTCTGGAAACTAGGTTGGTTCGTAACCTATTTTTGGCCGGACAGATAAACGGTACCACCGGCTATGAAGAGGCCGCAGCCCAAGGAATCATAGCGGGGATAAACGCTGCGCTGCGCGCAAAAGACAAAGGCGAATTCACCCTTTCCCGCACGGAAGCCTATATTGGCGTAATGATAGACGACTTGGTAACCAAAGGAACAGATGAGCCCTATCGTATGTTTACTTCCCGCGTGGAATACCGCCTGCTTCTGCGCGAGGACAACGCTGATCTCAGATTAGGACCAAAGGCTTATCAGCTTGGCCTCATATCCTCTTCCCAATTTGAACAGATAAGAAAAAAACACGATTGCTACCGCAAAGCAATAGACTGGCTTCAACGCACCCGGATAAAACCCACGCCCGCAGTCAACCGCAAACTTAAACAACTGGGAACCACGCCCCTGCAGCAAAGCGTACCAGCCCATGAGCTACTCCTCCGCCCTGAAGTCAGATGGAAGGACCTTGCCCAATCAGACACTTCTGCCCCTTCCCTGCCTTCAGAGGTGATTGATTTGGTAGAGGTGGAAGTAAAATACAAAGGTTACATTGAACGTTCGCAGCGCCAGGCCGAAAAATTCCGGGAGCTGGAACAGGTCAGGATACCGGCGGACCTGAACTATCAACTTGTGCCTGGTCTATCCACAGAAATCAGAGAAAAACTTACCCGGGTCAGACCGGCGACGATTGCCCAGGCCGAACAGGTACCCGGAGTCACTCCCGCCGCTACTTTTGCCCTGATGATGTTTTTGCGGGGGAAGAAATGAACGCCGAAACTCCCCGGAGCCAGCAACGCAGACAAGGGATTATGCCCGGGCAAATAGTAAACGACCGCGTAGCGGCAACAATATCCCAATTCTGCCACGAATACCATGTTGCCGTCTGGGGAGCAACCGCGCTTTCTTCCGTAAGTACCGATGACTTCCTGCTACCAGAATCGGTCCTCAAGACCCTGCCCTTTGCCATTAGTCTCGCGCTGCGTCTCTCTCCCTCCGTCTTGTCCACTCTTACAGACCACCCAAACCTCTTGTACGAGCATCACTATCGTCAACTGAACTTTGCCCTCGACCGCCTGGCCCTTGCTTTAACCGAATATATTCAGTCGCTCAATCATCGCGCTCTGCCAATACCTGCATCCCAGATTGTGGACTGGCAAAATCAACGTGCCCATCTTTCGCACAAGCGCATCGCCATTGCTGCCGGCCTTGGCTGGCTGGGAAGAAACAATCTCCTTGTCACCCCTGAATTTGGCTCCCAAATCCGCCTCGTCACCGTTCTCACCGACCTGCCCGTTTGCCAAGCTCCAGCTTCCAAAATCCAGCCCTTCTCTTGCGGTTCCTGCCGCGCCTGTGTTGCTGTTTGCCCGGCAAAAGCAATCTCAGATAGACCGGAAGACTTCAACCATCAGGCTTGTTTTACACTACTGAAAGAATTTCAACGAAAGCGATACGTATCACAGTACATCTGCGGTCTATGTGTGCGCTCCTGCCCGGGCAAAAGCAAACAAACCTACCCCCCTGCTGAAACCAACACTTAATAATAGGTATAGCGAAAATCGCGTCCTACAGATAGAAACGCGTTAAACTCCCACTTTTTTCGAATCGGATCGGCTGCCCCAACTGTAAAGATAAACGGACCTATTGGCGTATTAGTCTTTAAGCTTACACCACTACCCCAGTGTAAATACGATATGCGGTCCGGGCCGGCCAGCACTTGGTCCAGCGGATCAAAACTGCTCACATTGCCGAAGAGCCCCACATAAAAAGGATAACTCTCCTGATTGAAAAGTCTGGTCAGGCGGTATTCCACGCCCAGCTTGAGTATAGCCTTGTACGGGCTGGTAAACCGCTCCTTGGCAAAACCGGGAAGATTGGCCCCGCCCGAACGAAACTGCTCAGCCCAAGATGGCTGCCCCAGTACTAAACCAAACTCCGCCCCCCAGTTCAAGGTCAAGCGTGTCCCTAGGGAAGACACCCTGCTGGTCAAAGCCTCTGCCTTAAGAAAATGCCTATCTGCTTTCATCTTTGGTGTAGAGTAGAAAGCAGTCAAAGAGTATGTCATCCCCTTCGTGGGTAAATACAGGTTGTCAAAACTGTTGAACTCAAACCGGAACGTCGGCCCCATCAGCCACTCCTTTGCCCTTCCCAGTGAATCAAAAAAGGGTAAGGGCGGAAAGCGGTAGGAAACCTGGTGTGCTGTCATCCCCAGATTGAAAAACGCGTTTTTCCCCACTATATACCCGGCTTCGGCCAAGCCGCCTCGCCGGCTCACATTATAGCCTGCTTCCCACTGTTCCGATCGATACATCCGGTCAATTGCGTTCCAGAAACCATCCAACCGGTAACCGAACGGAAAATTGAATATGCGGGTGCCTGTCAAACCTAAACGCAACTCGTTCGGATTGCCTAGCCCCAGCACCGCTCTCACGCTTGCGCCAGAACCAAACAGATTTCCCTGCCCGACCTCTATGCCGAGCCCGACATTGTCAACGTTGTCGTAACGCAGTCCCAATGAATAAAAACCGTAAGGCCGCTCTTCCAACTCTATTGTGACTTCCACAGAATCAGGTCCCAACATTGTTAGAGCGTAATTCACATCTTCGAACAGCCCAGTATGGAATAATCGCCGCAAATCCTCGCGCAACCGGGAAAACACAAGATATCTGCCCGGCCGGGTAACAAGCAGAGGACGCAACATTCCTTCACGTGTCACCTTCAAACCTGAAAACCGCACTGCCCCAATGCGAGGCAGGGGGCGCATCTGCACAGCCCGTACTGGACTAAAGGTACGGCGACCGGCAAGCTTGGAAAGAATCTCTGGCAGAGCCGCACGCGCGGCTGCCTCTCCTGCCGCAATCAACTCTCTAGCCCGGGCAAAGTCAGAATGAGTAAAAGGGTCTACATTCGGTTCAATCAGCACGTCCGCCATCGCCTTCTGCCGAGCCAAGTCTTCCATGCCCACGATATCACTGCTTCGCGAAGCTATGTCTATCAGGGAAATGCCTGTCTCCTGATTATGCTTCATAGTCAGTACTGCAATAATGAGGTCCGGCTGAAATTCCTCTAGAGCACTTACTGGTAGATACCGCTGCACCCCTCCGTCTACCAACTCCATTCCCTCAAGTCGCTCTGGCGCAAAAACCCCCGGAATTGCAATGCTGGCTCGAATTGCCTGAGAAAGCCGGCCACGGGACAGAACCTGCAACTTGCCGGAAGTCAAATCGACCGCAACCGCCCGATAGGGAATAGGCAAGCTGTCAAAATCGAAGCCGGTGTTGTACTCAATCTCGGACAGAAGGTCCATAAGCAGAAACTCCACATTTTGCAGGGGAACCAGTCCGGACGGAAGCGAGGGTAAGAGATTCCTGTGCCGGAGTTGTATCACATAACGCTGTACCTGCTGTCTTTCCGGCAGATACCTGGCGCCGAAAGGTACGCCAGAAGAAAACAGTGTGCCCCAGTCCGCATTCACGGCAATGCTCTCTATTGCCGCAGCTGAATACCCCGCTGCGTACACACCGCCCACCATCGAGCCCATGCTGTTACCAGAAATACAACAGACAGAAATCCCGGCTTCTTCCAGTACTTTCAAAACGCCGATATGTGCCAATCCGAGAGCCGCGCCCCCTGAAAGCGCCAGCCCCACCCGCACAGTACCCGTGTCCGGCGGCTGTGCTACGCTAGCCTGTAACAAGATTCCAACCAGCAGAAACGCCCGAGCGTACCGCAGCATATACGAGACAAAAGCTACCTGTCGCACTACGCCATTCTAGAACACAGAACAGACAATGCAAACCAAGAATACTTCCGTCGTCTCAACTCTCGCTGTGGGAATTAGGTTACCAACAATCTCTTGCCAGAAAGACAAAACGGAGGGAGGTTACGACTGAACTTCAGGAACGTCAGTTGAATATTCTGAAACTCGCAGGACTGGGAGGAAGAGAAACAACAACCGCGAGGATCGAAGCTAATTCTGGTCTACCGGAGAAATTGAAGACGAGTCTCCCCTCTGTCGAAATTCGAGCATAATCCAGGACCCTACCATCCAACATGAACGCTACTAGACTATCACCCAGTGCCGAAAGTTTTTGGCGTCCGGCTTCTGAAGGAACGAAAACAATCTTAGGTTCTGGTAAAGGTGCCCTCTCTTCCCCTACCGACCAATCGCCATTCCGGGCAAGAAGGCTTCCCGTACTCACTTTAAACGACACATCATCTCCGACCTGTAGTCCTCCATCTGCCGTACTTGCCGCCGCCCGTAATTCCATTTGACCTGCAGCAAGCAGCAGGGCCAGTGCATCCGCGGACAGCCTCCGGTCAAGGGTTAGCACCAGCTGGCCCCGCTTACGCTTCAAGCTATACTCCCAGCCCAGTTTTTCCAGACGCATGCGTAGTATTCTTACGGCCTGTCCTAGTCGGGCACGGGAAAGTCTGGTCTGCGTGCCAATAGATAATTCCTGCACTCCTACAAAGGGCAAAACCACCTTTCCGGCCTGGTTGTATCGATCTAGCAGCAAAGACCACTGTACAGTACCTGCGCTGTCCTGACAGAGCATTCTGCTAGGCAAACCGCTGCGGCGGTGTATTTCCAGTCGTCCCGAAAACACCCGTTGTCTGGCTGGATCAAGTACGGGCAATCTGGACTCAAACCTGTACACATACGTATCCGCCGCAGAATCCTGGGGAATTACATTTCCGTCGCCTAATACCTGTCTTACCTGCTGTAATATACGTGTCTCCACGCCCCGTACCGTCTTTTTCCATCCGGTCGGCTGCTTTTCATATTGAACTTCTCCTGCGGCCCGCAGCTCAACCCTGTCAACCTCCATGCCTCTCCAACGGAAACCTCGCCACCATTCCCTGTCCGGCCGCTGCCATGTACCGGTAAAACTGCCTCCCAAGGACAACGGTGCCGAACTGCGGTAGTTTAACCGGAACCGGAAAGACCCCAGCTGCTCCAAACGCAACCAGGTTTCCCGGGCCGCAGCATGAGCATCTGGCGGGGGTTCCAAGTTAACATAGCGATAGCAACCAACGCCAATGAATATCAGACCGACAAGAAAAGGATTACGCAGCCGCACTGTGGTCTCTCCCAGCCCAGCTAGTAATCAGTTCCAAGCCCAAGAATAACCTTCCACCCTTTATCCTGGGTGGCCGACAATGGTTTGGCAAAGTCCAGTTTGATAAAAAGTGATGTTACCTGTATACGCAACCCGGTACCAATACCCAGCTTCAGATCTTGTAGCTGATTGCGCCTGGGGTCCCATACCCTCATGCCGCGCCGGAATACCATCCCACCGTCCAGAAAAGCGACCCCCCTTATGCCCCCTATCTCTAAGGGCAAAGGGAAAGCCAGCTTGAGCTTGTCCAAGAACGGATAGCGTAACTCTATACCTGCGAGTCCTGCGTATGAACCGGTATCGTCATAGAACTCGCCCCAGTTGTAGCCGCGTACAGTTTCTCCTCCTAAGTAATATTGGTCTGCATCGCGCCCCAAACTGGCAACACCGTAGAGGCGAGACGCAAAGACAAACCTTCTGCCCAGACGTTGATAGTTGCGTGCATCCAGATACGGGCTCTGAAACTGACGGTCAGATACCATCGGCAGGGCCAAATCTGCACCAAACCGACACCGGACTCCTCTGGCCGGACCATATTGATCCCAGAAGGTATTGTCAAACACAAGTGCGGGACTGGCATAGAATACTGCTTCCAGCCACCTGTCTACTCGCTGCCAACCGTCAAAAGGATAGGGAAAGAATTTCCACACCTGCACGTCACTCGCATAGCCGGTAAGACCCAGCTCGGCGCGGGTGAAAAAATCGAAGGGGTACACCGCTACAGCCTGACCTCCCCGGTTGATACGTTCCACCAGTAAATCAACATAGTTGAAGTAAGGAATGTCGTATAGCTGAAAAAGCGCAAAACCGTAATCCACCCGAAATGGCAGAAGCCAGTACTGCACAATCAGATTGGAATTGAGGATATCACCGTACACATCAGTAAAAATCTCAAAACGGTGATTTCCCAGCATATCAGACAGGGCGATATTCACCGTGCCGGAAACACCGCTAGATGAAGTATAGGAAACGGTGCCAACCGCATAATCGGCCGAAAGCGAAAAACCAGCCGGTTTGACACGTTCGAAATCCAATCCCCGACGAGAAAAACGGAAGGTATCCCTTTCCTCTGCGGTGGGAACAATGGTGTCGTATGGTATCCTCTCCAGCGGTTCGAGAATAACTGCTATGTCAAAACCTACGTCAGCGTAATAAGAAAAAGCCAGCTTGCGATCATCGCGCGAAAGCGACAGATAAGACACTTCACCTAACAAATCTGTGCGCCTGACCGGTCTGCCTGCAGCAAAAGAGTAGCAGTATATATTCCTGGCCGAATCAAAGGCTACGTAAAACAGGTATTCGCCAGAATGAGTGAATACCGGATAGCCGGCATCCTCATAACGTTCAGTAATCCTGTGGACTGCACCACCACCAGCGTGAAGCCAGACTGCATATCTTCCCGGTTGGTATTCCTCGCCCGCGTCAGGTCGGTCAGAGACGAATGCCAGTGTTTCTCCGCCGGGAGAGTAAGTCGGGTCTCGATCGTCATACATATCATAGGTAACCCGCCGCGGATCCCCACCTGCAACCGCTACTTCGTATATGTCGGCAAAACCGTTCTTCAGACCCACAAAGGCCAGCTTCTTTCCATCCGGAGAAAACACGGGAGTAAATATCGCATCCAACCCGAAGGCCAGACGTCTGCGTACGCGCCCGGTAGCATAATCCACGAGGGCAATATTATCCCGTCCTGCACTCTGCGTCACTACCGCCAGGGTTTGTTCATCAGGAGACCAGGCCAGTCCCGGCCGTAAAAGATGCATAGTCTCGAACCCGCCTGAACGCCCACCCTTAACCAACCGTTTCAGCACCGTACCGTCCAACGCGGAAATAACATAACAGTCGGCATACTCCAGTCGATCAGAAATCATTGCTATCTTCGTGCCGCTGGGTGAAATTCGCGGAGCCGTATTATAGATAGAACCATCCCGGCGATGGTCTGTCAACTTGCGGCACAACGTATCGAAATTCATAACCTTTACCACTTGAGGCCAGTACTTGATACGCAACCACTTCTCCCACTCTTCGCTCATACGGCTTACTTCCTTACCGAAAGTTGCCTTGAAAGTGGCCTCCAAATTGCGCTTGTTCTTTAAGGTGTGCATGAACTCAAACACCTTGTCCCGGCCATATCGTTCAGCCACAAACTCAAAAAACGACTGTCCCACTCTGTAAACAAGGTATCCCATTCCATCGTGCAGATTCTGCAAAGGAACCAGACGGTTAGAAAGCACCAAATCCCGCATGAATACTTCAGAACGCACATTTGCCCAACCTGACTGAAATTCCGCAAAACCCTCCAGCACCCACAAAGGAATCTGAAACTCGCCGATGGCACCCAGCAGAGCGGCAAGTCTGGAACGATAAAACATTTGAAACTCAAACAAGTGCGTGAGCTCATGCGCTAACACACGCCTCAGATTGAAGTAGGAACCATCGAAGGGCACCACTACCCGGTTCTTGAATAGCTCCGAAAAACCACCCACACCTTCTTCAATAATATCAGTAATCACGTTTGTCTCACTGAACTGCGCCGGCGAAAGATAGAGTATGAGAGGAATCTTGTATTCCAGCCCAAATCCCAGGTCCTGCTCAAACTGACGATAGTATTCCTCGGCTACTCTGGCGGCAAACTCGGCTAGGACCTCCCCGCCGGGATAGAAAAGAATATTGAAATGTTCGGTCTGAAAACTTCTAAACTCATAATCTCTGGTCTGTACCTTGTTTTTTCCAAAGTATGAATACTGGGCAGAAGCGATACTGCAAACCGTACTGAAGACAATGAGCGCAATCAGCCAGTCACATTTTTTCTTCGGGTTTGTGAAGCCAAATGAGTCCGTCATGATTTCATAGACCTGTAAAATCACTGCCTGCGTTTGCCATCACCATCAGTAAAAAGAAAAAGTTTGTCTGCCACCATATAACCGTATGCCATATCCGGTGTCGTATGTCCGAATCCTACCTGCCCTCTGGCGTCAATTCCCACTAAACCACAAACCACCTTTTTCCTCTTGGCTTCAGCCATAGCCAGAATAATCGCGGTCGCCGCGGGCATCGTGCGCATCCGTTCTACTACTTCCCGACCGAGCATCATCTTCATTATGGACTCCCCGTGACCGGTACACGACACTGCTCCCACTGCACTGGCATAAGTACCAGCTCCCAGAATGGCCGAGTCCCCCACTCGACCTGGAAGTCGGCCGGTAATACCCCCAGAAGACGTGGCTACGGCCAGAACTCCATACTTGTCGAACGCTACCGCCCCCACGGTACCGCCCGGGCTGGCCTGTTTCAAAAAGGCACCCAACTTGGGATAATACTCTGATGTGCCAGCCTGCTTCAGTTTTTCCAGTCGTTCTCTGCCTCTCGGTGTCGTAACATCGTAGGCGGCGAACCCCATCCTGCGGGCAAATGCCTGTGCTCCGTCTCCGCAGAGCAACAGATGGTCCGTCTCGGTCATAACCTTATGTGCAACCAGAACCGGGTTTTTCACTCCCGTAATACAGCATACACCCCCAAACCTTCCATCCTGTGTCATCACCGCTGCATCCATCTCTGCCACGCCTTCTAAATTCAGATTGGAACCGGTTCCGCAATTGAACACCGGGTTATCCTCCAGCAACCTGACACACTCCACCACCACGTCTAAGGCTGTGGCGCTCTGACGCAGCAGAAGATACCCCCTCTCCAGTGCTTCCGCCAGACCTTCGGCCGCGGCCTTCCTGTCATCCAACACCCCTGCTCCGCCGTGACAAATCAGAGCCAGCGGTCCATTCATCGTTTCTCCTTTTACTCTTTTTTAGTACATAACGACGCTAACCTGGGAAAACATCAAGTTCTGCTCATCTAGAAACTAACTTTGACATTGCGGACAAAAATAACTGCTTCGCCCCCCCAAGATTATTCTCTCCACGACTCCTCCGCATCGACACTGTTTTCCCGCGCGACCTACTACGCGCAGGTGCCTCTGAAATCCACCCCTTCCTCCGTCAGGCAGTTTGTAGCCGTCGTCGTCCAGAGTAGTCCCGCACCATCTGATACCCTCACGCACCACTGTGCGCAGAGCTCGAGCTAATTCTTCCAGCTTAACCCGGGTTAATTCTTTGGCCGGACGGTCCGGTCGGATACCAGCTCGATGCAATGCCTCATTAGCGTAAATGTTACCTACACCACAACAAATTCTCTGATCCAGTAGCAGATTCTTCACCGCCGTCTTTCTATTCCGAAAACGCTCTGCCAAATAGGCAGGAGAAAATCCGCGTTCAATCGGCTCCCGTCCCATCGCGGCCATACCCGCAAGAGCAGGCGGTCTTTCCTCCTTACCATAGAAGAAAACCTTGCCGAACGTTCGCATATCTTCGAAAGATAGTATTTCTCCACCTGAAAGCTCAAATCGTATTCTTTCGTACTGCCTGTTTCCCCCCCCCCCCTCTTTCTTGGTCGAGCTGTGTGAATGCAAAGTACCAGCCTGCGCTACCGACTCCCGGTCGCGTTCTACAGCAGAAAGCAATCTCAAGTTTCCACTCATTCCCAGATGCAAGACCAGCGTTTTATCCCGGTCCAGATGAAAAAGCAGGTACTTACCCCGGCGCCTCAGGGATTTAATTCTGCGGCCTTTCAACTCTTTTGCCAGCCGGGAAGGGCTGGGATGTTTAATCATTTCTGGTCTGGCAATCTTTACCGATTTGATAACCTTGCCTACAATCGGCAGAAGCCGCCGACGAATAGACTCTACTTCTGGCAATTCAGGCACAACTGGTAGAGTTTTCCTTAAGCTCTACTTGAGGTTTGCGAGCATCCCTTCATTCGACTTGGCAGCCGTAAGCAGTTCTACGGCCTTTTTCACCTGGGGATCGCGACGCAGCCTCATCTCGTAATCTGCCTTCATACCCCCGAGCTTACCGGCCACCTCCCGTTCTATGCTGGCGGCAAACCAGTCGGAAGCAGAATCAAACTCGGCAGGAGTGAAATCCATCTTCTTCTCTGTGCGCAGGTATTCGGCAAACTCGGCTAGAACCTGCGGAGTGGCAGAAAAACTCATATCCAGGCCCGGGTGCTTCTGGACATACCGGACGGCAAAATCAAAGAACGCATCTCGGTTCACCTTCATCTCAAAAGCACTCAGCTTCTCGTAAGGAAGGTAAACATCCGGCGCCACTGCTCCACCGCCGTACACTGGCCGACGCAGTTTTCCCAGCGTATGATAAAGCAGTTTGGAAGTAGTAGAGTCTTCTACTACTTCATCGTCAGCATTCCGCTTCCGGTTTATGCACCGCCCCGCAGGCGTATACCAGTAAGCCGTAGTCAGGCGTACCGCCAGATCAGGACCCAACTGCTCTATGTTCTGCACCGATCCCTTGCCAAAAGTAGTGTCACCAAGTATCACTCCCCGCTCCCAGTCCTGCAAAGCACCAGCCACTATTTCGGCAGCAGAAGCGCTACCCCTGTCTACCAGCACTACCAGCGGGAAATCCTGATACTTGTCCTGCGTCTGAGAAACAAAACTGCGACGACTTTCCGGTATCCTGCCCCTGGTTTCCACTATCACCTTGCCCGGAGGGAGAAACAGGTCCGCAACCTCGCATCCCTCTTTGAGCAACCCTCCGCCATTGGAACGCAAATCGAAAATAATTTTCTTTGCTCCCAGAGCAAATAGAGAATCCAGGGCATGAGAAAGGTCTCGACTCGCCACACGGGAAAAATCTGCCAGCCGAACAAAACCGATATCCTTGGTAACCATTCCCGCGTAAGGCACGGCCGCAATATTGATTATCTCCCGGGTTATTTCCATAGGAATCAAATCAGCTACGCCCGGCCGTTCGATTGTAATCTTCACCTTGGTGCCCGGTTCTCCACGCAGCAGCTTGACCGCGTCCTCGGTGGTGTATCCTCTGGTGCTCTTGCCCTCTATTTCCACGATGCGGTCCCCACCCCGGATACCCATCCTCTCGGCTGGGGTTCCTTCAATGGGAGCAATGACGGTAAGCACCTCTCCCACAAGGCCAATATGAATGCCGATACCGCCAAACTGAGCATCAATGTGCACCTTCAGTTCTTTGTAATTCTTTTCTTCCAACAGGCTGGTATGGGGGTCTAATGATTCCAGCATCCCCTTCAACGCCGCTTTTATCAGTTTCTCCGGCTCCACCGGTTCAACGTAGTTAGTGGTAACTAACCCCACTACCCGGGAAAAAAGTTGCAGACTTTCTGCCAGAGTGGCGCCTTTTTTCATCGCCCAAAGACGGCCGAAGAGACCGCCCAGAAGCGCAGCTGCCACAATTGAGCCTACCAATGCCGCTCTTCTTTTCATTGCCGCCAGATTCCCTTTCTTTTCAACAACTCCTGCACTGCATGGAAAACCTTTGTTTCCAGCTTCTCGGCCGGCTCCGTACCATCCAACACCTTCATCCGCTTAGGTGCCCTACGGGCCATGCGCAGATAACTATGCCTGACTCGTTCATGAAATTCTACCTTTTCGCTTTCCAGCCTGTCAAGCCTGGCCGCAGCCTTACGCTCACGTCCGATACCAACAGGTACGTCCACGAGTATAACCAGGTCAGGACGCACATCGGCAGTAGCCATCTTGTTCAGACGGGAAACAACCCGCTCTCCCAGCCTCCGCCCTGCACCCTGGTAGGCAACTGACGATTCCGCAAAACGATCCAGCACCACTATCTTTCCCTCGTCCAACCATCTTTTCACCTTTTCCCGCACATGCTGATTCCTGCTTGCCAGATAAAGAAAAAGTTCTGTTCTGGCATCCATGTTCTTGTTAGTCGGATCAAGAAGTATTTCGCGGATACGCTCGCCTATTGCGGTGCCGCCCGGTTCGCGAGAAAACTCACAGGTAAATCCCAACGCCCTGAGCCTTGCGACCAGCAACGCAGCCTGAGTAGATTTACCCGAACCTTCTACGCCTTCGAAGGTGACGAGTACGCCGCGCACGGTAGCATCCGCCAGACCAGCCGTTTGATCTGGCTATGACCGGCGCGGTTTAGAGCCGGCGGCCGACTTATCCGCCCCGTTTTTACGGCTGTACTTGCGTATAAAAGCCTCGGTCTTGTCCCGGCACTCGTCGTCTGGAAACTGCACTGGCGGCGTCTTGAAGAAATAGCTAGAAGGTTCGACTATACTTCCGGAAAGTCCATGGTCTAAGGCTAACTTCGCGCACCTGATAGCATCTATCATTACCCCGGCTGAATTGGGCGAGTCCCACACTTCCAGTTTCAACTCTACATTCAGAGGCACATCACCAAAAGTCTGTCCCTCCATGCGCAAATAGCACCATTTTCGATCTTTGAGCCAGGCGACATAGTCAGACGGTCCAACATGTATGTTCTCTTCGCCGATGTCGTACTTCAAAAGCGATGTGATCGCGCCTGTCTTAGATATCTTCTTGGAAGTCAGTCGGCTACGCTCCAGCATGTTCAAGAAGTCAGTATTCCCCCCCACATTCAACTGGGAGGTCCGCAGCAGCTTCACACCCCGGTCGTTGAACAAAGATACCAGCATGCGGTGCACTATGGTCGCTCCCACCTGGGATTTGATATCGTCGCCCAGAACCGGAAGTCCTGCCGCCCGGAACCTTCTATCCCAGTACCTTTGCGAAGCAATAAATACGGGTATTCCGTTCACAAAGGCACATCCGGCCTTCAGAACCTGTTCCACATACCACTTGGTAGCTTCCTCCGAACCCACCGGCAGAAAATTCACCACTACATCTGTCTTGGTTTCTTTAAGCTCCTTTACGATGTCAGCGGTCGGCCCGGGTGCCTTCTCTATAATCTGGGAAAGATAATATCCCAAACCATCGTGAGTCATTCCTCTAATAACCTTTACTCCAGTCTTAGGCACATCGGCAAACTTCCAGGTGTTATTCGGGTAGGTGTAGATCGCCTGAGATAAATCTTTACCCACCTTCCGCTTATCGATGTCGATAGCCACTGTAAACTCTATATCGCTTATGTGGTATCCGCCCAGATTCACATGCATTATGCCCGGAATGGTGTCGGCCTCCCGGGCATTCCGGTAGTAGTACACACCTTGAACCAGACTGCTGGCACAGTTACCGATACCGATTATTCCAACTCTTAACTTAGGCATGAGGCCTCCTTGGATTCCATAGTAATTTGCTCTAGGAAGATAGATTCCTGCGACCAAAAGTCAAGCCCAATGGAGATAGGAGCAGCTCGGCGCCCGCAGGACAGACTGATTGTTTTCGTTGAACTTCCACCCCTAAAAACCCCGCTAATCAAGCTTGGCGAGAATCAAACTTATCACCATACCTACACCAATGAGCAGAGTCCAGCCCAGAAAAGTTCCCACCAAACAGGAGGAATCTCGCCGATACTTTTCCATCGTTTTTCTAACCGACAAGGCTACGGTGACCGTATCGTCCTCTTCGGCATAAACCCATTTGGTACCTTCCCGCACAGCTCCTCTTTCATAGCTGGATAGCAGCCGCCTGGACTCACTCACCACTCCGGCCTGGCGCATGGGAGTCCAGAACTGGTCTGGGGTTTCGTCCCGATAAGCCTGGTACACCTTCGCCGGTGGAAACAGGCTGACAAAATGCCGCCCGGGCCCTACTTCCACCAGTCTAACCGAATCATTCACAACCACCATACGGTTATCAACATACACCTCTACTGGAACTTCATCCGTCCCTATGGATAGAAAACCAACCGCTGCCCGAGCCACCAGGCAGAAAAATGACCAAACTAATACGCCACGCAAACGGCAAGCATATTAACCGCAAAGCCAGCAGCAGTCAAACACCGCTCTCGCACAATTCTGCCATAACAGAATTAACTTCCTCCTGAGATTTGACACTCCGCCAGCAGATTCTATGATAGCGCTATGTGATGAGGAGACAAAATGAACAAAAACTTTGGCTTTCTCTTTCCTGGTCAAGGCTCCCAATACGTAGGTATGGGGGCAGACCTGTACGACCGCTATCCAGAAGCAAAAGATACCTACCACCGTGCCATGGATATTCTGGAATTCGACCTGTGTGAGGTGTCATTCCAGGGACCGGAAGAAAAACTTCGCCAGACCCGCTATACTCAACCAGCCATTCTGGTGCATTCTCTAGCCGTATTAGCCATACTCAAGCGACTGGAACCGGCGCTCTGCGCTGGCCACAGCCTGGGCGAATACTCCGCGCTGTATGCAGCCCAGAGTCTGGACTTTGATTCGGTAGTCAAGCTGGTACGACGTCGGGCTGAACTCATGGCCGCCGAAGGAGAAAAAAATCCCGGTACCATGGCGGCCATATTAGGACTGGACGCCGCAGCGGTTGAAGCCCTCTGCGCCGAAGTGGGAGGCGTGGTCGTCTGTGCCAACTACAATGAACCAAAACAAACAGTTGTGTCTGGCGAAATTCCGGCGGTGAAAAAAGTGGTAGAACTAGCACCGACCCGGGGAGCCATCAAGGCCGTGCTGCTACCCGTGTCCGGAGCTTTCCACTCGCCGCTGCTGGAAGAATCGGCGCGGCTCTTTGCCGAATATCTCGCCGGTTTCCGTATTTCCGAACCACGTTGTCCCGTGATTGCCAATGTAACAGGCCGACCGGTTACAACCGCGGCCGAAATTCGCAACTGTCTTTCCGCTCAGCTCCGCAGTCCGGTGCGCTGGGTACAAACAATGCAAAGTGCGAAAGAACTCGGTTGCCAGGAATTCATCGAGGTCGGACCGGGCAAAGTACTGGCCGGGCTGGCGAAAAGAATCAGTCCTGAGTTTAGCGTTACTCCAGCCGGTACTGCCGACCAAGTAGCAGCGATTCTGGCCGGATAGGAGCGGAAACGTTATGGACTGGAAACTTCTCCTGACAACTTTCGGGGCCATATTCCTGGCCGAACTGGGAGACAAGACTCAAATAGCCACTTTCTGCTTTGCCGCTTCCGGCCGTTCTTTCTGGAGCGTTTTCATCGGCAGCGCCTTGGCTCTCGTCTCCACCTCCCTTGTTGCCTGTCTGTTGGGTGCAGGACTCTCCCGACTGGTTCCTACCCGCATCGTCTCCTTGGTTGCCGGTCTGCTATTCATCGCCGTGGGCGTGGTGATAATCCTGCGCAATTTACGCTGAGAGACAGTAAGCCCAAAGGCGCTTAAGAATGCAGGCTGAAGTAACAAGATGAAGCTCAAGTGCAGACCGGAAGACTTTCAGGTAGAAGAGAAACTCAAACTCCGCCTGAAAAAACGTGGGGCGTATTCCATCTATCGTCTGGAAAAAAGATACTGGAATACGCTGGATGTGATACGCGATCTGGAAACCAGACACCGTTTGCGCGCCATAGGCCGCGCCGGCCTGAAAGACCGCTATGGCTATTCTGTACAGTACCTCTCTACTCCCGGCGCCGGCCCTAAGTCCATTTACGAAAAGAACTACCGTCTCACTCTGGTAGGCATGGCTGATGTGCCGGTTACAAAAGAGCTAGCTTTAGGAAACCGCTTCATCATCACCCTTCGCGCTCTCACAACCGACGAACTCGCCGCAGTGGAAAAGGCTATCCCCTTGGTACGCCGTTTTGGTGTGCCAAATTACTACGACGACCAGCGCTTTGGCTCGGCCCGGCACGGACAAGGATTTATCGCCCGCAAGCTGATAGCCGGCCATTACAACGGCGCTCTGAAATTGTTCCTGGCTACACCAGCGGCGGCAGATGACTCCCGCACGCGACGGACCAAACAATTATTAGCCGAACACTGGGGCAATTGGGAGCGTTGCCTGGAAATCGCCCCCCCGGAAGCAAAACCGGCTCTCCAGTACCTAGTCTCTCATCCCACTGACTTCAAGAATGCGGTCAAGCTTCTGCCGCGCCCCCTCCTGGAGCTTTTTCTCAACGCTTATCAGTCTTATTTATGGAATGAAACCCTTGCCGGATTACTAATGCGACTGAAGATACCGACTCGGCCGGTGGAATATTCAGTAGGCAAGATGCTGTTTTATGAACAACTCCCTCTTGACAAATTCCACTACCTCCGCCGCCAGAAGATACCGGCTTTTGCCCCCGGCACAAACTTTGCGAGTGACCGCGTAGCCGCAGTCGCTTCTGAAGTTCTGGCCCGAGAAGGACTGGAACTCGATCAGTTTCGCCTCAAACTTCGTCTGCGCGGCCTTTTCTTCAAACCCTTTGACCGACAGGCGTTGGTCATCCCTTCCAGTTGGCAATCTGGCCAGCCGGAACCAGACGACCTGTATCCGGGCCGCTTGAAACTGAAGCTGTCTTTTTTTCTTCCGGCAGGCTCTTACGCAACTGTAATCATCAAACGCCTTACCCTCGGCTGAAACTAAAGTCGTGTTGACGTTCTTTCTTGCCTTTGTGCTTTTCCTCCCGGGCCAGGTGCCGGGCAGCTTGGGCTATGACCCGGGTCTTTCCTGGTATACATTGGAAACCCCGAATTTCGCCGTGCATTTTTCCTCTCGCGGCCGGCTCAACCCCGAAACCGAAAGCCTTGCCCTTCGCGTGGCCTGCCTCGCGGAAGAAGTACACGAACAACTCACCACCAGCATAGGCTGGAATCCCAGACCCCGAACGCAAATAGTAATTGCCGATTTCTTTGACTATACAAACGGCTGGGCTGCCCCCCTGCCCGGGAATACGATTACCATATTACCATACCCTCCTCTGGACCAGCGTCTCAATTACACCGACTGGCTGCGCACATTACTCGTCCATGAATACGCCCACATTCTGCAGATGGACATGGTAGCGGGTCTGCCAGCCGTGGCCCGCTCAATTTTCGGCCGCATTGGACTAACCAATCCGCTCTCTCCCATTTGGCTTTTGGAAGGATATGCAGTCCTTGCCGAAACAAGATTTGCCGGATTTGGTCGAGCCCATAGCACTGAATATGATATGATGATTCGGGCAGCGGCAGACGCCGACGCCCTTCTGCCCATTGACCGCTGCTGCCACTACGAGCTCACAAGGTGGCCGCAAGGAACTTCTCCTTATCTCTACGGCGGTCTTTTCGCTCTCTACCTGGCGGAAAAGTTCGGAAATGACATCTGGGATAAGTACAGTTTGACCAGAGCAAAAGGTTTGCCCTTTTTCGACAACTTCTTTGCCCGCCGTGTGTTCGGACGAAGCTTCTTCTCTTGGTGGTCTGAATGGCAAGAGGAAGTCAGAGCCTACGCCAACTCAATCAGGCAACGTCTGGAAAATGAAGCCCTCACCCCTCTGTACCTGCTGACAAACGAAGGAGCATACACATCCTCGCCACTCTGGTCAGCGGACGGCAAGGAAGTGTATTATGTGTCTCGCAACGGCAACGAGTACCCCGCCATCAAGGCTGTTGACCTTGCCACCGGAAACTGCCGGGTATTGCACCGCGGCCGGGTCGCGGGCAATCTTTCCCTTTCCCCTGACGGCACTTTGCTTGCCTTTGCTCAGTACGAACTTACAAACTACTCTGACATCTCCGACTTGTACACCCTCAATCTGGTTACCGGAGAACTCAAACGGCTGACCTGGGGCATGCGTGCGCGCGACCCGGACTTCTCGCCCGATTCGACGCACCTGGCGTTTGTCGCGGTCAGGCACGGGCAGACGGACATAATCCTCTACCACCTCGCCTCCGGAGAAAAGAAAAATCTCACGGAAACAACTGACTATACCGTATTTTCCTCTCCCCGTTTTTCTCCAGACGGACAACAACTGGCCGTCTGCGCAAGCAGGCTCGGCGGATATACTGACATTCAAATAATTGACCTGGTATCAGGATGGAACTCTCTGGTTCTGGAAGACAGGGCACAGGACCTTTCGCCTTTCTGGTCCCGCACCGCCACTCACCTGTTCTTTGTTTCCGACCGCTCTGGCATCTTCAACCTCTACTCCTACTCGCCGCAAACCCGGGAAATACTTCGCTGCACGAATGTACCTTACGGCGTATTTAGCCCCGCCGTATCTCCAGACAATCGCCGCCTTGCACTTGTAACTCACACAGCTGGTGGAGACAACATAGCCCTGCTCAACCTTGACGCCAGAACTTGGAAACCGGTCACGGCTTTTGCCGATACTACCGCAAACCTGCCCAACTGGCCAGACTACTTCGCCGCCCCCGGTTCTCAAAAGCCTGCCAGCCTTTATTACTACAATCCCTTCCCTTCTCTCTGGCCTAAATTCTGGCTTCCTTTTG
The DNA here is from genome assembly GCA_965649205.1 of Caldifarciminota bacterium. Classification (GTDB taxonomy): domain Bacteria; phylum Hydrothermota; class Tepidihabitantia; order Tepidihabitantales; family Tepidihabitantaceae; genus JBDRUN01. The sequence continues at coordinate 42,830 of CBFGJV010000002.1, read as the reverse complement.
CCGCCTACGACTCTACCTGGACTTTGGCTGTCTCCACTTTGGGCTGGGACGCACTTCAACTCCATCGTTACGCCGTTGCCGCCGGCTACCGGTTTAACCGCACTCCTTTTTTGCTCTGCGGATATGAACTTCGCCGCTACCACCCCTTGCCTGCCTTCTTTTTGGAAGCCGACCGCCAGACCCAAGCCGGGACATTTTCCCTCACCCTGCCCTTATTAACCAACAGACGCTCCTCGCAGTTTGACTTCGCGACCGCGGTCCGACACGACACCTCTTTTTCTGCACATTACCGTTTGGAATTTGCCACTTCCAATGCGTTTGCCTACCGCTTTGACGTAGCCCCGGCACAAGGTACCCTTGCCGGCTTTGCCACCGACCTGGAATCCCGCCACATGCTCGGTGGACGCGACCGCATTCGTACACTTTTCTGGCTTAGCGGTTTTGTCCGACCCTTATCTTTCTCTCGCCCCTCTTCTTCTGCTCTTCCTGCACCCTTACCCCTCAACTGGAGCCTCCGCCTGCGCTGCGCCGCAGGCACCTCCGTGGGCGACTCTTCGCAGCTAACCTCCTGGAGTATTTATCCTGACGGAACTCTTCTGGGAGTTCGTGGCTTCACTACTACTTCCAGACCTGGTCGCCACATTGCTTCTGCAGGTATCCAGCTGCGTACGCCTCTCTGCTGGCCAGAACGGGGTATTTCTACCGCTCCGATATTCTTGCGCAATATCAATACGGCCCTGTTTGCCGACTGGGCTCTAGTCTGGAACGGTTGGAAACCGGAGAAAACAGACTTGGCTGGTGGAAGACTGGGCGCAGGATTCGAACTGCGAACCGACCTCATACTTGCCCATCTCCTGCCAGTCAGCGTGACTGTTGGTTACGCACGCGGACTCAGGCCCATACCCTCAAGCCAACTGTACTTTACCGCAAACAGTTCAATGCTGGACGCTCTTATCTTCAGGAACCCTGCCCGTCTCGACCCGGCGTATCTACGCTGACAAGCTTTTCCCGCCAGTTACTTTTTCTTGCAGGACAGAAAACCTTATCCGTCCTTCACTGACCGCACACAGGACATTTAAAGTCGGACTTTTCCGGTGGTACCGGGTGGGTCGTATCCTGTAATTGTCCGCTGTTCAGAGATTTGTGGTACTGACGGCAATGGATGGCATATGAATCCCTCGGCGTCAAACCCGGCTGAAACCAGAAAAAATTATACTCCTTCCAGTGAGCTTTTATTGCCTCCCGCAGATTGGCATCAACTCGCGCGATTACGGCTATATTTTTCGAGTCTTTTCCCAGACAGTATACTCCGCCCACCTTTGCGGGTACTGACATATCCACCTGCAGGGGTCTAAGTAAAAATGGGCCACGCACGGTGTTTTCTCCATTAATCAGGCGAAGCAGCAACGCGCCGCCTTGTTTTCTGTCTTACGATGTAACCTGCGACCCACTGTCGCAACTAAATGTTACCCCACGCCCCCCGCCTGTCAAGCCACCATCCATTTTTTCTGTCTAATACTGCTGCAATCCATAAGTTCAAGGTCGAACGCAGGTAAGAGAAGAAAGCCTTGACCTAACTGCACAAAACCCCGGCCCATATCTTCCCCCCTTGCCCTACCACTTACTCATAGCCCAGGCGGGGTCCGCACCGCCAAAATCAGAATCCACCCTCTCCAGCAGTGGTCTGGCCGTTTCCTTCCTGTCTCAGACAACGCCATAGAGCAACAATAAATCGCAAAAACAACAGTAACCCAATAATACTCGTGAGTATTATCCACTACCTATGTGATTCCTGACCTAACCCTTTCCTGTACAGATAGTTATACTGTTCCCTCCTACTACCCCCTCCCCAGCTCCCCCAGCCGTTCCCCGGACCGCCTGGCCACAGGCCCGGCAAATTCCTGTCTAAGCACCTCCCGAAGCCCTCTACCTCTGAGCTCAGTCTGCCAACCCTAATACCTCCCGCCCTGCTATCCACCCAGCTCTCTCAACAGTTCCTGCCCTGACCACTTGGCAGCAATCCCGCTCTCCTGCTTGCGAGGTCAGTAGCCGCCTGCTCAACCAGTCTCCTTCCCGCTTGCGTCTGCCTACAACTGCGCAAATCTCCCGGATAATCGCTCCCATACCTCCTCTGGATACAACAAAGACCGACACGGCATCTGCCAGTTAAGAGTGCCATTTTCCTGTGCCATTACTACTCTATGGCATTGTCCTTTTGCTTTTGTGCATCGGACAGATGCGTATTGACTAGAAAACTCTCCGTGTTAGACTATCAGGGCGAAGCAGCTTGATAGACCCAAGCAGGATAAACCTGTCCTTGTGGTCTTGTCTAGTTTAGGGCTTCGTAGTTCTAATCACAGGAGGTGCCGTGAGGCATTTAGTAGTGTGCCTGGCGCTATGCGCCATGGCGTTCGGCGGGACGATTGTGCCGGAACTGGAGCAAATACTCGCTTCGGCACAACCGGACCAGAAAATTGACATAGTAGTCAAAACCGCTCTGCAGGCTGACCTGAACAAGCTCGGACCGAGTGCTACCTACGACGAGAAAATTGAGTATCTACAACGTATCGCCCAGGAGGCACAGCGAGGCATTCTTGCCTTTCTAGCCCAGACCGACGCGGCGAATATCCGCAGTTTCTGGCTGGAAAGCAAAATCGCCCTCTCTGCCACCCCGGATATAATCCGCGCCCTGGCTGCGCGTGAGGACGTGGAGTATGTAATGGACGATTTCATCGTCCAGCTCGATGACCCCGTACCTTCCAGCGAGCCGGACGCACCCGGCTGGAATATCAGCAAGGTGAAAGCCGACTCCTGCTGGGCCGTAGGCATTGACGGTACCGGCGTCGTGGTAGGAAATGTGGACACTGGTGTAGAAGTGAGTCATCCGGCTTTCCAAGGCCGCTGGCGTTCCACTAATGGTTGGTTCGACGCTGTAAACGGGCAGGCCAGCCCCTACGACGACAACGGCCATGGGACCCACACGATGGGCACCATTTGCGGAGGCGATGGTCTTGGTCCGGCCGTAGATGACATCGGTGTGGCCCCAGGCGCCACCTTTATCTGCGCCAAGGCTTTCAATTCTTCCGGAAGTGGACAGTCAAGCTGGATTTCTGCCTGTCTGGACTGGATGGCCGGAACAGGTCGACCTCAGGTTATTTCTAACTCCTGGGGCTCTGGAGATAGAACAACTACTGCCTGGTTCAACGCTTTCAACAATCTGCGCAGTTTGGGTATTGTCTGCGTTGCGTCCATTGGCAACTCCGGACCGAATCCGAATACTTCCAACCCGCCGGGATCGTATCCCATAATGATAGGCGTAGGCTCCACCACCAGCACCGACGCTATTTCCAGTTTCTCTTCGCGCGGCCCGGCCCTGAATCAGTCACCCTGGAATGAAACTCGTTACTGGCCAAGGTCAGATTGGAACCTGATAAACCCGAGCATTGCAGCTCCGGGCTCAGGTGTACGTTCTGCCACCCGGGGTGGCGGTTACACCACCATGGATGGAACTTCCATGGCCTGCCCGCACGTGGCCGGCGCAGCCGCTCTGCTCCTACAGAAAAAACCTACCCTCACCCACGACGAAATCTTCGTACTGCTCACCGACTGGGCCGACAGACCCTCTGGCGGCGCACCTTATCCCAACAACAATTACGGCTGGGGCAGACTCAACTGCAAAGCCGCACTGGACCGCACCGGCTCTGCTACCCAACCCTTGCTTTCTCTTTCCCGTACGCGCGTTATCAATGACGGAAATGGCAACGGCAGGCTGGATCCTGGCGAAAACGCTAACCTAGTCGCATATCTGCGTAACTTCTCCACTGTGGGAGCGACGAATGTGCGCGGCACCTTGCGCACCTCTGATCCCTATCTGGTTCTGACCGATTCCACCGCAAACTTCGGTAACATAGCCGGCCGCGACAGTGCAAATAACAGCGGGGACCTTTTCGGTCTGCTTGTTGCTGGTAACTGTCCGGAAGGCAGAAGCGTGCCTTTCAGCCTCTTCCTTGTCTGCGATGAGACCACCTTCACAACCACCTTCAGCCTGGTAGTAGGTCAGCCGCCGGTACAGGGTGAACTGCTTATGACCCATGACACCGGTTACTGCAAGCTCACCGTGTCCTGTCAGGGTTCTATCGGCTATGATGTACCACCCGGACTGGATGCTGGCGCTGGCTTCTGTTATCCCAAAACCGGTGCCAGCCAGCTGTTCTACAGCAGCTTTGCCATGGGCAACAGCGAAACATATCTGGCCGACCGTTTCTTCAGCCGCCCTGCCTCGGGCGCGCCTAATCAAGACCTGATGCCGCAAGAAAGTTTGCGGCCGGTCATGCCTCCGGCTAATGGCGCAGACCAGCATTTCCGCGGCTCGTATTCTGATGCCGGACATCCCGCAGCCAAGGGCATAGTCGTCACCCAGCAAAGTTATCAAGTAGCTTCGCCGGGTTACGATGACTTCGTGGTAATGACTTTCGACATTACCAACAATGGCTCTTCTGCGGTCAACGGCATGTACGCCGGCATAATCGCGGACTTTGACATCGGTACAGCCACAGCCAACATCTGCTCCAGCGATGTGTCCCGCAGACTTGCCTTCATGCGACCATCTACCAGTGCCAATCCTTCAGTTGGAGTCAAAATACTTTCTCCCACCACCGGCGCTCGGACAGCCGCAATTGACCACGCTCGTTATGTTTATCCAGACTCCTGTATGACCGACGGCCAGAAGTGGAGGTTTCTGAACGGAACCATCAGCCAGCCTAATTCCAACCGAGCCTACGACTGGTCTATATGCGTTTCCTCCGGCCCCTTCAATCTGTCACCTGGCGCACGTCAGCATTTCGCCATCGCCTTTGTTGGTGGAACTAGCGGAAGTGAAATTCGCCAGAACGCCGATTCGGCCCAGTCCTGGTATGACCGCAATGTAGGTCTGGCCGGACCCCGCACGCCCGCCGAAGCAAAAGAAATCGTACTGGCAGTAAAACCTAATCCTTTTGCTAGCCAGACAGGAATAAACTACCAACTGACCAAAGCTGGCCGGGTGCGTATCTCGGTTCTGGACGCAGCCGGACGCGAAGTAGAGTGTCTAACCGACGAGGCTAGACCGGCAGGACAACATAAACTACTCTGGAACACACGCAACGTTGCTCCCGGCGTATACTTTATCCGTCTGGAAACAGGCGAGGCTGGTTACCGACAGAAGGTAGTGAAGTTCTAAAAACCGCTATCTCCAAACAGGTGTCGCCTTTGAGCAGGCGACACCTCTTTTTTTTCAGTCCGTACCCACTAGAAACGAGCCGAAAGGACAAAAGAAAGGAAAATACTATGGGAAGTGCTGTATTTCTCCCAAGTGACGAAGGCGGCGAGACGGAACCTGCGGACAATGGTAGCATCGGCCCCAAGCCGGGCAGTCGCCGTGAAGCGTTCCCACTGGTTGTAGAGCGCTGGTACATCAAGGTCAATGTAATCCGCAATGGAGCCCCAGCCGGCCATGGCCTGAGTGCGCAGATAGGGCGTCAGCTGCCGGCTGACCGAGGCGGGAATGAACCACCCCAGAGAATCACCCGAACGGTTAAGCGTCGGCGTGGCGTGGAAGTCCAGGCCAAACGGCAGGGGATGCTGGATGTCTAGTTGTAGGCCAACCGTGCCCAGCCGGTCCCAGCCGAAGCAAACGGCGCGTGTATTCCATTCGCGCCAACGATATCCTAAGGAAGGCGCGTAGACGTATCTGCGATAAGCACGGTCGCTGGTTGAGGCCAAGAGAAAAACGTCGAGCCGAACAGACCAGGGATAACGCAAACGGTGAAAAACAACCAGCGCGGCGTTCATTCCGTTCCAGCCGCCGCGTAAGGAGATGTTCTGGACGCCAACGGTGAAAGTTGTCCGAAATAGGTGGTTGTACTCAAGGAAACCAGCCAGGATGCGCGCCGCGTCAGAACTGCCGGTCAGCGTAGCCGTCAACCTGACGCGGTAGAACAAAGGCAGAAGCGCGAGGCCCCTGCGGGCTTGTTCGTTGTCCGGGTGAAGCTCAAGCACCCGGCGCAGAACCTCTTCGGCACGCGCGTACTCAGACATGCGCAACAGAGTCCAGCCGATACCAACCTGGGGCCCAGGTTCGTCGGGCAGAATATTTTGCGCGGTTTCGTAAGCAATCAGGGCCGCCTGGTACCGGCCGGCCCAGTACAGACTGTCTGCGCGTCTGATAGCAGCCAAGTATTCAGAACTCAGTTCCCCTGACTCGGTCCGCGCAAAAAACAGTAGAACAATCAGCAGGCTCATAACGCGGCTCGCATTTCAGAAGGCGATGCTGGCCTAACCACTTCTCCCTCTCGCGTCCGGCCGCGGGGCACGAAACGTTCTTGCCCGCGTTCCAGCACCAAGTAATTGTGAAATTCCGTCGCCAACGTATCACTACCTGGTATTGGGCCGTCCTGCAGTTGGTAGTGTAAGTGCGGCTGGCCGGAATATCCGGAGTTGCCGCACAGTCCGATAACCGTGCCCGCGGCCACTTTGTCGCCCTTCTTCACCTTTACCGACCCCTGTTGCAGGTGAGCAAGAATTGAATACTCCACAGCGTTGTGTTCTATCACTACGTAGTTGCCCCAATTTTTCTCTTTGTTTAATTTGCCAGGCGGATTGTCCGGTATTTCATTTTCTACGGCTACCACCCGACCCGGAGCCGGCGCGCACACCGGAAGCCCAAATGCGTAATAATCGCTCAGTCTATACCCGGGAGTCTGAAAGGTACGGCCGCGTTCATCCTGCACCTGGAAGTCCCACGCATAAGCCAATCGGCCTTTGTGTGTCTCTTTACCACGTATGCCCTGACTCACATACCAGGTGCCCCAAAAAGGAAGGCGAAGAGCTACGGGAACGTAATTCCGGTAGATGCGTAGATGTTCCTCCGGATTGCTGAGTAATCGGATAGGTACTAACCTCACGCCCGAGCGTGGCCATCGGCCAAGGAGCAGAAACAGAAACAGGGTACAAGTGAGAGGTAATATCAGTAAAGGCAAGCGTACTGCTCTAGCCGCGGGTTCCATCACCAGCACCAGTCCAAGTGTTAGAAACATTCCCATAAGTACCTGCCATATGGCCCGCAAGCGTGGCGCAAGGAAGAAGGATAGGCCAACCGAAGTTATTATCAAATTCAGAGACAACGTCACGGATGAGGGCCGAAACAGGCCCACGACCACAGCCAGCAGGGCACCGGCCAATCCGGCAGCGGAGCTGATGCGCGAAGCAATAAACAAGCCAGCCAGAACGAGAGCGCCGGACAGAACACCAGGAGAAAAAAATGTTGCGCCGAACGCCTTGAGTGTTTCGGCCGCGATGCCAGGTACTGGCAGGTCAAGCAAGGGTGAACGAGGGACGGCGCCATCGGGCACAGCGGCGAACATCAGCCACGCAAAGAAAAGAAAAGGCAGGCCCAGCACGGGCAAGTTCCAGCGCCGGAGGCTATGATACAGCCTCTCGGTGGCCACGGCAGAGACTACTCCGCCGACAACTGCCAGAAGAAACACGAGGCGGCTGTGCGGCAAAAGTAAGCCCAGGGCTAATCCCAGTAAAACCCCGTTGTACCCGGCCAGGCCCAGTTCCCAGCGAACCCGGTCATGCCAGAGCCCAAGCCCGGCCAAATTTGCGGAAATGGCTGCTACCAGTCCTGTTGCACCGACCAAAGGGTCAAAGACAAAAGAAGCGGCAAGAAAGAAACACCCCGCAGCGGGCCGGCTGGAGAAGAGTACTTGGGCGTAAGAGACAAGCGTGACCCGAACTAGACGCCGGCCAAGCCGGAATACTTCCGCCAACGCCATTGACACTACGGCATCACCGGAGTAATTCCGGAACGCGCTCCAGTTCCTGTACGTAGTCGACGGTCTCAGCCTCGCGCAGTATCTCAACCGAGCCGTCCTGCATCACCATCACTACCGCGGGTCGCAGCCGAATAAACTGCATCCACTGGGTCATATTGTACGCGCCAACATGCCGAAACACCAGGTGCGTTCCCAAAGAAAGAGGAGGCAGAAGGGCTGCGGGATGAACCAGGTCAATGTTCATACACAGCGGCCCGTACACTGCAGTCAATTCGGAAATGAAACTACTGTCGCTGTCCGGTGCTACCTCATGCTTATACCAGAAAGAGGTAAATAGGATGTTCACGCCTGCGTCAATCACAATACTGGGTCTGCCGTCGGGCATGCGCCTCCCTGCTACGACAGTAGAAATAAGGACAAATCCATCGTCCACCAGCGCCCGGCCCGGCTCGGTGATAAGCAATGGCCTCTTGTCGGGAGGGTAGTCAATTTCCATCAAGGGACCGGTCACTGCCTCAGCAAACTGGTCAATAGTCGGATTGGCCTGAGTGCCCGGCAACCACTGGGTGTGCAACGTATTCTCGGAGCAGAACCCGCCGCCGAGGTCTAGATATTTTACCTCTATTCCCAATTCAGCTTCAAGGGCGCGGGCAAAATTAGCAAGTTTAGCGCTGGCCCGGCGATACAGCTCGGGATCAAGGATGAACGTGCCGATGTGACAGTGCAAACCGACCAGTTTCAGCCGGGGTGAATTTTTGATACGGCGCGCGGCTTGGAACGCCTCGCCAGATTCCAGATTGAAGCCGAACCGGCTCCAAGGTGGATACATGCCGCAGTCTAGATTAACCCGAATCCCAATCTGGGGCTCCATACCTGTGCGACCCGCCACCATCTCCATACGACTCAACTCATCGTGATTGTCGGCGTGCACTAAGGCGCCGTCCCGGAATGCCCGCTCCAGTTCAGCCTCGTCCTTATACGGACCGTTGAAGATTATCTCCGGCCCAGGACGACCCAATCGACGAGCCAACTCGTACTCAAATCCGGAAACTACCTCGGCCCAGGCGCCCAGTTTGTGGTACAGACTGCATACTGCCTTCAGGTAATTGGTCTTATATGACCAGGCTACTTGAAAATTGGGATATCTGGTTGAGAACGCCCGATACAGTTTCTGATACCGTTCGCGCAGTATCCGTTCTGAACCCACAAAGAGTGGTGAGCCAAACTTGGTAACCAGTTCCGCTACCTGGTGGCCCTCAAACTGCTTTACGGTGGAAATGCCGGGAACCCGTCCAGGCTTGCCCATTCCCGGCTTGCCCATCAGACTGACCGTGTGCCGCGCAATGGAGGGTTTGCTGTAAGTCTTTCTGACTTTTTCCTGCTGTCTAGCCACGTTTCACCTCGCCTTTAGTAGTCAAAGATTCCAGAATGTCGAGCGGACATATTATATCGGTTGCGTGTCGGACGAATATAGTGCCGGGCCGATACTCCAATGAGGGTTGAACCTCACGGTCCTGAGCCAGCTGGAGATAGCGGTAAGGCAGATTGAGCCCCGCACCCGCAGTGAGGTAACACCAAGCCGGAAATCGCGGGTTAATCTCAAACAGGTGGAATCGGCCATCGGCAGTGGAGCGAATGAACTCAATCTCCATCGGCCCAGTCCAGTTGAGTCCCTCAACCACTGTTCGGGTCAAGTCAAGCAGTTCTTCGTCGCACACAGTTATTCCTGCCCAAGCCTTGCCCTTGTCGGTGAGTCTTAGTTTACGCATCGCCACAGCTCCGTTTAATTTTCCTTTCTTGTCACCGAGCGCGCATACGTCATACTCCTCCCCGGACAAGTGAGCCTGGCACAGCGCCGGCAGGCCCCAGCGGGCGGCAATAGAAGCAAATGCGGTCTGGGCGTGTTCAAACGTATAGCACACCTGCGCCTCGTAGAAACAACCCTTCACTACTACTGGCGTGCCGAGTTTTTCCATCGCGTCAGCGAGCATCTCCGGCGTGGTAACAGTAAGCGTCGCGAGAAAGGGTATACCGTGACTGTGGGCAAAATCGCCCAGCCTCTGCTTGGACCGCAGACCCAGTTGTTCCTCAGTAGGCAGGAGCATGCGAATGCCCATAGGCTCAAGTTCGTGCCGCAGACGGATGAAACCGGTGAGTTCAGCATCGAGCGTCGGGATCAAGACCGAGAACGGCTGAACGCTATAGATGTATTCCAACCGGGCCAGAAGTGCTCGTTCACCCTCGGTCGCATAAGGAATCAAGAAAACCCGGTCGCATAACTCCGGGTCGTAAATACCTGTGTCCAATGCATCATATGCCAAGCCCACGACCTTACCCTGCCACTGCGGCGCTGAACGAATCGCACGTATTACCGCTATCCCCGGAGCAGGATTGTCCGTTGCGTGCAGACCAGTAACGGCAAAATCTATCTTGTCCATAGCAGCCCCTGTTGCTGTAACCGGTCGTAGAACTCCTCAACATCCGCTTGGGCGGTTTCTAGCGGTACGTCGAACTCTTCGGTCAACTTCTTCGCAACCGAACTCTTGTCCAGTCCCTCACGCAACCACCGCAGAATGGTCGCCCCGGTCTCGTTCAAACCATAGGTCAGACCGGTGTAGGGATCGAACAAGAAACCACTATCGGACAAATACAAACTCTTCAATTTTGATTGTCTCTGTGCCACGTTTTACTCTCCAATCTTGCCTTCTTTGTATGCCAGCTGAGTACCCAGCCGGAATACCCGCTTCCGGGAAATAACCTTCTGCCACACCGCAACTTCGTAGGAGCCGGTTTCGTAACCCTTAGGTATGGGAATGGTCTGCGAAAACCTGCCGCGGGGGAGGGAAAGCATCTGGTACTCGCCGTCCAGCACCGCATCAACGTATTTCTCCTTGTAGAAAGAAATGCCTAGCCAGTTAACTTTGTCCGGTGCGTTGCCACTGATTTTAAGCATCTTCGAACCGTTCACCGTTACTATTTCAGTTTTGAGTGGCGCTATCGTGTCGGCGAGAGTTATCTTCACGGCGCCGGTCTTTAACCAGCCGGTGCCGTACCCACGCATCCCTGCTGGCAGGTAGAACCATTTTTCTGCAAGTTTCTCCTTCCAGAGTGCAACTTCATAAGACCCTTTTTCATACCCGGCCGGTACAGGATAGGAGTTTTTGAATTGCCCCTTCTTAACAGGATACACTGCATGCTCAGCCTGCCAGGTCGGGTTGGTATACCCAGGCAAATAGAAGGAAATACCCAACCAGTCTGTCGTGTCCGGGGCGATTCCGCTTACTTCTAGCAAGAGTTTACCGGAATCGGCGGTGATAATTTTCGTGCTGAGCGAAGCAACCAAGCCGGCCCCGCCTGCCTGGACCCGGGCAGGCCAAACAAATCCAAGACCCATAAGCACGGCCATGAGTTGTATCAATGTATATATATCTAATGAGCCACCTCCTGAGATTGAATGCTTTATAAATACTTTCCACTGTTCTTTGTTCCTATCGTTCATTTGACAGCGATAAGTTTACGCGTGGCAACTCCTTCTCTACCGGAAACTGCCGCGCGCAGAAAGTAGGCTCCGGGAGGCAGTTGTTCCACGTTCTGCGCGTGTCTTGAGTCACCTGCAGGGGCGTTGACCTGCCACGTAGCTACTTCTCTTCCCTGCAGGTCGTAAAGAGAAAGCGTCACAACCATTTCTTGTTTAAGTCTGAACGAGTATTGCAGTAGGCGGTCTCGGACCTTTGCCTCAAACCACTCTGCCGGTTTCTCCAGCACAGGTTTGTTTTCGGCCACGCCTGGCGGTGATGCAAGACTGATTACGGTGAAATCTCCGTAGGTGCCAGAGCCAAAGCTGGTTCCTGCCGCGTAGATGTTATTGTCCGGACCGCAGGCAACTGCATAAGCGCAGTCGGTTCTTCCGGCTGGTCCGTTATAACGATAAACCCAGCGTTCCACTCCGGCAGCGGTCAAACTGATAACCGCGAAGTCACGCCCGGCTCCGGCTCGATAAAGAAACCCGGCCGCATATACGTTTCCGTCCGCACCCCAGGCGACAGAATAGGCACAGTCCGTCGAATCCTGCGACCCGGAGTAGCGATACACCCAGCGCTGACTGCCGCCTGGAGTAAGACTTATCACCGTGAAATCAAAACCGGTGGTCCGCGCATAACTGTATCCGCCCGCGTAGATGTTTCCATCCCCGCCGCACACAATAGATGTCGCACAATCAGTGGAATCTCCCGGGCCGTTGTAGCGATAGACCCATCTTTGCCCACCTGAGGGCGTGAGACTTACTACTATGAAATCATAGCCTGTGCCACTTCCGGATCCGTATCCTGCCACATAAATGTTGCCGTCTGGACCAACACATATTTGGTAGGCTTCATCCCAGAAGTTGCCCGTTCCGTTGTAGCGATATACCCAGCGTTCCGTCTGGCCAAGAGCCAACGCGAATACAAGCGTAATCAATAACAATCTTTTCATTACGGTTTGTCCTCTCTTTTTTTATCTTATAAAACTCAGCCGTTAGCTACCAGTCTCAGAGACACTTAATTTAGCTCTCGTTTATAGACAATACTTCATATGCAATAATTGTGCCCAAAACGCACCTGGCCAAAATGGAACCAAAAAAGAAATAAAGAGGCGGCGCCTTTCGAGCGCCGCCTGAGTCCGGAGTTTCTCGTTCCTAGCGACTGAGGAGTACTGCCTTCTGGATGTCTTGGCACTGGGGAGCATCCAGTCGGTAGAAGTAGACACCGGGAGCCAGACGTCTGCCTTGCTCATCGGTGCCATCCCATGTCGCTGAGTAGCGTCCAGAATTCTGATAACCATTCTGCAGCGTACGCACCGTACGGCCCGTCTTGTCTATTACACGCACCGTGACTTTGCCAGCCACCGGCACCTGCCACTTCACCATACCGGCAGTACGCACCAAGCTGGGCTCGGCACTCAGTCCAGCTGTTCTGGCCGGACGCTCTCGCGACGACTCCTCGATGCCAGTCAACGGGTAAACCGCCGGACTTGCGAAGGAGGCGATGTCTGCTGGCTCGACTGTAACCACTTCGGGGTACAGCTCCTGACTGTATCCCTGCACGACGACCTCGAGCCGGTAGTCGCCGGGTTCCAAATTATCGAACAGGTATTCACCATACTGATTCGCTGTCGTTGTAAAGCTACCGTTGGGCCCAGTAGCCCTCACCAACGCGCCGGCCAGCTCAACCTGCGTTTCTCCGTCGTAGACGAAACCGGCGATGCCACCGCCATGCCACCCGGCCGGCGTAAGTTCAAAGTCAATTCCGGACACAGTTTCGTTTTCAGTCACCAGCACAGTGTCAGGATAGAACGCAGGATAGTAGCCCCGACCGCAGGCGCGAACCAGATACTTGCCTGGGCGCAGTTTCAGCAGGTAATTGCCTGAAGAATCTGTCATGGCTTTTCCCTGACCGTTAGGCCCCCGGGCAAAAACCACCGCTCGCACAATCGGCTCTCCAGACTTGGCATCCGTCACCGTACCGGAAATGTAGCCAGGCTGGGCCGGTACGAACGGTTTCAGCCCAAAGTTCACATCAGTAGTTATCTCTCCCGCTTTTACCTCTACCGTTATCGGCTCACTTGGCAGGTAACCACGAGCTTTTACGGCCACTCTATAAGTACCTGGCCGCAGCGGTTTGAGCAGATACTCACCATCCTCGTTAGTGTTCGTACGAGATGGAGTCGGTCCTGTGGCGTACACATAGGCCCCGAACAGAGGTTTACCTGTTTCTGCATCGGTCACCAGCCCGGAGATGCCACCAGCCTCGACTCCTTCCTGAGGCTGCAAAGAGAAGTTGACGTCTTCTGTTACCTCTCCTGCAAGCACCACTACTGATTCCGGATAAGCCCCTGGTTCGTATCCTGGTGCTATTGCGCCCACAAAGTACTTTCCTGGCGGCAATTCACCAATGCGGTAGCCCTCACGGCACTGAGTAACCTGGCGAACAACCTGCTCATTTCTAGCCACAACCAAGGCACCCGGTATAAGAAGACCACTCTTTTCGTCCGTAACCTTGCCGGCAATTACGCCGCATTGAGGACCACCAGCCGGCATCAGCTCAAAATCAATTCCCTCTACGGTCTGCCCCGGTCTGACCACGACTGTTTCAGGATATACTTCCATCTGATAGCCCATTGCTCCGGCCACAACCACATACTTACCCGGCGCCAAGTTCCTCAGTATGTACCTGCCAAGAGAATCAGTGAAGGTGGAGGTCCTATATGTTCCCACCTTGGCTCCGCGAATCGGCTCGCCTGTCTTAGCATCTGTTACCCGGCCACGGATAGCCCCTGGCTCGTTTCCACCAGCAGGACGGAGGGAAAAATTGATATCCGCCGTCACCTGACCAGCGGTCACTACAACAGATTCTGGGTAGGCACCCGGCTCAAAGCCACGCGCCACGGCGCTGACCCAGTACTTACCAGCAGGCAGGTCGGAAATCTTATAACCCTGACTGCCTTGGGTTACGTGAAAACTACCAGTTGGGCCCGTCGCACGAACCTCTGCGCCTTGGATAACAGTTCCATTAGCGGAATTAGTAACTTTTCCGGCAATAGCGCCCTTAGGACAACCGCCTTGTGGTTGCAAAGCAAAATCTATATTCTCAGTAAGTTGCCCTTGCACCACTACGACAGTCTCTGGGTAAACAGCCGAAACATAGCCCATCGCCGTGGCCGTGACCACATACTTACCTGGCCTGAGCTGAAGTATATAGCAACCTTGGCTATCTGTTTGCGCCATAGCACCGCTCGTAGCCATTACCTTGGCGCGTGGTATCGGCTTACCCGTGCTGGCATCGGTTACAGTCCCGGTGATGCCCGTGGTCTGGGCTAGCACCAGGGTAACCAATGCAAGCAGAGGCAGTATTACTAGCAATCTCTTCATAGTAACCTCCTTACGGTTAGCATTATGATGCCGAAGAGTATAGGCGAACCATCATAGCTAACAATATGCATTTCTTATGCCAGATAAATAGGCCCGAGTATACTACAGGACGTAAATTATGGGACAATCAAACTGTGCACTTCTTGCACAGCGTGAGCAATTTTGTTACGGAGTGAATACGCCATCCACAAAACTATAGAACCAGACAACACCTGCGGATATGCCAAAAATCAGCCTGATTCTGTACCACTTGTCCGCAGTACGGTATGCATTCACTATTTCGGCTGGATTGTCCGCGGCAAGGTAAGCTTCATGCGCGCCGTTGTAGGCAAAATGGCTGAAAACCAGTCCAGCAATACTGAGAACACCCAGCCCCAGCATAGTACCCCCTCGCACAGATTTCTGGCGCTGTATTTGCACCAAACCGGGAATAGCTAGTGCAAGGTTTGGCTTGGGCCGAAGTAATACCGTATCAGCCCTTATGATTGTTGTAATAGATGCAGACCGAAATTCTT
The DNA here is from genome assembly GCA_965649205.1 of Caldifarciminota bacterium. Taxonomy (GTDB): domain Bacteria; phylum Hydrothermota; class Tepidihabitantia; order Tepidihabitantales; family Tepidihabitantaceae; genus JBDRUN01. Next base: position 27,594 of record CBFGJV010000002.1, on the reverse strand, counting down.
CCTTCGCCTCATCAAATACCTGCCTGACCTTAGGAGAAAACCTTTCCGGATTTAGGGCGAAGCCTGGTTCTTTGGCAAGCAGATTCTGAAACACTTTTATTGCTTCCTGTCTTCTGCCTAGCGCCACAAGTGCTGAACCAAGGTAAGCTTGCAGTCGTATCGAATCAGCCCGAGTGGTACTAGGTTCGGCAAGCACCTGTGGAGCTACTTCCACCAATTTCTCGTAGTTACCGCTTTGATACAGCTCTTCCAACGAGACTTGCGCAGCCAGAACAAAGAACAGAATCAACAACCTGAACCCCGCTCCACGCTCTCTATCTTAGTACTATAAGTTTACGCATAGTAAACTCCGGAGAATCATCGCAGCGGACAAAATACACCCCCGGAGCAAGAGCAAGGCGAGTTGGCCCTTCTACCCTCGACACTGCCCGACCAGTCAGATTGAGAATGGATGCCGGCCCGGGAAGCTCCAGCAGCGAAGACGAACTGACAACGCTGGGAAATCTGTCCCAGCGCAACTCGCTGTTTTCCCGCCGTTCGGAAATCCCGCCAGGTATAAGAAGAGAATCGGCTATCTGTACTGCAGCAAGCACTCCGCGTGCGCTGCGCCCGCCGATAGTTACAACCCGACTGCCTACTACTGCTGCTCCTGTGTATGTACAAGGGAAAAGAAGAGGTTGACCTCTGGTCCAGAATCCGGTTGAGGAATTCAAAATCAGCACCGAACTGGTCATTCCTTGGTTAGTCGTTCCTCCAATAACAGCCAGATAGTCTCCTTCTGCAACAGACGCATGGCCATTGCGCGGCTCGGGCAAAGGCTGGGGCCAATTATCCCACCGGTTGGGAACATAGTATTCCACCGAGTGGGTATTGCTGAAATACCTGCCGCCTGTGACAAACAATCTTTCGGTCAGCACTGTGGCAGCAAAACTAGCACGCGGCGTGTGCATTGAGTCTGTTTCCATCCAACGCCCTGGCCCGCTGTCCGGTACAAATCGGAAAGCCCGGCGCGAATAGAAGGGTCTTCCCCCCGAAGTGGAGTATCCGCCTACAGCGTGAATTCCTCCATTGTAGGCTACAGCAGAAAGGGCCTGCAACGGCAGAGGCAGAGAGGCAACCGTATCCCAATTATTACGGCGGGGATCATAACGCATTACGCGTCGTAACTCCCGCTTACCATCGAAGCCGCCAATAACATAAATCTTTCCATCCAGAACTGCACACCCGGCAAACCAGCAAGGATAAGGCATTGGGGCAAGTCCGGTAATCCAAGTGTCAGACTGCACGTCATAGGCCTCATTTACCTTGCGTGCCGTGGTAGAATCCATCCCTGCCTCAGTCAATCCGCCTATGCAGTACACCCTACCATCCAACTCTGCACAAGCAAACCCATATCCGGGATGAGGCATAGACGCGCCGGTTCTCCACCCCTGCAATAGACAAAAGGTCAAAATTAGAACCATAACTTCTCTTTCTTATAAGCAAGAAGTATGCCAATAATTGCCCGCAAAGGACAAAACCCGAGAAACGACATGCATGAAGAGTAAATCATCTAGTAAGGTCATATACTAACTTGTACCTTCCAGCCGTATCTGCAGTTATCTCCTTATCTACACGGCCTAGCTCAGGATGATGTAACGCTATGGTATGTCTACCTAACCTGACAGGTATAGGACGGTCGAGGGGAGTGGTATCTATCAAAACTCCATCTACGAAAACTACAGCCCAGGGTATAACTCGTATATCCAGCAGAGCAAACTCACGCGCAAGGTCTATAACAATACTACACACAGATTCCGTCAAAGTTACAGTTCTAGTCAAAGTCGGATAATAAGGATTGTTAAGCTCTAAGACGTGCTCCCCGAGGGGTAACATCAATGGTTCGGTAAAAGGAGTAACGCCAAACGATTGGCCGTCAATCTTCACTTCGGCCCAAGGCGAAACGACAATACGCGTCAAGCAAAAACGGCGACGGAGCGACACAGCACCCTCTTGGGTCTGGAATGGTGCGAGACTATGCGCCTTGTCTGTATCAGCAGGAAGCACTACTGCGGCAGTTTCAGAAACAGACGCTAAAAACACAGACTCTGCTGCCAGTGCCAAGACCTGTAGCGAGCCTCGCCGTGGCCTGAGCGGTAACAAAGCCGCTGCAGCAGCCGCTATCAGCAACAGAACTAGAGCAAAAGAAAGAACCTGCCTGGCCAATGCAGAAACAACATGTGCGACCTTGCCCTCTGCCAGAGCCTGAAACACTTCCCCCACCTCCTTGGCTGATTTAGGTCGCTTTCCGGGGTCCTTGGAGAGCATCCGCATCACCAGGTCAGATACCGCAGGAGGTACTTCCGGTACAAGCTCAACCAGGGGCAGCGGCTCTTTGGTCAAAACCAGAGTCAGACTTTCAGCCACACTATCGGCCGCAAACGGATTCTGGCCTGATAATGCCTCGTAGATTATCACTCCTAGTGAAAAAATGTCAGTACGTTCGTCTGTTCTTTTTCCGCGCGACTGTTCCGGCGACATATAGGCCGGCGTACCAATGACACATCCCTCCTGGGTAAGCTGACCTAAATCCCGACAAAAAGCCAGTCCAAAGTCAGCCAGTTTTCCCTCACCCGAGGTAGTAACTATGACATTTGCCGGTTTCAAATCGCGGTGCACCACTCCCTGTGCATGAGCATAGTCCAACGCCCGGCATATGTCCACAATCAAAGGCGAAAGCTCGGCAAGGCTCAGCTGCTTTCTGCGCACCAGAATCTTGTCCAGTGCCTCCCCGTCTATGAATTCAGAGGCGATGTAAAAATCGTCTTCTTCCCCGAAGTCATAAATGGTGACGATGTTGGGGTGTTTCAATCTTGCCTGCAGCAGTGCTTCGCGCCTAAAACGTTGCACTAGTTCCTGATCGGCCAGAGTACGAAGATGTAGCACCTTAAGAAGCACTAACCGGGCCAATAACCGGTCTTTCGCCTTGTAACTGGTCGCAAATTGACCCTCCTGCAGTGTGGCAATAATCTCGTAACGTTCTTCCCGTTTCGTCATCCCTGCTTTTTCTCTTCCTCTTCTTTCTTCCATTCTGCCAGTTTGTTCAGCAGCGTGCGACGGGAAATACCCAGGCTGGCCGCCGTTTTGGTTCTGTTGCCGCCAAATCTCGCCAGTCTTTCCAATACCACCTGTTTCTCTATCTCTGCCACCGTACCCGTACGGACATTCTGCATTTGTCCGGGAGTTTCCTTTTCGGCAGGCAGAGAAATATCCTCTGCGGAGAGTTTGTCGCCCGAACAGAGAACTACCGCGCGCTCAATAAAATTTTCCAACTGCCTTATGTTTCCGGGCCAGGAGTACCGGCTCAGCTTCTCTAGGGCCAGCTCGCTGATACCAGTTATACGTTTGCCAATGCGTGCTGCACTCAGTCGCAAAAAATGAGCCGCCAGTAACGGTATATCTTCCTTTCGCTCGCGCAGCGGCGGTAACTCAATAGGAATAACATTCAGCCGATAGTACAGGTCTTCCCGAAACTTCCCTTCTTTTACCAGTTGATCCAGATTACGATTAGTAGCGCTGATTACACGCACATCCACACGCATCGGTTTGGTATCGCCTACCCGTCGCACCTCACCATTCTGCAACACACGCAGCAGCTTGGGTTGAAGCGAAAGTGGCAACTCGCTCACCTCGTCTAGGAAAATCGTACCCCCATCAGCGGAAACGAACAGTCCCTTCTTGTCTGCAACCGCGCCGGTAAACGCCCCCCTTGTATGACCAAACAGCTCGGACTCCAACAAGGCCTCCGGAATTGCTCCACAGTTCACCGGCACAAACGGCCCCTCCCGGCGCGGCCCATTGTAATGAATCGCTCGTGCTACCAGCTCCTTGCCTGTGCCGGTTTCACCCTGAATAAGAACTGGTGAAGAAGCGGGTATCACCCGGCTCATCAAATTGAAAACCTGTTGCATGGCCGGGCTGCGCCCAATTATGTCCGGAAACCGGTCCTGACCCAGCTGTACTGCCAAATCGCTCTTTTCTGCTTCCAGCTGCTGCACCAGACGGGCGTTTTCCAAGGCCAACGCGGCAATACCGGCAAAGGCTGTTAGAAAATCCAAGACATCCTCGCGGAACACGTTCCGGTCTGTACGCGAATCCACATATATGGCTCCCAACAATCTTCCCCGACAAATAAGAGGGGCGCAGGCAATGGAACGCACCTGTCCGATAATAACCGACTGTGCCGCAGCCAATTCTCTGGGCGCATCCAGCCATACCCTCGCCTTACGCTCGGTAAGCACCTGCCGCAGAGCAGTTTGCGAAATCTCGCTCAATCCCGTTTTTAAACTGTGCTGGAATTGTCTGGCCACCTTCATTTCCAGCTGATCAGGATTATCGCCTAAGACGATAAACCCTCTCTCCGCATTCATCTGCACCAGCGCTTCGTCCATCACCCGCTCAAACAGAAGATCAGGATCAAGAATAGAATTGAAAAGTTGACTGATACGATACAAACTGGCTTCAGCAGTCAGCTTTGCTCTATCGGACACGAAAAAGCTCCTCCGCGGAACGGCTGGAGTTCCCAAATCTATCAATGACCTCCAGGGTCCAGTAGTAGTCCCCCGGTCGCAACAGACTGTAATCAAACCGTTGGACGGTATCCTCCGGCCGATATGTTTCAAAGGTGGCAACCACTCCCGCCGGCCCGCCTCCTTCTATCCGTACCACTTCTCCCCGGTAACGGACATGAAATGATGCGCCATACCGCTGCCAGACGAAATTTGTATCCGAATACACTGTGTCAACACCACTAGGAAACAACGGCACCGGCAGCTCCCGCATAAGACGGGTGATACCAGGCAGTTCCTCTGTAACCACAGCCCCCTCTCTGTCCACTGCCCGGAACAGAATCTTCTGCCCCACCAGCGTGTCAAGATTTTGCCCGGGCAACGAGTCAGCTCCCAAGGTAAGGAGGAAAATCTTGCGTCCCGGATTGTAGTCCAGCTTACCCGCAAAACCTACTGCCGGAATCTCGCACCACACTGAATCAATATCAGGGGAACCATCCCAGTCAGATACTCTGGCCGAAACGTTCAGAAAACACACTGGGTCAGGTGGCCAGGAGCGGCCATACACGTGCGTAGTCAGTGAACAACTCTGAAAATAGGGAAGGCCATTCAGATAAAAAAACAGGGTATCAACTTGACCACGTACCAATTGCAGCTGTGCCGAGTCTGGTGCATAACCCGGGCAAAAAACAAACACTTTTACTGTATCTGCTGGAAGGCCCAGCAGGAAAAACCAGCCCAGTGAATCGGTAACAGCAGAACGACCGACGGCAGGTACGGTCACCCACGCCGAACTGATACCCGTGGCTCGCCGAGTAAGTATCCGACCCTCGATGCTACCATTCCAAAACGGATCCAGTGGATTGTCGTGTGGAGCATTCAAATTGCAAGCTACCCCCAGTATTGAGCCCAGCAAGACAAACCGCCGGTAGCACGCCAACATACAACTTCTAGCTTACCGGCAATGCAAAACAGGTCAAGGGTAACTGGAACCGTTTTTCAGCATAAATCACCCTGGGCAAATATGGCCACCCATCATTACCCCTTTAGCACCGCAGCTTCCCTTTCTGCTCAAGACAGGCCGCCACCCAGCACCGAAATTCCTGTTGTAACCTCCGAGTAATCGGGCCGGGTTTACCTTGTCCGATTGAACGATTGTTCACGCGCACTACGGGGATAACTTCACCTGTGGTGCAGGCCAAGAACATCTCTTCAAGCTGAAGCAAGTCAGATTCGGCTAAAGCACTTTCCTTAGCTGGGATACCAGACTTGCGACAACAATTCAAAACCACCTGTCGAGTAATGCCGGGAAGCACAAAATTACCCCGGGGATGCGTGCACACAACTCCCTGTTTCACGCCAAAGACACTCGTGTGCGTTCCCTCAGTAATGACGCCGTTACGTACAAAAACGGCCTCGGCCGCCCCCGCTTCCAAGGCTTGTTGCCGGGCCAGCACGTTCGCTAACAGACCTATGGACTTGATGTCGCACCGATACCAACGTATATCCGGTACGGTGATAACCCTCACCCCTTCTGTCCAATCTGCTTCTTGGGATTCCAGAGCCATGGCTGCCACATAAACCGTGGGCAGAACCGGGGGCGAAGGAAATGCGTGGCTACGCCCGCTCACGCCTCGCGTTACCTGAATGTAGATGGCCGCATCCTGCGCAAGCAATCTGTTCCTTTCCAAAAGTTCCTCTGCCACCCGCTCCAGAAAAGACAAATCAACTAAGTCTATGCGTACTTGAGCAAGACTGTATTCCAGTCGTGACAGATGCTCTCTGGTGGCGAATAACCTGCCGCCATAACTGCGGATAAACTCATATACACCGTCGCCAAAAACAAACCCCCGGTCATCCGGAGAAATTCTTACTTGCTCCTTCGGCATAAAGCTTGGCCGTGGATTTTCCGTACTTTGGAAGTACACCCACTCAACACTCATGGACTATAGATTGACCGCAGAAAGTCTCGCGGTCAAGAGATTCCACCTAAGCACTCCGTAAATTGTCACAAAAACAGCAGAACTTCTCTAAATCCCCAGCGGGATGTAGCCGGCAACTACTGCCGGGTCAGCGCCCACATGGATATGACAATAGAAGCGACCGGGATGCCGATGGCGCTAACTATCTGCACATAGTCCTGCCAGAAACGGAAACCCACGCGGGGCACTACTATTCTGTCGCCTGGTTCCACGACCGGGTCGTTGCGCAAAGAAACTTTCTGCCCTCGGCGAACTATGTGGATTGCCCGCAGGTTGGCATAATTGGTTGGACCGCCAGCCTGCCCAATGTAGTCTCGGGCCCGCTGATTGGGGGTAAACAGAAAAGCGCCCGGGGTCGTCACTTCTCCTTCTACATATACCAGAGTATTTATCGGCGGCACCACCAATACGTCGGAATTCATCAACTCTATGTTCTGCGTAGTATCCCCTTCAAAGATTATGCGGCGCAGGTCCACCGGTATCTGTTTGCGTGCTCCCCCGCCACCGACAACTACTCTTTCCACATAGCTGGCGGAAAGGTCAGCCCAAGGAGTGATACCGCCCGCTTTACGTATCAGGTCAAAAACCCTATCTCCCTGCTCCAGTTCGTAGATACCCTCGCTGATACGTTCCTTCTCTGTAGTCAAGGCAGAAGCTCGCAACTTATACTGGCCCCGACCGAATACCGCACCTTTTACTGTAACCAGTCCCTCCACCGGAGGAACATAAATTACATCTCCTGACTCCACGAAAGGATTCGCGGTAAGGTCCCCCTTGGACTCAAACCGTTCAATATCTGCTAAAGCACTAAGACGTCCTCCTCTTATCACATTTACCTTGGTCTTCGACCCCAACGGCGACAAGCCCCCGGCTTTGGCTACTACCTGTGATACTCTCTCCACTGGCGAAGCATTGTACGCACCCGGATACTGCACTTCTCCGGTAACAAACACAATACCAGAACGTAATCCTACAAGTGTCAGTTTTACCTGTACGTTACGGAAATACCGTCCCATTTCTACCGTAAGCGTATCCTGTGCCTGTTGCAAGGTGAGCCCACTCACTCGCATAGCATCCACTACTTGGGTAGGAATCTCGTTTCTCTGCGTGGGAGTACGTACCACTTCTTTGGGCTGGGTAGTCAGAAGAGGCAAATTTATAGTAACTTTTCCCTCGTAGGTTACCATACTCTCGTAGGAATAAGTTACGCCGCCTACTACCGTTACTAGCAACTGATCGCCCGGCATCAGTATATAAGTCTCTGATATTATCGGACTCTCTACGCCCACCAGAGTAGTCATCCCTGCTGCTGTTCCCGCCGGTACAGCCGTACCAGCCTCTTGACCTGTCACCAGCGAACCCAGTACAGCTAGACAAAAGATTAGCTTTCTACCCATAGTCAGGCGATTCTAGTGCTGCGCCGCCCTATGTCAATCATCAGGCGCCCAGTCTGGGCAGCCAGACTGGCACACTTGACAGCAGAAACAACAAAGACCGCGCCGTTCATTCCTATAACCGGTACCAGAACTAGGGATGTAAGCAGAGAGCCCAGCATACCTCCGCCCAAGTCAAGTGCCAACAGTTCACCAGCCACCGTTGGTGCTTTTCCTGCGGTCGTTTCTGCCCCCGCAAGTGGAAACTGTAATCCCACTGCCACTCCTGTAACCACCAGAAGAAAAAAGAACCAAGCACTTCCAGCCCCAGTTACCAGTAAAACAACAGGCAGAGGACTACCTGCCATTACTACTGAGTCCGCAACCAGAAACAGAGTTCTTCGTGCGGAATCTCTGCCCGCCAACCTCGTCCCCATCCAGCCCCCCGCTACAGTGCCAGCAAGAAACCCGGCCAGCAAAAGACTCGCCGTCAGATAAACCGAGCCAAACCGTAATTGATAAGCGAAAAGCGTCAGCACAGTCAGGCCGGCACCGGCAAAACCTGAAGTGGCAACACCAGTCCGAAAACCAAAACCTGGTCTCCTTCTCATTCCCAGAAAAAAGAACAAAGCTACCTCTGCGGCAACAAATGTAATCACCCGCAGAGAACCTACTTTGCCTACCCGACGATATACCCGTGCCAAAAGTTCAGAGGTTGTTCTGTTGTCTCTCACTAGGGCAAAAAACAGCTCCGTCGGACGCAAGTCAGTGCTTACAACAGCCGTAACAGGTAGAGAAAGTCCTCGCCGATACTGTTCTTGCCGAAATTTGTCCAGAAGTACTAAAAGGTATTCAGGGGTCAATCTGCCCTTACCGCCCGCTTTCCGCCTCTCTTTCAATCGTTCTGCCAAAGTTTCTGCCTCCAGGTCCAGCCTTTTTTTGCTGCATATCCATAAAGGAAAATCAAGTATAAGTAGTGTTACTTCTGGAAATGCCGCTCGCAGGGTCGCCTTGCGGACAGCCAGCATCTCACGTGTCTCTACCGTAGCACTGCCAAAACCAACACCAGCCACCGCCAGAATGCCGTCTGAGTCCAATCGCTCCCCACACTTACGGAAAAACTCCAAAGTAAACAGACGGCTGGATACCAGACTCAACGGCAATATATCAGCCAGAATGATACAGTCGTACTTCTTCGCTCCGGCAGATATCTCTGTTATCCTCTCTGACTCGGTTTCCCTGTCATTAGTTCGCAATAATTGGGCATTCCCTCGGTTGACACCGAGCAGGAACCGCCGCTCGTCATCTATTTTGATAGTCAGCCTGGAATCAACCAGAGCTGTCGCCAATTCAGCCCCGGCCGCACTGAGTTGTGCTTTCAGCAACCAGCTGTCCATCTGCACGAATGTAACCTCCTCCACGGGCTGACCGAGTACCGGCTCCACCATCCCCAGATTGGAACCGAAAAGCAATACCCGTCGAGGAGCGGAATGACACAGAAGCGGCACGACCGCCACCTGCTCGTCCAGCTCCGGGACAACCGGAGTAGAAGAAAAAGCCAACGTGCCGTTGTACACTACCATAGTTTGTTCTTCTCGCCTCATACTCAGCACCCGGCCATAGGGCGAATCTGTTATGCTGATAATACGGTGCCCGGGCCAGATTCGCTCCCACAATCGAACTTCAACCTTCCTTCCTGCGAACGCCAAAAGTACCAAGATGGCCCCGGGTATGAGCGTCACCCACAGCCTCTTTCCGGTCTGCAGCGCGGCAACCCATAACAGAACACCAGCACCCGCCACCAGACTCAACGGGCCCACCTTGGACAACAAAAATGTACCCCCTATAACTGCTGCAAGAACTGTACCCAATCCTTCCCAGAGATACGTGCTGCCCACTATTTTTTTTTCGCACCCCCTCCCTGCCAGCAAAGCCACTCCCAGTACGAATAAAGCACCGTGCGCCATAGCCGGCAGGCACACAACCAGAGCAGCAGCTACCACCAGCATACCCAGACTGGTACCTTCGCCTGGAAGCGCAGCGCACAGGACTCGGCTCCCAGCCACGACCAGCACCCCAACGGCCGAAGTCATTGCTGCCAACACGACGCCCCAAACAACCAAGTCTTCCCGCGGCTGCAGCCGCGGTAGCCTTGTCGCTATCCAGCCCGCACATCTCGCACCCAAGGCCTCACATCCCACCCAGAACGCCAACAACAGACCCGTAGTCAGTTCGTTACCTGAGAATACCGCCAGCAATTCCCGCAACAGAACCAGCTGAGTAAACATTCCGTGCGCACCGACTACCCCCACCAGTAATTGCAAACCCAGAACAGAATACTTTTGCATCTGCCAAAATCTATGCTAGTTCAGTAACCCCGCAGCGTCAATGGACACTATTCCCCCGGCCACCGACTCTTCCCCTGTTCCCTTGACAACGCCCGTCTCAGAGCTAGCATTCTAGCAGTCAGTATTGGCGGCCATAGCTCAGGGGTAGAGCTCCGGCTTCCCAAGCCGGCTACACGGGTTCGATTCCCGTTGGCCGCTTATTCTTCTATGCTCGCAAGGCACATAACCTGCTGTGCAGCAGAGCAGACTTCAGGAGGTTATCCGTATGACACGTATCGTTCTGCTTCTACTCTGGGCCACGCTTTGGGGAGCACGGGCAGATACCCTTGATTTCGAAAGACTGACTGTCACCACAATTCTCTCTGAGCCAGGCTATACAGCCTTGGGAACTGAAAACCTAAATCACCGTTTACTGCTGGCGCTTGCGGATCAAAGCTATGACCGCGACCTCACCGTACAGGATTTTCTCGCTCTTCACCCCCGTATCCGCTCAAAGCTGGAACGAATCGTTCTACCCTATCAGAAAGGGGAAACAAGATATAGTTCCTCCGGACAGATGCTGGTCGAATACCTTATACCCCTCTCCGGAGTAATACTCAAACACATACTGCCGCCTCCCGGCGAGAAACGTCTGCTGTGTAAACTGGCCTGTCCCTGCTGCGGACAACCCTGGCCGCAGGATAAACCTGAACCAGAAAGTCTGGAGCTTGTACCGTATGAAACAGGTAATGAACCTGTCTGGACTGGCATACTGGTTGACCTGCGTGGTCTCAAGTACCGCCCCGCGCTGTTCCCTCGTCTTGTCACCGAAGGGGAAAAAGAAGTATACGGGCCCAGCTTCGCCAACGAGAAAGAACTGGCGGAAAAAGGTATGGTAGCATACTACCGCAGCCGAACAGAGGCACTGGCCAGTGAACGTATCGGTCCCAACCCCCTGATTGTAAAAACGCTGGACATCACCGGCACCAACCGCTGTGACCCAACTGTCAGCCCCCAGGACGCAGCCCGTATACATGGAACCAGAAAAAACCTAGAACTACTCGCTCAATGCCGGGTAGGCTTCCTTCTGGAATAATAGCTAGGCAGAGTATATGACGTCGTCCAACAACCTGTTTCCGGCTCTCCACTTCCCGAACCCTGTCTATTGACCGTTATGCCCTGGTACGGTTTTATCCATCCTATCCTGGCCATCTTCACCCTGGTCTACGGTTTCATAACGGCCGAAACAAGTTTACGTCGCCTTACGGACTGGGATTTTCCTCTGCGACGTCAACGCACTCGCAGCACCGTATTCTTCCTTCTCAGTGTGGCCAACATGGTACTCGGTTTCGTCGTACGTCTGATACTGCGCGCCATATCCCGCGACATCAAACTCACCTTCCATGTACCTCTGGCAATTACTACCGTCATTCTCGCCCTTGCAGCAAGTCTGGTCACATTCAGCCAACCTCCAAAACCGGGAGAACTTCCCGGCCCTATGCGACTTCATCCCTGGCTACTTGTCTTAGCCGTGGTTATGATAATGACCATGGGGTTTCTGGTCCTTCTTTCCGCCTTCGGTCTCTAGCCTGCATGAAACCGATTGGCAGGCTTGTTGCCCGTCTGCGAACGGCTTACATTAAGGCACACTCGGATGTAAAAAAGATGCCAGACAAATACCCCTTCTGCATTCTTGTTTCTGCCGTTCTCTCCACTCGCACCCAGGACACTGTAACTGCGGCGTCGGTCAAACGGCTGTTTGCCTATCTGGGTAGCGAAAAAAGCGCGCCCGCCCGACTGGCCCGCCTGCCTTCCCGAACCATTGCCCGTCTTATTTACCCCGTAGGTTTCTACCGCACCAAAGCGCGTATACTAAAAAGACTTGCCAGCGAGATAACGCAACTTGGTCGGGTGCCGGACACTATGCCCGAACTGCTGCTGCTTCCGGCGTGGGAAGAAAAGTGGCCAATATCGTACTCAGTCGAGCGATGGGAGTACCCGCTCTCGCCGTAGACACCCATGTACACCGCATATCCAACCGTTTGGGTCTGGTCTCCACCCGCAATCCTATACAAACAGAACAAGCCCTGAAGAATGTACTCCCGAAACGATACTGGTCTGAATGGAACTACCTTTTGGTCAGCTTAGGTCAGACCATCTGCCGCCCCCGGAATCCGCGCTGTCCGGAATGTCCCGTGAAACGCTGGTGCGACCGGGTCGGCGTCAAGTACAACTGATTCCGGCGTTTTCCGTCTGATTTTCTTTTGCTCGTATCAGTATATTTCCTGCGTTCCTTCCACCCTTATGCCCAAAAGCTCCACCAACTCAATACCTATTCCCACCAGCCCCCCTACTTTCAGACCGCTCACCAGCTGTTTCAAAACCACTGTGGTCTGAATCTCAGCACCCGTTCGGAACAGATAAGCAACCATTCCTATTGCATAACCTATGCCCACAAAAAGAGCCATCAATAGAAACTTGCCCAGAGGTACCCGACGCAGAGCTCGGAAAACAAAACCAGAAGCCGTAAACGCCAGACCAACCGGCAAAGCCCACAGTGCGGCAATAACTACCGCCGCGCTACGCAACGGTGGATTCAACGCCACTTGTCCGAAGAACATCAGTACTATCATCATAATACAGTACCCCAGTCCCCGCAACCGTGCTGCCGCATAAACCAAGGCACCCGAAAAACCCGCCAGCGCATATGCCAAAAATACCCTACTGTTTACCAGTACCACCCGACCAACCACCCAGTAGCCGGCAGCGATAGAACCTGCCAGACCCACCAGAATGTAAAAAGCTGTCAAAAGCGTTTCCCGCGAATTCCTGCTCAAGGTTTTTTCTCCTTTATCAACACCAATTTCCTGGTTGCCACGACCCCGGCCGTATCCAGTCGCAGCAAATACACTCCCCCCGCCAGCCGGCGCAGATCAAACACCACCTCGCCCTCTTCCTCTTTACACTCCTGACGCAACACACATCTTCCCCCGGCATCAAACAACCGTAGCTGTGCCAATCTCGGCGCCGAAGTAAAACGCAAAGTGGCAAAGCCGTTTCGGAGCGGGGTGGGAAAAGCATCTATCTTTACTTTCTGCCCCCTTTTCCCGCCCCTGTTCATGCTCACCTCAAATCTTCCTCCCTTACCGCTTTCTACATACCTCCACAATTCATACGTCTTGTTTCCCTTCCAGGCCAACAACGTCCCGTCTGCCAATAGAACCATATCTGCTCCCGCTCCCACCTGCCTCATCCCACCGCCAGCACTGCCCACCGGTAGGGCATCAAGTTCCTCCCAGCCCCGAAGAGTCGGTACATAGCGGTAGAACTGGCCTGTGCCCCCGCCCTTGAGCGCATATATCGCCCCTTTCTTCCAGATGCCACAGCCACCTACTCTGCTTCGCTTATGTCGCACTGTACCGCCGTATCGGCCGGCCAGCGGCATACCCGGAAGTGGTTGCGAATCCCAAAGACCGGCTCGTATATCATAGCGAAACATATAGTGATTCATTCCGCTATCATATTTGGCCTGATGCGCGTAGATATACCCGTGGCCGTCATATACCAGAAAACTTCCTTCGCCATATCTGGGTGCTCTGCCATAGGGCGCAGATGGCAACTCATCCCACCGGTTTGCCGGAACATTGTAACGCCAGAATTCGCTGGTACCGCCCTTCAAAAGATACACCCAACTGGTATCCTGCCCCTGTACGAAAACCAAATCTGTACCACCCCTGATCAGTTTTCCCTCTTTACCAGCTGGCACAGAAGCCAGACTGTCCCACCTGTTTGCCCACCCGTCAAAGCGCCAGAACTCAGAACTATTGTTGCCTCGCGTCACATACACATACCGGCCGCCGTCACTCACACCCTTAGCACCCCGCCCGGGCGCCTTTTGACTTCCCTGCTCTTTCCCGGGCAGCTGGGCCAACTCCAGCCACACATCTCCGGCCGGGTCGTAGCGATAAAAGTCCAGGGTTTTACCCCCTCTTGCCGCATACACCAGCCCTGCGGAATCCGCCGCCAGCCAGCCTCCAGCCCGGACTCCTTCTTCCAACATTCCTTGGGGTATCTGCGCAACTTCCTGCCAGCCCGAGTCCTGTCGGACGAGCCCTATATCTACCTCCCGGGGACTGGAGATTACCACCACCTCTGCAACCGCCGGAACATACCCGGGACAATAGACCCGTAACTGATACGTGCCCGGCGGCACCAGCCGGTAAAAACGGCCTGTCAGATGGTCGCTGCGCCGAGGAAGAACCGGCCGCAGACTGGCAGGGTCTATAGCAGGCAAAACAACGGTCGCCGACAACTGTTCCCCGGTAAGCGAGTCATAAACCCTGCCCCAGATACCCGGTCCCAACGCCCGCTCCAGAAGACACTTGGCACCCCGCAAATTGCGCCGGACAAGCGAATCCACCAGAGAAGTATCCGGGTAGTATCCCCGGCCTACCTCCACCGTCAGAGAAAGATTTCCTGTCGTATAATACGACCAGTTGCGGTAAAGACCTCCCGAAGTAGCAAAGCCCGGAACTGCAGTATAAGTACCAGTCCCGTCATCCCGACTGATACTGGCAGCCAGAGATTCAGCCACGGCCCGGAAAAAATAATAATCCGGCGAAAATGTCCCGCTCCACAGCCAGGGATAATATATCTTTTCCCAGTCGCTAGGCTGTTGACTGGAGTGATAACAGATATTGGCTACAAACTTCTCCCTATGAGTAAACCTTGCCAGTCCCTGCGTCTCCGGCTCGCTCAAAGGAAAAGGCCCCCGGTATTCCCGGCTGGCCAGCCGGTCTGAACCGCCCATTTCCCAGAGAAAAGGATAATTTCGATTCAAATCCACGCCGTCACCGGAATCAAAACGTCCATTCCGGTTGTTGTCTCGGGTATTCTTGCGCCAAGTCGTTTCTGCAGTTGTGAAGTTAACCGCATGTCCGTCGGGATTAACCATAGGCACGACAAATATCTCCAGCGAATCTACCAAACGCTTTATTTCCGGTTGGACATATCCGGTCACCAACCAATCTAGAAGGGCCATACATATCTCAACCCCCATGATTTCACAACCGTGATGCGCACCATTGAACATCACTGCCGGCTCTGTCTCCTCCACTTCCGGATTATCAGAAACCTTCACTGCCACCACCGCTCTTCTACCTGTTTCGGTGACAGACAGGGTCTCTACGCGGCACAAATCAGGGAAACGCAAAGCCAGCGTCTCTATTTCCCGCATCATCCTTTCGTAGGTGTGAAAATAACTCGTATCCGGAGCAGCAGACACTAACGACAAAAATCCCCCTAATAACAGGTATATACTCACAAATGTTACGGCTGACCGCAGCAACCCTCGCCTATACCGCCTCAAAAAATGTCTTTCCACAGAAGCGCACCTGCCGTACAAGCCCGCGACGCAACAGAGAAACGAGTATGGCTGATACCCTCCGCACAGGAATGCCCAGAGAACAACTGATGTCTGTGGGGGTCGAAGGCCGACCCCGCACCATAGCCAGTACTCTATCGCTTTCCCTACTTCTGCTTTCGTTCTGGTTGCTCCCTCTTTTGCCGCTTACCGGGGCGGCAGCTACCACTTCTGCATCTGGCCCGAAAAGCATCCTTATCTGCTCCAGCTCCTCCAAAGACAAAGGCCGAGCAGTCTTCTCTGCGGGTGGTCGCACTACGGTATTCAGATGTACCTTATGCGGCTTTATGCGGTGCACCACCTGTCGCAACTTTATCAAATGTTCAACCGCATCATTGACATTCTTCACCAACATTATTTCCAGCCACATCTGCCCCTTATAGTAACGGCGGAATGTTACCAGACCAGCAATAATCTCGTCTATCTTTAGACTCCTGTGTCCCCGGTCAATGCGGGCAAAAGTACGTTGCTCTGCCGCATCCAGAGAAGGCACTACCAAATCTGCCGCATACAAACTGCGCCTCACCGCCGGATCGGTAAGAAGAGTGCCATTTGTAATCACCGCCACCGGTATGGGAAACTCCTTCTTCAACCTGCGCACCATCCGCCCCAAATCCCGGTTCAAGGTAGGTTCTCCTTCTCCGGAAAAGGTGAGATAGTCAACCCGCGCCTGCCCGGCAACCGCTCTCACCTCTGCCAATATATCCTCCACCGGAAAAAAAGACTCCCGCACCACACTTTTCCGGGTCGTACGTCCACACTGACAATACACGCAGTCCAACGTACAGGTCTTGGCCGGCACCACCGAAATCCCCAACGACAAACCTAGACGCCGGGAAGGCACCGGCCCGTACACATACCGAAAAACAGTCCCCTGCCTATCCATTCTTTCCTTCCCTATTTGTGGGCTCTTTATCTTTTGCTGCCAAGCCGGGCAGATTGAGTTTTAAATACTCTATTCCTTCCTCGTGCGAATTTATTTTGCCTTCCAATTGCAGGTCCTCCAGCTCCTGCAGGATGACCTTGAACGCCGGGCCCGGAGTCAACCCCAGCGCAATCAAATCGTGACCCGTAACATAACGCTGCACCCGCAGATTGGCATCCTCGGCTCTTTTCTGCTTTATCATCCGGTCAATAGTATCTTCCAGATGACTGGTCTGCCCTGCCGTCGCCCACCCGTCTGCATAACAAAGCATCATCAACCCAAAGGCTTCCTCTCCCAGGTCTCGAAAAAATCTTCTGATTGCCCGCTCGGTCAGCTCCGGATTGGTAGCCAGCAGATGCAACCGCATATGCTCACGCACCTGTGTTTCCACCATTCTCACCGCCACTCGGGAAAGGCGCAGTCTGTCCCTGACCATCCTGGCCGCCACCCTGCTCCCCAGGGTATCATGCCCGTAGAAATGCACCTCTCCCTCTGCATTCACAAACCTGGTCTCAGGCTTGGCTATATCATGCAGAAGCCCACACAGCTTGAGCATTGCCCGACGAAAAGGCAGTCCCTTGACCTCCTCTGCCGCCCCTAAACCACTCTCCGTTCCCTGCCCTGCGCCCTTGGCAACACCCCAGCGCTCAAAATAGGCATGCCACTCCGGCTCATAGCGGGAAAAGAAAGAACCATCTCTTATCAGTTCTTCCAGCTTGAAATACGTAGCGAAGGAATGCTCGCGCAGCTTCTCATCTGCGAGCACCGGCCCGAACTCCGGCAGTATCTCCTTCAGCTTTCCCAACTCCAATAGTCGCCGCATGGCCCAGAAAGAACCGGGCGCCTCCATAATCCGCAACATCTCAGCCCCCAGCCGTTCTGGCGCTATGCCACCAAAACTCACCTGCTGCGCCTGCGCCTCCACCTCCGGCTCTACTTTCATATCCAGTTCCAGCCCCAGCCGGTACGCCCGCAGTAAACGCAAAGGATCCAGCGCCAGAGAACGCGGGGAGACCGGCCGAATACGACGTTCATTTATGTCCTTCAGCCCGCCGGCTGGGTCCAGAATTGCGTCGGACAGCTTGTCTCCTAAGAGTTCGCAGGCAAGGGCATTCAGGGTAAAGTCGCGCCTGGCCAAGTCTTCCTCTATGGTTCCCTCCCCAAATCCATTTACATCCAGCGTCAAACCCTGCCAGACCACCCGTGCCTCGTCGTCCTCTGCCGAAAGCACGACCAGTCTGGCCTTCAGCCTGCGGGCGATCTTACGAGCGAACTCCACCCCTGAACCCGACACAGCAAAATCAAAATCCTTCGGCGTGCGGTCTATGGCCACATCCCGTATCGCTCCGCCTACCAGAAACACCCGTCGATCACGCCCCAGCTCGGCCAGAGCGGAGCGCGCCGGACCAAGAACGGATAAGGCTCTAAACAGCTTTTCCTTCATCATCTTTCAGAATACCGCTCTAATGAGGAGGTGCAAGCCGCAATTCCGCTAACTGCACCGCATCTGCCGTTGGTTTGAACAGTCTAAAAGATAAGGCAAGGAGTAATTATGCAGAAAGAAAATGGCAGAAATAACCCAGAAGCAGAAAACATAGACCCCGTATGTGGCATGCCCGTAAAACCCGAAGAGGCCGCCTGCAGCTACGAATACAAAGGAAAGAAGTACTATTTTTGTGCTGAAAGCTGTCGGGATACCTTTATGCAAGACCCCACAGCGTACCTGCGGCCTAACTAGATTCTAAACGTCCGCTCGCTCCTTTTCCGCTGACTAGAACCCAAACTGCTTTAGCATATCGGGGATACTGGCTAATCCCAAAAGCCCAAGAATCAGGCCGAGAATAGTAATAATAATGCCCAGAGCAAACGATATAATCACCAGTATGCCGGTAATTGTAAAGTATGTCTTTAGCTTCTCAAGCAAGGCGGCCAGTGAAGCATTATCGCCCCTTTCCGCATACTCAGCCGCTTTGCTGCCTGCCTGATTCAGTATTACGCCCAACCATATCGGCAACCAGGCAAAAATTATTCCTACCAGAGTAAGCGCATACAGGATGCCACCGATTATAGACAGTATTCCCAGAAACTTCAGCCAGCCCTTCAACCCTTTTACACTGTCCACAATCTGCTGCTGCCTCAAATCGGCACTAACATTGGCTTCCATCCAAATCCTCCTTATTGATGAACAACCGTAGCTTACAATAGAGCAACCAGTACCTGGTGTCAAGAAAACCTCCCTTACAGTCTTCTGCTTGACAACTGTTGCATCACTTCTACCCTATCCAGAAAACGTATGTCCCTACCTCAAGTCCGGCGTAAACGCGAAGAATGGCGTGTTACTCTCGCCGGTCTGATAGCCAATATATTGCTTCTGGTCGGTAAGGTAGCGGTCGGTATTCTAACCAACTCCGCAGCCATCGTAGCCGACGGTCTGCATACTGGCTCGGATTTGGCTTCAGACGTAGCGGTAGTCTGGTCTTTGCGCCTCGGTCGCCGGCCCGCAGACCACGACCATCATTTTGGCCACAGCCGCTACGACCACATTTTTGCGGCTATTATCGGCTTTCTTCTTTTTTTTGCCGCCTTATGGGTAGCTATTAGCTCTGCTCTTACGTTTAAGGACAAACATCCTCCTCTGCAGAGTTGGATTCCTTTCTGGACCGCTATCGCCTCTATCATACTTAAGGAAGCTCTTTACTGGTGGACTAAAGAGGTAGGCCGCCGCTATCGCAACCCCGTTCTTTTGGCCAATGCCTGGCACCACCGCTCTGACGCCTTTTCTTCTCTGGCCGTGGCCGCGGGAATCACAGGAGCCCTGGTGGGTGGCGCCCGCTGGGCATTTCTGGATCATCTCACGGCTATAATTCTGGCGGCTTTTCTTATCTTCATCGGCGGTCGTATTGTCTATCAGTCAATTCTGGAGCTGACTGACCGGGCGCCGGACCAGCAGACAGTTGCGGCCATGCGCAAACTGATAGGCGAACTTCCCGGAGTGGAAGGCTTTCACGCCTTCCGCGCCCGGCGCACTGGTGGCGCAATTGAGATGGACGTGCATATCCAGGTGGCGCCGGAGCTTACCGTGCAGGCCGGACACGAAATCGCCACCAGACTAGAAAAGTCCATCTGTGCTGCCTTTCCGGAAATATCGGCTGTGGTTGTTCACGTAGAACCGGCTGCCAGCCGGCCGGAGTCAACGCCCTGAGCCTGCTACCTTCTGTTTCCTTCTTGACACTACTGCCTGTGCTGATACCTTGATAATCTTATGCCCGCAGTTGTTCTGGTTGGTCGACCCAATACCGGCAAATCTACTCTTTTCAATCGCCTGGTGGGCGGCCGGATAGCCATAACCCTGTCTGAACCTGGTATAACCCGCGACAGACTCATCCGCTCTGCCGAATGGCTGGGGCACCGCTTTGATGTAATTGACACCGGTGGTCTTATCCCGGACGCCCCAGACGAAATATCCCAACAGGTAGAGCGTCAGGTAAAAGTTGCTCTATCCGAAGCAGATGTCATAGTGCTGGTGGTAGACGGTGTGGGAGGCTGTACACCGCTGGACGAAGAAATCGCCGGCCGGTTGCGGCAGGAAAACCGTTCTTTTGTTGTCGCCGTAAATAAGCGCGACGTGAAGCGAGGTTTCGACCCGGCTGAGTTCTACCACCTCGGCGCCAAACACGTGCTGCCCATTTCTGCCGAACATGGTACAGGCGTCGACGAACTGCTGGATGTGATCATCCATCTGCTTCCCCCGCAATCGCCTGACAGTTCTACTCCGCCGCCAGTATCTCTGGCTCTGCTTGGCCGACCCAATGTGGGGAAATCTTCCTTCCTCAACTCTCTGCTCGGGCACGAACGTTCCATTGTCACTCCGATTCCCGGTACCACCCGGGATGTGGTAGAAGACCGCGTTGTTTTGGAAGACCGCACGTTCCGTCTGCTCGACACCGCTGGCATCCGCAAACCCTCCCGGGTCAGTTCTGCAGTTGAATACTTCTCGGTGAGCCGGGCACTGGATACTATACAGCGCTGCGACGTGGCCCTCCTCGTGATAGACGCGACTGAAGGTCCTACCAACCAGGACAAGAAAATAGCCAACCTAATTGATTCGCATAGCCGGGGGATGGTCATTGTGGCCAACAAGATGGACTTAGTACCGCAGCGGCTGGACCGTCGGGTCCGGAAATGGGTAAGGGATCAGTTGGCTTTCGTCGGCTACGCGCCAGTGGTGTTCTGTTCGGCCCTTAAAAATCAGGGTGTACTGGAAGCTGTACGTCAGGCCGCCGTGGTTTATGATTCCGGGTCGCGCCGCATATCCCGTTCTCTTCTCCGGGAAGCGGTTGTATCCCAACTGGAGCAGAAGCCGCCCCGTTATGACTGCCGTATCACCAGTCTGGCGCAAACCGGCATCCGTCCTCCCACGTTTCGTCTGCGGGCCACAAACCCGGATGCGGTGAGTGATGCTTATCTACGTTTTGTGGAATCAACCATCCGTACCTGCTTCAATTTCGCGGGATATCGCTTGAAGCTGAAGCTGGTGCGCAGCGGAAAATGAGACGTCGCTTTCTTTTCTGGCTGCTCCTGCTGATACCTCTGGCTCTTGTTGGGCTTGCCGCCTACTACCTCTTGCCCCGGCATCCGCGACTGCTCCTTTCCCACCGGGACCATAAGTCTGCGGCGGCATCGAAAGATTCCTTGTCCGAGGAAACGATAAATATCCTCATCATAGGCAAGGATGCCCGCGCCATCGGTCCAATAGAAAATGAAGGCAAGAAACGCCAGCAGAGGGAAAAGGCATCTCATTCTGACATCATGATCATCGCCCATCTTCATCTGCGTCGGGGCCGACTGCACCTTGTGGCCTTGCCCCGGGACCTGCTGGTAGAAGTGCCGGGTATCACCGCAGCCGACTCCAGTACTGATTTCAACCGCATGGAGAAACTCACGCATGTTCATGCTATCGGGGGAGAAAAACTTCTGCGCCGTACGATTGAGCGCCTGCTGGGCATCACCATTCACCGCTACATCGCCTTTGATTTTGACACCTTTCGCATGACCTTCGGCGTACTGTCGCCGCTCCTAGGCCGTCTGCACATCTCCGGCACGCCGATTTCCGACCCGGACCAGGCCCTGTTCTTTGCCCGTCGCCGCAAGGGCCTTCCCGAAGATGACCTGGACCGTTGCCGCAACGCACTTCTTTTCATCCGCGCCGTAATAGGTCATACCTGGTGGCTGGCGGACACCCGCCTGGGCAGTGTACTGATGAAGAAAATACTGGACATCGTGGGGCCGGATACAGACCTTTCCTTGCCGGAAGTAGAGGCTTTTTCTATCCGTCTCAGGCAAGCTGGTTTCCAGCCGGCCCAGATTCGTACCGCTGTGCTCGCCGGGGAAGGCGCGGAAGTTACCCTTCTCCGTTACAATGCCACCCTCTCCTGCTATCTTCCGGCTTACTCTGAAATCAAGCGGCAAGTTGCCCACTATCTTCTTGATCAGGACACAGTCAACGCCGTGTCTTTTATGACCAGAGAGAAGTTCCGCGCGCCGGCATATCTTTTTGGCAATTATGTTCTGGAAGTGCCTGCGGACACTGTGCCGACCGATACAATCCCGTCACCCGCTGACACCTTGGATACTTCTGTACAGCCCTAGCCCGAGGCTTGTTTTCAGACTTTGCCGAATGCCGCCCGGAATGCCTGCCGTCCGGACTCCAGCCGATCAACCATTCCCGCTCCTTCCGCCAGATCAGCCTTACCCCCACCGCCGCCAGACATAGCCTGTCCCACTGTTTTTGCCAGCTGACCAGCTGGCAGCGCTTGCTTCAAATCAGGGCTGACAAACACCAGATACCGCAGCCGCCCCTGACTGGAAGCGCCGGCGAGAAATCCGGCATAGGGAGCGGCAAGCCTTTCTCGCAACCTGTCCGCGACCAAACGCAACTCCGGCAGCTCCAGCTGAGGAAGATAGGCCAGCACCAGAGTGGCTTTCTCTGTTTTTTCTGCTGCTGCCGCCAGTTCTTCGGCAGTGTTGCGGGCCAGCTGGACCAGTGCTGCTTTCAACTTCGCCTCCAGACGTCTATTCTCCTCCTGCAGGGCAGTTATTTTCTGCGTCAACAATGCCTCTTCCCCCACCTGCAACGTCTCCCGCAGCCGTTTCATTATCAGTCGTTCTTCCGCCAGCCGCCGAAAGGCCTCCTGCCCCACCAAGGCTTCTATACGTCTGACCCCCGCAGCTACCCCGGTCTCAGACATTATACGTAAGACGCCTATTTCCCCGGTAGAACGCAAATGCGTGCCTGCGCACAACTCTATGGAAAAACCCGGCACCTGTACCACCCGCACCGTCTCTCCGTACTGCTCGCCGAAGAAGGCCAGTGCTCCCATAGCCTTGGCCTCTTCCAGGCTTTTTATCTCTACCTTTAGTTTGACATCCGCCAGTATTCGGTCGAACATCAAGGCTTCCACCCGGCTTAACTGCTCCTCTGTAAGCGGCTCGAATGCCGCGAAGTCAAAACGCAACCGACCCGGTTCCACCAGCGAACCTTCCTGCTTTACATACTCACCCACCACCTGTCGCAACGCCGCATGCAACAGATGCGTGGCGGTATGCGCCCGCTCTATTTCTCGCCGGCGCGGCCTGTCTATCTCGGCCGTCACAATCCCCTTCGCTACTTCTCCCTCAAGCAATTTCGCCTTCGCCACCCGTACTCCCTGCCGGTAGTAACTGTCAACGACTTCCAGTTCAAACCCGGGTCCTCTCACTCGGCCCGTATCCCCCACCTGTCCTCCCGCGGTGGCATAGAACGGAGTCTCGCGCAGATACAACTCGTACAGCCTGCCCGGCTGCAATTCCGTAAAGTCGAAAAGCTCTGTTTCTACTTCGTCCCGGTCGTAGCCGACGAAACGAGACTCCCGCACTCCGGCCGTAGCCTCAGTCACAATCACCACCGTCTTCCGGGAACGTTGTCTCTGTTTCTCCATCTCCGCCTCAAAACCAGCCAGGTCCAGTTGCAGCCCTTCCTGATTCGCCAGTTCCTTCACCAGCTCCACATGAAATCCATAGGTGTCATGCAGACGGAAAATCTCTTCGCCGGGAATCACGCCGCTGTCGCGATGCCGTTTCAGCGCTGTACGCCACAAATCCAGCCCGGCGTCCAAAGTGCGCAGGAATCTTTCTTCCTCCGCCTTGATGATCACCCCCACCTGTTCCCGCTTTTCTGCCAGTTCCGGATAAAACTGACGCATATGCTCTACCACCTGGGCTGAGATACGATAAAGAAACGGCTCTTTTACTCCCAGCCGATGTGCAAAAAGCACGGCCCGGCGCAAAATGCCGCGCAACACATATCCTCTTGCCTCATTGGCCGGAATGACTCCGTCCGTAATGGCAAAAGTCAAGGCTCGCGCATGGTCGGCGGCAATGTGCAGGACCGTCTGCTTTTTCGCATCCTCCGCACATGCGGAAGATTCCGCAAACAATACCCGGTCTGCTTCCTTGACTATCGGCAGAAACAGGTCGGTGTCAAAAATAGTCTTTTTCCCCTGCGACACCATAGCCAGACGTTCCAGTCCCATACCCGTGTCTATGCCCCGATTCTTCAGCGGCAACCGGGTACCGTCTGGCAGTTGATTGAACTGGGGAAAGACAATGTTGTAAACTTCAGAAAAACGGTCGCAGTCACACCCCGGCGCACAGGTTTCTTTGCCACAGCCGTATTCCGGCCCCAAGTCCACATATATCTCAGAACACGGTCCGCACGCCCCGCCTCCGCCCGCTGGCCCCCAAAAATTGTCTTTTTCGCCCAGACGTACAATCCGCTCTGCCGGCAGTCCCACCGTCTTGTGCCAAATATCGTAGGCCTCGTCGTCCTGTTCGTACACTGAGACGTAAAGTCTGTCCCTATCCAGCTTCACCACTTCGGTCAGATACTCCCAGGCCCAGGGTATGGCTTCCGCCTTGAAGTAGTCTCCAAAAGAGAAGTTTCCCAGCATCTCGAAAAACGTGCAGTGACGCGGAGTATGACCCACCTGTTCCAAATCAGAAGCGCGCAGACACTTCTGAATGGAGCAGGCGCGGCGGTAGGGCGGCTCTATGGTGCCGGCCCAGTAAGGCTTGAACTGCACCATACCCGCAGCGGTGAAAAGCAAAGTGGGGTCGTCTCTAGGCAAAAGGGAAGAACTGGGAACAATCTTATGTCCCCGCCTGGCGTAGAATTCCAGAAATGTTCGTCTCAGCTCACGATGATTCATCGGGCTATTGTAGCGACAGGCTTCTTTTGCGCAAGTACTACTGTTCGGCCAGCAGCTTCCGCCGCACCAGGCTGAGCGGAATAGAGCCTTCGGACAGAAGACGATCGTGAAACTCCCGCAGCGTGTGTCCCCGCTGCAGATACTCCTGGCGCAGCTCCATTATCTGCGCCTTGCCCACCACGTAACTCAAAGGCTGGGTAGGAGTCAGACAGTAACGTTTCACCTCTGCCCGATAGCTCGCCGTATCCGCTCCGAAACGTTCCAGCAGAAAATTCACCGCCTGATCATAACTCATCTCCCCGGTGTGAAGTTTGGCGTCCAGAATCACGCGCGCCGAACGGAATTTCACGCCTCCCAGCCAGCCCAGCTGCGGAAAAGGGTCGGGAGGATACAATCCGTGTTCTACTACAGCCTGTTCACAGTACAGCGCCCAACCCTCAATGAAACAGTCGTCGCCCTGCAATCGGCGAATGAGCGAAGGATGGTGATTAGCCCGACAAATCTGAAAATGGTGGCCGGGAAAACCTTCGTGCACCACCGCTCCCCGGAATCTCCGATTGCGCATACGGCGATAGTAATACTCCCGCTGCGCCGAATCGAACTCTTCCGGAATCGTGGCAATGAGAATGGTAGCGTCCTGATTGGAATCCAGTGCCATTGCCGGCTCCATCGCCAGACCGGGAATCACGCCCAGAAGAAAAGCCGGCGTCTCCATCACGCCCAGCTTGCCCACATAATCCGGCACTGTGGCAAAACCGCTGTTTGCCACCCAGGCCCTCATACTGTCCACTTCGGCGCGGTAGTAAGCCAGCAGCTCCTGCTTGGAAAAACCTTCGGGTGCGGGTTCTTCTCCTTTCTCTGCCTGGGGATTCAGACTTTCGGCCCTTGCCTTCTGCGCACGCAGCTCGCGGGAAAGCGAGTCAGACCAGGCATACATCCTCTCTCCCAGAGCCACCAAAGAATCAACCCCGAAATCCAGAAACTTGACTTTCTGCAACAGAAACTCGTAGTCCGTGCGCCCCATGGCAAAACTGTCCGGCAAGCTGGGCAGCACTGCCTCCAGCTCCCGACGATAATCGTCCATCGCCCTCACCGCCCTTTGCGCGCTACCCAGAAGGTTACGTCTGAGCGCGGGACAGGACTCGGCCAGAGCCGTTGCTGTCTTCTGGAAGAAATCAGTACCGGCCTGCAACATCTCTATTGCCGCCTCGGCGAAAAGCCGGGGAGGAAACTTCACATTCCGTCGCGCCTCGGCCAGAAGCCACGGCACCTCTGCCATACGCCCGGCTACTGCCGCCGCCCTTCTCTTCAGGGGGGCATAGTCATACAGCACAAGATAGTAAACTCCGCCCAGGCACTCATCCGCATACAACACCGGATTCTTCTGCCACTGCGGCTGCCGCACAAACCAGAAAAGCTCGCCCCCCAGATTGGCTCGCAAAAGCAACCAGTCAATTCGGCCATCCAGAGACAACCGCGCGGTATCAATCCCCTCCAGCTCGGTCAGCAGGGCCTTCAGCTTACGGACATAAGCCGCAACCCGGGCTGGCGTATAACTGCTCAGCCTTGCTTCTCCTTTATGCACGCCCGCGCGGGTGGCTGCGACTGGACGAAATGTCCATATTGCTTCGTACGTCCGTCTCGCCAACGCCTCAAGACGCAAAGAATCAGCCGGTGCGGCCAGCATCAGTCCAAAACTCAACCACAGCACCATTGTCAGATTGCGCATCATTCCTCCAGCTAGTAGAAGCTAGACTAGCAGACCATCTCTCAGTCTGTCAAGCTTCCCCGTTATTGACATTATCCGCCGCACACCTAGCATCTGAAGACAATGACTTCCGACCTCTCTACCCGCCGTCTGGAAGAACTCACCTGGCTGGAGTTCAAACAACTGGTGCCGGAACACATAGATGCAGTCCTGCTTCCCGTCGGCACCCTGGAAGCCCATGGCTGCATTGCTCTCGGCACAGACAACATCATACCTTCGGCCCTTGCCGACCGCCTTGCCCCTCGTCTCAACGCCCTCATCGCTCCCGTCATCCCTTACGGCATCACCCGTTCTCTTCTGGCTTATCCCGGCTCTACTTCGGTTACACCTGAGACTTTTGCACAGTACGTCTGGGAAGTGTGCTGCAGCCTGGCCGACACCGGCTTTCGCCGCCTCGCCATCATCAATGGTCATGGTGGCAATACCGAGCAACTGAAGAACATATGTTTCCGCCTGTACCGCGAGAAAAAGGTTTTCAGCCTGGTAGTGGACTGGTGGGTACATTGCGCAAAAGAAGTCAGAGAAGTTTACGGCCATGAAGGCGGACATGCCGGCACCGATGAAACCGCAATGTTGCAGGCACTCCGGCCCGAACTGGTGCACCGGGAACAATATGGACCTGACCTTGCCGCTCAAGCCGCGCCGGGACTCGTCACTTCTCCCTTCCCCGGCTCCATAATCCTTTACGAAAAGGACGAAGGCTCTCCGGACTTCGACGCCGCAAAAGCACAGAAACTTTTGGACCTCGTCTGCGCCAAACTTGAACACTCAATTTCTGAATTCTTCCGACGCTGGCAGAAAATCCGCTGAAACCTGCGCCAGACTCTGAAGCGAACCGCCACATACTCCCTTACGGCGCAACCGGTCCGATGTTGAACACCTGCTTGCGGATAACTGCTAGAATCTCCGCATCCAGTCCCCGCACCCGCCACTTCTCCAGAAGCACCCCAGCAGCCACCGCCATACTCTCACCCGCAATGCTGCGCCGCGTCAACTTGAATAAC
>CBFGJV010000001.1:0-157438 GCA_965649205.1 Caldifarciminota bacterium | reverse complement strand
TAGCCATACTCAACGGTAATGGAAGAGGGGCCTGGCTGCAGGACGACAACCGCTGGAAGGATTTTTGTGCCCGCTTGGCTTTTCTAGGATGGGACTCTGTTGGATTAGTGCTGGCAGCTCGAGGTTACTGCGGTAGGACCGGAACAGAGGGTTCATACTTTTGGAACCGCGCGCTCGAATTTTCCTTTCTGCAAAATTTTTGGTGCTTAGCTGGGGAAGTTCAGCAGTCGAATGTAGAAACGTCTTTTTACGTACAGACCTCTCGCAGGTTGAATCGTTTGCTTGAACCAGTCGGGCGTCTGCAGGCTAGTTTTGCTCCTGGAAGCATAAGGAACATAGGCGCTACGGCTGGAATAAACTTTCTTGTGCGGGAAGACGACCTGAAGGTTATGTTTGATTTTGACTACCGCCGTCAAGGTGCCCCTGGTGTTGAATTAGACTATACTAGCTATAAGGTGCTCCTTCAGCTGCAGTTAGGTTTTTAGAAAACACCGCCTCTTGGCACAAAGAAAAGCAGTTGGCAATCCGGGTGGCATCAGTGTAAGCAAGCGTCGGCATCAATTTCCTTATGTTTTCGTGCGGACAAGTCTGCTGCAGGTATTCCGTCCCAAACAGATCCTGTCAGCGGTTGTAGTCCGCAAGGAACTCAAGAAGAGCAAATTTGATTTGGTAAGCTTCGGTTAGAAACCTGGCAGGTAAAGAAACGGGTTTCACACCGCGAAACGCAAAATTGAAATGCATTGGGTCAAAAATCAATTGACAGGCAGACAGGTGCGAAAAAAACTTCGAACTCAGATTAGTTAAGAGAAACTAGAAAGGACTAGGAATTTACAGAAAGTTGCGTCACAACTACACCAATTAGTAAGTTCGTGCGTAGTAAATGACGGTGTCGGTTTCTCGACCGCAGACTATGCACTTGCCTTTAATTCCTTGCTCATATCGCGGCATATTTCTAGGTGTGGTTTTGGTGGCATCTATGAGGGTATTCTCACATGCTTGGGCGCGGCACCAGTGTACTCGGATGTAACCAGGTCGAGCTGCAAGATTAGCTCGGAATTCCTCAATCGTCGCCGCACTGGAAGTGTGGCTGGTGACAAAAGCTCTTGCGCGCGCCAGCATTTTCTTTTGGATATCTTCTAGGAGGTGGCGCAGTTCTGCGGGAGCGGAAGCTGTTGGTACAAACCTTCTTCCGGAACCGTCCCTGGGTGCAAGTACTATCTGTCCCTTCTGTATATCTTGCGGTCCAATCTCTATTCTCACCGGTACTCCGCGCATTTCATACTCGTTGAATTTCCAGCCAGCAGTTTGATGGGGCGAGTCATCGACCAGGACGCGGAACTCACTTAGCAAATCCTTTATCTCCCAACAGCGACGTAGAACTGCTTCGTCGTTTTTACCAAAAAGAATGGGCACGATTACTGCCTGATAAGGTGCAACAATAGGGGGCATGAACATGCCTTTGTCGTCACCGTGCGTCATAATTAAAGCTCCTATGAGACGAGTAGTAACTCCCCAAGACGTACCCCAAGGGCGTTTTTCGGTATTGTCCTCGTCCAGAAAACGTATGTCAAAGGCCTCAGCAAAATGCTGACCCAACAGGTGTGAAGTTCCGGCCTGCAACGCTTGACCATCAGGCATCAATGCCTCTATGGAATAGGTGTCAACAGCACCGGGGAACTTTTCGCTTTCGGGTTTAAGTCCTGGGGTTACAGGAAGGGCTAAGTCGTTTTCGCAGAAGTCCACATATAGGTCCAGTATCAGAAGTACTTCCTTCTCTGCCTCCTCGCGCGTGCGGTGTAATGTATGGCCTTCCTGCCAGAGAAACTCAAGCGTACGCAGAAAAAGCCGGGTCGACTTTTCCCATCGGAATATGTTGCACCATTGATTAATGAGTACAGGCAGGTCTCTGTAGCTTTTTACCCACTTGGCGTACATTGTATTGATGATGGCTTCGCTGGTAGGTCGCAAAGCAAGTCTTTCGCTTAGCTTCTCGTCCCCGCCATGCGTTACCCAAGCGACCTGAGGAGAGAATCCTTTTACGTGTTCGGCTTCCTTTACGAAAAAGCTTTCCGGAATCAAGGCTGGGAAATAGGCATTGACGTGGCCGGTAGCTTTGAGGCGAGAATCCAAGCGCTGCTGCATGTTCTCCCACAGGGCGTAGCCGTAGGGACGGATGACCATACAACCTCGCACCGGTGCGTAATCGGCCAATTCAGCCTTGAGGATTACGTCTGTGTACCAATCTGAGAAATGGGTAGATTTCGGGGGAATCTGTTTTACCATTCCATCTGCTTTCATAGGCTGTCATACTAGCGGCAACAACGATAGTGTCAACTTTTCGCCCTAAGGATAAGGCTTGAAGTGAACCCAGGCAGGTGTATGCTAAATAACGATGAGGACAATGAAGGCAATGGTGCTACAGCAACATGTCAGTTCCGATTGGACCCAGTTTCCTCTTGTTTTACAGGAGCTACCTATCCCTTCACCTGCCCCTGAGGAGATACTTGTACAGGTTTCCGCTTGCGGTGTATGTCATACTGAGTTAGATGAAATAGAAGGCCGTACACCCCCGCCATTGTTGCCTGTTGTCTTGGGTCATCAGGTGGTAGGCCGGGTAGTAAAATTAGGCAGTGCGGCACGCAGGTTCAGAATAGGAGAACGGGTAGGTGTTGGTTGGATATTTTCAGCCTGCGGGAGCTGTGAGTTCTGTGAATGTGGCCAAGAGAACTTGTGTCCGGAGTTTAGAGCTACGGGTAGAGATGCGAATGGGGGATACGCTGAGTATATGACTGTGCCTGAGAAGTTCGCCTATCCTGTCCCGGATGTATTCCCGGATGTTGAAGCTGCACCGCTACTATGCGCAGGGGCTATTGGATATCGCTCGCTGCGATTGGCTGGCAGCGTCCGGCGTCTGGGACTTACAGGCTTCGGAGCGTCAGGACACTTGGTGCTGAAGCTAGTGACGCACAAATATCCTAATATAAAGGTGTATGTATTCGCTAGGCGCAAGGAAGAGCAAGAATTCGCTATTAGCCTGGGTGCTGTTTGGGCGGGTGATATAGAGGAAAACCCAGGCGTAGAGCTTGACGCGGTGATAGATACAACACCGGCTTGGAAGCCGCTTTTATCTGCTTTGGCGGTATTAAAGCCGGCTGGCAGATTGGTAGTGAATGCTATTCGGAAGGAAAGTGTAGACAAGCAGATTTTGCTAGAGCTTGATTATGCCAAGCATCTATGGATGGAGAAGGAAGTGAAGAGCGTGGCCAACGTTACGCGCCAAGATATCTCGGAGTTTTTGACGACGGCGGCAGAAATCCCTATTCGGCCCGAGGTTCAAGAATATCGGCTAGAAGACGCTAACCGCGCTCTGTTTGACTTAAAGCATCAACGTATTCGGGGAGCCAAAGTTCTTCGCATAGGACCGAAAGCCTGACTACCTCCTTAGCTTAACTCGTTCCTCAACTATGTGGTATGAGAAATCAGCGCTACAACTCGCTAATCCTGCGTGAGTCCTGAGAGATTTTTCTTGTGTTCCAGTGATTTCTAGGCGGAGTAGCCTTATTTGTCGGGGGCAGCTCGGGTGGTTTCGATACCCAAGATTGTGGCAATTGAACACTCTTGGGCAAATGGTTCTTTCTGTGGTGGTTATTGTTGACTGATAAGGCATTTGCACTATGATTTGCTTTCTAAATAAAGCGAGCGCGACTGGCGGTGTGTCCCAGTTACGGTAGCAGCAGCGGTGCTGCAGAAAGGATTTGTTTATTTGTTTTGCTCTTGAAACGACGAAGAATGCCTTTCGCCGGCTACTGGGCTCTTCCCGGCGGTAAAATGTGGCCGGGGGAGCGCTTAGAACAGGCTGTAGTTCGAGAAGTACCGGAGGAGACGGGATTACAGACTCGTTTTCGCAGATTGTGCGGAATTGTCGATGAGCTGGTATACAATAAACGGGGCGGCCTCCGTCATCATATGCTGTTTGTGTGCCGAGTGGAACCTTTCTCTGTGAAACTAAGGTCCTCGTCAGAAGGAAAGGTTTGCTGGTTCAGGTTGAAAAGGCTTTAGGTATTAGATTTAACTTACTGCCTAGTGATAGAATTATGATGAGGAAACTGGTTTTGTGTAACCTGAGGAAACCATACTGGCGATGCACAATGCAGGCAGAAGGAAAACAAAGGTTACGTGGTTAAGCATTTCAAATAATGGAGGTACAGTTTGAGCAGAACTAGATTTACGTCTGAATCGGTGACTGAAGGCCACCCTGACAAGGTGTGTGATCAGATCTCTGACGCGGTCTTGGATGAAGTTCTGCGGCAGGACCCGGATGGACGAGTGGCCTGCGAAACCTATGTCACAGTAGGAATGGTCTTGGTTGGCGGGGAGATAACTACTAAGTGTTGGGTAGACTTACCTTCCCTTGTGAGAAACATTTTACGGGGAATAGGCTACGTTGACGCCGAAACCGGCATTAGTGCCGACAGTTGTGCAGTACTGGACGCCATCGGGACGCAGTCGCCCAACATAGCTCAAGGTGTAGACAGGGGTGGTGCCGGTGATCAGGGGGTAATGTTTGGTTACGCTTGCAGAGAGACGGAAGAATTAATGCCGTTGCCTATAGTGTTGGCGCATCGGGTGGCTCGTAGGCTTGCAGAGGTTCGTAAGAACGGCATATTGCCCTATTTGCGCCCTGACGGCAAGTCCCAAGTTACGGTTGAATATGAAAATGGCAGGCCCGTACGTGTTGACAGTGTAGTGATTGCGGCTCAACATGATACCAGTATTCTTGACCGTACGGGGCGGAGTATCACGACAAAGGCTAGGGGGGAGATAATAGACCTGGTGGCTAGACAGGCGATTCCATCTAACCTGCTAGACAAGCGAACCAGATTCTTTGTGAATGAAACCGGCAAATTTGTGATTGGCGGACCACGTTCAGACACGGGTATGACCGGCCGCAAGATAATAGTAGATACATACGGTGGAGCCTGCAGACACGGCGGCGGGGCTTTTTCCGGGAAAGACCCGACCAAAGTCGACCGCTCAGCCACCTATATGGCCCGTTATATTGCCAAGAACTGTGTGGCCGCAGGTATTTGCGAACGTATTGAAGTTCGTCTTGCTTACGTTATAGGCAGGGCCGATCCAACGGATGTATCACTGGATACCTTTGGAACTTCTCAGGTGGACGAAAAAAGGCTGGAACGCGTGATACGCGAATTGTTTCCTCTCCGTCCCCGGGATATGATACGTCATCTGAAGTTGTTGAACCCAATTTACTTACCAACTGCGGTTTATGGTCACTTTGGCAGGAATCCTACTAGGATCAGGTCGTCTAAGCACTTAACTAGCGAAACATTTACATGGGAAAAGACTGACATGGTTGGGAAGTTGCAGGCAGCTTTTCGATAAATTCTTCAGGAGGAAATGGTGATCCAGTGCGATATAAAAAACCCGAAACTAGCCTTCGCGGGCAAAAGGCGAATTGAGTGGGCCGCGCGTTTTATGCCGGTCTTAAGCAGAATTGGGGATAGGTTCTCAAAAGACAAGCCTTTGGCAGGAATAAGGATATCATGCTGTTTGCATGTGACTTCGGAGACTGCTAATTTGGTGAAGGTGTTGAAGGTTGGCGGCGCAGAAGTAAGACTATGTGCCTCAAATCCGCTTTCTACGCAGGATGAAGTGGCAGCTTCTCTTGTAGTGGACTACAGTATACCTGTGTTTGCCATCAATGGGGTGGCCCGCAAACAATATTACGAGCACATACTTGCTGCTTTGGAACATCGGCCGCACATTACTACGGACGATGGCGCGGATCTTGTGTGTACTTTGCATTCCAGGAAAAGAAGCCTGTTGGCGGAGGTAGTTGGTGGTACTGAGGAGACGACTACCGGTGTTATCAGATTACGAAGCATGGCGCAGGATAAAGTACTAGCTTATCCGGTTATTGCGGTAAACGACTCCTTAACCAAACATATGTTCGATAATCGTTACGGCACAGGACAATCGACCGTGGACGGTATCCTGCGGGCGACGAATATCTTGCTCGCAGGCTCAACTGTCGTCGTTTGTGGTTATGGGTGGTGCGGCAGGGGCGTTGCGTCACGGGCGAGAGGTATGGGGGCTAACGTTATTGTCACGGAGGTAGACTACGTGAAGGCCCTGGAGGCCGCAATGGATGGCTTTGCGGTTAGGCCTCTCATTGAGGCCTGTCGACACGGTGACATGTTTGTGACCGTAACAGGTGACATTAATGTTATAGACCGGCAGCATATGTTGGCGATGAAAGACGGGGCGATAATATGCAATTCGGGTCACTTCGATGTAGAAATAAATACTAAGGCGTTGAGGTCCATCACGAAGAAGAGACGGGAGTTGCGACCCAACTGCGTAGAGTACACGCTCATAAATGGTAAGCGGCTGGTTATGCTGGCTGAAGGTAGATTGGTGAACTTGGCCGCAGCTGAAGGGCACCCGGCAATGGTCATGGATATGTCTTTTGCAAACCAGGCGCTGGCCATTGAATATCTTTTGAGGAACAAGAATAAACTTAGTCCCCAGGTTTACAAGCTTCCGGACGAGCTAGACCGAGAGATTGCTCGGCTGAAGTTGGAAACTATGGGTATTCGGATTGACAGTCTCACGCCCGAGCAGGCTGCCTACGTGTCATCCTGGCGTTCGGGGACCTGATTACTTGCCTAAATTTCTTTATCTTACGCTTGACAGCGCCGTGGGGGTCAATATACTCGGCTGACGACGATGGGTACAGAACAATCTGATCGAACAGACTCCACCCCGCACACGGGCAACAACGTCTTGGCCGCGTTGGGCTACCTGCCGGTCTTGTTTTTCCTGCCGCTCCTCGGAGGGAAAGATGACAGATTCTGTCGTCTCCACGGGTTACAAAGTTTAATCCTTTTCGTCGCCTTCATTCTCTCTTGGATCGTTATCTGGATCCTCGACGTAGTACTCGGGCGAATTATGGGGAGCATATTCGTTCTGGGCTACTTTTTCCGTGCACTGGCCTGGCTCGTGCACCATCTGTTTGGTGCGGTTGTTTCGATTGGCTACTTCATTTTGATGATAATGGGAATTGTTCAGGCAGCGATGAAAAATCCTTGGCGTTTGCCGGTCCTTGGGGTTTATGCGGAACGGGTTGGAGGGTCAGAGTCCGGAGGCGGTTCTTGAAACTTGGCTCGAGGAGGTAAAAATGGATGAGACGAAGAATGACCAAGAACTTCCAAACAGCGGGGAGTCTACTAATGACGTTGAAAGGGGCAAAGGACTTGCGTGGCTTTCCTATCTCGGCATACTTTGGTTAGTCCCGCTTTTGGCAATGAAGGACAACGCCTTCTGCAAGTTTCACGTTAAGCAGGGCATAATTCTAACTATACTGGTTTTTGCAGTCTGGATAGTAGGTTGGATACCCTTCATCGGCTGGTTTTTTCTAGCGGTGGTATACATCTACTCGTTAGTTATGAGTATAATGGGCATCATAAACGCTGCCAGTGGTAAACTTTGGACGATGCCCGTACTGGGAAAGCTGGCCGCAGACTGGTTTAAGTTCTAGACCTGTTTCGTTTCTGATAATGCCCATTATGTAAACTAGGGGCCGGTTCGGTACCTAGGTCGTAGCTGATAGAAATTGCAGATAAGCGGATTCGAGAATTCTCGCCGCCTCTCTCCACAGAAAGTTGCGGCATATGTGTTCGCGTAGGCTTTCGGTTTTCGGGAGTGCCAGTGCCGTTCTCAAGGCAGTCCTTATGGATGCCTCGGAGTTTGGCTCAAGATAAATAGCATTTTCTCCAAAGTATTCATCTGTACCTCCGTATCTGGTGATACAGATCTTGGCACCGGCAAGGCCCGCCTCGAGCGCTGATAGCCCGGGTGTCTCAAAATGCGAGGGAAGCACAAAGGTATCGCAAGCTGCGTACGCTGAGCTCAACAATGATGAATCAGGTGGTAGAGCCGGAATGTGCACCGTGTTTCCGAGTTGGTCAATTAGACTCTGGCATTGCCTGCCGTATTCATTGGCAATAATTTCGCCAATCAACACTAGGGGTTTGTTCAAGCCACGTGCAGCCCTCAATAAGGCAATCACATTCTTCCTCCCCCATCCAATGTGGCCTACATAGAGAACAAAATCGCGTAGGCCGAACTTGGCGATGAATTCGTCCGGCTTGGCATAGTAAAATCTTTCGTCAACCCCGTTTGGTAGAACAGTAATCCGTTCCGGCTTTACGCCGAAGGCCTGTATTATAAGATTAGCCTCTGCCCGTGTATTCGGCATCACCAAGTCGGCCATGTCACACAGCTCTTTGCAAAACATGTGCTCAGTCCAGAATCCGCCTTTCTTTCGTAGCCTTCTTGCCACAGCCACCAGTGCAGCCACGCGCCTGGCCGGGTGTCGACTGAAGAAAACCGGACTGACGACCAGCCTCATTCCCAGCGACTTCACCGCCCGACCTAAGTGATACGTACCTACATGGGCACCGAAAAGGTGGAATAGGTCAAACTGCCTTAGGTCGTATTGTTTCCAGGGGTCGAAAAGTTCAACTTCTACACCACGATTCCGGAGCTCACGAGCTAGAGATTGTATCTGCACACGAATCCCACCCCCGAGTATTGTCGCTGCTGAGAAAGTTCCGAACATAATACGCATAACTACTTGTCCTCCTTATGTTTGCATTGCCACAGCCTGCGTAACGCTTCTTGGTATCTGACGCGTAAGCCCACATTTATGGTTCGCCTTAATTCTGACAAGCGAAACAAGGCGGTTTTTTTTTTCTGCCATATCAGCTGGTCATATTTTACGATGCCGGTTTCGAGGTTTATCGCAGACCACCGGTCTTCCCTTTCTATGATCACCTGCACACTAGGATTTGGTCCTGCCGTGGCTACTTCACAGCTGTCAGTTTCTGCTAGGACTTGCCATTTCGTTACCTCCCGTCTAAGCCACCATTCGGCATAGCTACTGAGGCTCAGGCATATATCGCAATTGCTGCGTGCATAAGAGATGATCTCGCGCCAGACATCCTCATATCGATCGATTGCGGCTGGATGATCGTAGAGGAGGCATGGTTCCTGTCTTGCCACTTGTCTGTCTATGACCGACCGAAAATATGCCAGTATCTGGGTCGCTGTCGCCCTAGCCGCAGATAGCCTGCCCAAGCATATGGGATGCACGGGGACCTGTAGCACTCGGGAAGGTTGCCCTTGAATGATAGGTCGAAAGGGCACGTCATCATAATCTACTGAGAACTCGGAGGAGTATTTTAGTCCGGCGTCAGCCACGGCTCGGCTCCAATCTTCACTCCACTTGCCGTAGGGGGCGGCAATCCCAGTCGGATGAATACCAACAGATTTCAGTAGAGAGATTCCCTGACTAACGTCTCGAAAGTTGGATTCGTAATCAGGGTATACATTGTGGGAAAAACAGTGTAGCTGTATGTCTTGTCCTTTTAACGTGTCCTCGACCAGCTTAGAAAGGTGCTGGCCAGCTGCCTGGACATGGACAAACCATGAAAAACATAGGCCGTTGTCTCTGGCGGTTTTGGCTGCTACCTGCAGTGACGAGAGACTGCTTGCGTCGGTATCTACCCTGACCGCTAGCGCACTGTTTCCTTCCGGGAAAAAAGATAGGCGAAAATACGGCAGTCCTTGAGCAAAAGATAACCACCGCAGGGCATTAGCTACCAGCCGTCTAATTTCACCCCGACTGATCCTGCTCACTTTTTCGAATACCGGGCGTCGGGTTCCGCCTGGGAAAATTCTAATCGCACTTGCTATGGTTCTGAGTTCAAGTGCTGGGTCGAAAGGCAGAATCACTACCTTGCTGTTACCGTACGAACCATAGAATACCGCTTTGTCGCTCGTGGGAGTCAGTCCCGCGTTTGCTCCTTCCGGGATTATCCCAGCGAAAGTTAGGTGTACGATCCCGACATTCCGAAATAGACCAGAATCATCGGGCAGCATATAGCGCAGTTTCCTGCGGCGAAGTCGTATTGTTGGCCAAAGAGAAGAGATATTGCCCGCATAAGTCAGTAAGGCTCCTCCCCTATTTGTATAGTCGACGAGCGTTTTCAACTCTTCTCTGCGGGGGGGGCGATCCAGTATCAGTACATTCGCTGCAGAGATGTTTTCATAGCAATTAGTACAGAAGGGGACACCTTCCTGCCGCAGCAGCTCCTGCCAGGCGAGATCATCGCCCCACAGTCCAATCATTTCCTTGCCAGTCCTAAGTCAGATAGTGTGAGGCCTCTACCAGCGAACAAAACTGCAAGATAAAGAAGCATGGCAATAACTGCAGCTGCTAGCCAGTTCCACGTCCGAAGTATGAGAATAGTAGCAGCGAGAAGCATACTACCGAGAAAAGGAACTAAGATGGGCGGTTCTATTACTGGTCGGCATACGCGTAGCGCGTGACGCATCGTCAGTGCTAAAATTGCTGTTTCACCGACCACCATTGCGACTGCTGCAGCTGGTATGCCCCAAAAGAGAATACCCGGCACTGATACGGCCAAGGCAATTGAGACTCCAATAGCAGTATTGACAAGAAAAGTTTTCTCCTTGCCTGCGGCCAGTAATAGATACCCGGCCAACGTGCTCAGTAAACTAAGGGGGAGAAACCATACCAAGATGGAAAGCACTGGGGATGCGGGGGCAAAGGGGCCGCCGAAGATGAGAACCAGCAAAGGCTGACTGAGCATAGCAAACGTCACCGCAAGTGGCAGGCTGAGGCTTATGGCTACTCTCAGGGTGCTGCCGAGCAATCCGGCAAGTTGGTCACGCTTTATGGCGTAGAAGCGACTCACAAGGGGTAAAAACAGTGATTGCAAGATGCGATCAAGCATCAGAAGAAAGAAAACCAGACGATGACTCGCGGCATACAATCCTGCCTCGGAATCAGAACGTAAGAGAGATATGCCAACGATTCCGAAATTCACGTAAAACTGAGTCAGCACGTCTGCCAAGCCTACCGGCCAGGACTGAAGCGTTAGCTTCCGCCAGACGGACGGATCAAAGCTTAACCGGGGCAGGCGGAATTCTATTGTGTACACAAAAAAGAGTACAACGACCGCCGCCAGCGTAGCAATACCGTATGCAGCCGGTACGGTCCAAAGAGGCCGCTCCGCTTTGACGACCGTTGCCACGAGCAGTAAGTATAGCGCATTTACCAAGCCGTGACTTACTGCCAAGAATTCCATTCTCTCCAGCGCCACAAAAAGCCATTCCAAAAGCAAACCCTGAAGTACTACTATAGCTGCCGAAACAACGAGAAGCCACTTCATTTCAGGGCGGAAGCTGATAGCAAAGATAACTATGCCCATGGCTGCTATCAATCCCCCAACCAGCCGCATTGCCAGCACATTGTTGACCAAACTAGGGATGAAATTTCGGTTTTGACTTGCCTCTCTTATGCCGACTGTCAACAGCCCAAACTTTGTCAGGATGATACCGTATGACATTACAGAGAATGCAAAAGCTACCTGCCCGAAGCCAGTCATAGTCAAACGTCGAGCCAACACGGCAGAGACTAGGAAGCCCAATAGACGAGTAGTTACCTCGCCGGCGAACAAGAAAAGTGCATTTTTCGCAGTTCTTCTCATCTAGCAAGTTTTTGATATAAATTCAGCAGATTTGCTTCTGCTTGCGACCAGTTGTAGCGATTCAAAACAGCTTCCCTCCCTGCAAAACCTTTAGCTTGGCAACATTCTGGGTTTGCGAGGGCCGTTCTTAGTGCCTGCGTAATGGATGAAATGTTAGTCGGATCAACTAGCCACCCACAACCAGCCTCCCCTATTACAGGCGCAATTTCTGGAAAATTGCTCGCTACAACAGCCAGGCCACAAGCCATAAATTCGAAAAGCTTGTTCGGTTGCCCTGTATAGTCATTAGTGCGACCGGGTTGCAGTAGGATTACGCCGACCAGGCACTTGCTTATTGCCCGCAGCATCTGTTCGTACGGCAACCAACCGAGAAGCTCTACTTTTGTGTTGAGGTTGTGCTTCTTTATGAAAGCGGCACTCCATTGGGCGAGATTTCCTCGAGGATCGAAGTCGCCTACAATCCTAAGACGCAGATCTGGAAATCCGTGTGCTAGACGGGCAAATGCGACGAGCAGCTTGTCAAATCCTCGTTCGCGGCTAACCAGGCCGGTATAGGCTATGACTGGCTCTCGTTGAGCCACAAATGTCGACAATGACTGAGTCAGAGGAAAGTTAGGCACAAGCGTTACCTCCCGGCCGTATTTGCGAAAGCGTTGTGCGCGTGTCAGGTTGGTTTCAATAACACCATCTATGCGGCGTACTGCCACCTGTTCAAGCTGGCGTACGAAACAGGCGAGAAACCTGCGCAGAATCAGAGGAATATCTTTTCTCTCGGCATAGTAACTGGGGTACAGCTCAGTAGAATCATAGATTACTTTGATGTGTGGCGATCGACGCGCAAGAACCAAAGCCACAGCCAGAGTCCACGGATCAAAACAGTGGTATACGGAAGCCTTCAGACGCAGTGCTACCCTATATATCTCGGCAAGGGTACGAAGTTTAGCCAGGCCGCGCCTCTCCTCCGTTGCGAATAGGCTAATTCCGCCGGAAGGCGAAACGGAAGAAGTCGGTTTCAATCCTACGAGGTTGACCACGTATCCTGCTTTCGCAAGTGAAGCCGCTTCCCGATGGTAGAAACGACTGTAATCTACCGGATGGGAAGACGTCATAAGACACACCCGGATTGAGCTGGCCCCGTCGCCAAACACCCTCGTAGACCTAGAATTACCCCCGGGTTGGCATATTGGGATTTGTCTGCTCGGTACTTTTTTCAGTTGCGTCAGATTCGCTTGATTTGGGTAATTGGCCAAGTACGCGCAAGCATTCGCGGGCAGTTTGCGTATGGATATCAACCGTGTCTTTGACGTCCAAGGCGTAACCTCCGGCTAACACCGGAACTACAGTTATGCCCCGTTTGTAGCAGCCCTCTATGACCAGCCGGTCCCGGAGCGCCAGACCTCTTTTGGTGAGACGCAGTGTACCCAGCTGGTCGCGGTGGTAGGGATCAGCGCCGGCGACATAAAGCACTAGATCGGGTTTGTGTTTTGTCAGAATGCTGGGAACAGCCTGTCCTAGTCGCTCGAGGTACTCGTCATCTCCTACCCCATCATCCAGACCGATATCCCAATCGGATTCCTCTTTCATAGGGTACAAGTTTTCCTGATGTATGGAAAAAGTGAATACTCGTTCATCTCCCGCAAAGATGCGTGCGGTACCGTTACCTTGATGTAGATCACAATCTATGACCGCCGCCCGCTGGATGAGACCATCCAGCAGCAGCCGCTTGATTGCTATGGCTATGTCATTTATATAGCAGAAACCTTCCGCGTGATCCGCGAAGGCATGATGGAATCCGCCCCCCAGGTGCATTGCTATCTTGTCCTGCAGAGCTAAACGGCATGCTAGGATTGTGCCGGATGCGTGCAAGAAATATCCGCGGATAATTGTTTCAGTGAGAGGCAATTCTGAGCGTACGGTACGGGAAGTCCAGCGCAGATTCAGCATGTCGTCAACATACGCCTCAGTATGGACGAGTTTTATGTCCTCAATGCTAGGCTCAGGCGGCTCTACAAAGTCCTCTTGTTTGGCAAGCCCCTCCGCGAGTAGCTTGTCTCGTACCATTCTGTACTTATCTGTTCGATACACGTGTGCGCCAATGTCTATTTCGTACCTATCCGAGTAAACAAATTTCATCAAAAGCTCCTTTGCGAGTTCGAACGTCGCATTGTGCGGCATTATATATGACCACCTACCGACGTGTCAAACTAGGATGACAAGTTCTAATCCTGATAACGGAGCGTCGCTTTTCGTCTGCTGTCAGAGCGGACGCTCCCAGTTTTTCAACTCAGATTTGATCTGTTCCATCAGGCCCAAATACTGCCTAACAACGCTTTCCAGGAATTCTTTGCGTCGAGTCAGTTCCTGAAGAGCAGAGACCTGTCGCGTAATATCTATTCCTACAGTAATGGTGCCGAAGACAGGGCTAGCTGACAGACGCGGCGGTCCATCTGTATGACTGACGGCCGATTTCGTCGGTTCGCCTGCCTGAAATGGAACTTTGATTATGTGGTACCATCTGCTACCTGGCGTGACAGCGTCAGGTAAGGCTATTTCTAAGCTGACCGCACGAGACTCCAATAGTGCCTGGCGATCATATGAGGACAGGAGGTCAGCAACTGCGGTCTTTAGAAGTTCATGGTCCGACATCCCCAATAACGGAGCGACTTTAGTGCCGGATAGCATTCTTCTGGCTTCCTTATTTGCGAAGGTGTAGCGAAGATTTCCGTCCTTAGTTGCTATTGCTAGACCGGGCAAATTCAGCAGGGCTTTTAGTTGCGCTTCCGTTTGCTGCCAAGCTTGTTCTGCTTTCTTCCAGTGGCTGATATTTTTGATCAGAATGAGGGCTCCCCTATTCCAGGGATGTGCAGAAAGACTGAACCAGCCGGCGTACCGGTCTCGACCGTCGTCGTAGAACGCCTCATAACGGCTGGAGGTACGTTGCGTTATACACTTCTGTATAACAGGAAGGAATCCGGTTTCTGCAAAAGCTGGGTACAGGTCAGTAATACTCCTGCCCGTGGCTTCAGTACTGGTTATGCGCGTTTCTCGTTCTGCCGCTCGGTTCCAGGAAACCACTGTGAGGTTCTCGTCCAAGAGTATTACGCCGTCGATTTCGCTGTTACACAGCGCCTGCATGTCCGCCTGTCTCTGTGCCAAGTTTAGGCGGACATTTTTTTCTTCCGTTGTGTTGCGCAAGAAGATTAGAAGTCCGTCGGTCCAAGGGTAGAAAGTAAGTTCATACCAGCCGGCAACCTGCTGCCGGACGTCGGTGCAGAACGCTTCGTGTTTGCGAGGCGTACGATCACGCATGGTTTGCTGAATTGCCTGCAGGAAGCCGGCGTCCCTGATACCTGGTAAAACATCCAAGAGAGATTTGCCTTCTGCCTGCTCTGTCGGGATGGATGTCTCTCTAGCGATCGCGGCATTCCATGATATTATCGTCAGGTCGCTGTCCAACACAGCTAAGGCATCTACCTGTGTTGAGAGCAACGATGTAGAAACAGTCTGCATCTGCTCCAGTTTGAGCTGGGCGGTCTTGAACGCTGTTATATTACGCAGGAAAACGAGAAGACCTGATCCCCAAGGATAGGAAGTTAAATGGTACCAGCCTGCTTTCTCCTTATCAATATGCGGGCAGAAGGCTTCGTGTTGACGACAGGAAAGAGTAGAAAGCGAAGCGTGTAATACACCTGTAAAGCCCGCCGAACTGAATTCGGGAAATAGCTCGGTAATCAAAAGCCCAACTGCCTGCACTGCAGGAATGCCTGTCTGCCTCTCAGCGCCTGGACTCCAGCGCATAACTACCAGATTGCGATCCAAAAGTACTACGCTTTCTTGGTCGCTGGCAAGCAAAGCCTCCAGTAGGACGTTTTTTTCGCTAAGCGACTGCTCAAGCGTAACCAACTGTGTTACGTCACAGAAAATGCGATAATGCAGTTTTCTGCCGGCGATAGTGAATACCGCCGTCTGCGTGTCTATGTGAGAAACCTTGCCCGTTTCTCTGTGTATTACTCTGAAACGATAGCGATCGGGAATTGCTAGCTGTCGGCGAATCGCAAGTTCTGTATCTTGTAAGCCCTTTATGTCTTCCGGGTGAATCTGCGCAAAGAAAAGTGAGGCGTCCTCTAGTATCGCCGCAGCCGAAATGCCCCAGATCGTTTCGATTGACTGGCTTATACTCAGAAAGTGACCTGCATCATCCAGCTCACAAACAGCAATGCCGTTCTTGGCTGTCTCAACAAGGGCGCGGCGTCTTTCTTCGCTTTCGTGCAATGCTTGTTCAATTTTCCTTCTACTGTAGTCGAGATTCCGGGTGTCGGTAACGACATCCGGCGCAAGCCGCGCGGCTTCTGTTTGTTGCCTGATTCTTAACTCTTCCAGGTTTTTTTCGAGTCTTACAAGTTCCGTGATGTCTTCGTACACAACAGCAATACGTTTAACTACTCCCTCGGAGTCAAATAAGGGAAGCACGGTAGCACGAAAACATATTTTTCTGCCGGGAACTCCGGCAAGGCCGATTTCGGTAGGATCGTACCAGGTGGGCGGAGTTTCTACTCTGGTACCGGCTAACACACGCTTCAGTTGAGGTTCAAGCAACCC
Organism: Caldifarciminota bacterium; assembly: GCA_965649205.1. Lineage (GTDB taxonomy): Bacteria > Hydrothermota > Tepidihabitantia > Tepidihabitantales > Tepidihabitantaceae > JBDRUN01. The sequence goes on along the minus strand of CBFGJV010000001.1, from coordinate 141,239 downwards.
AGCACGTTTGAGGCCGCGTTCTTCGAAAAGGCAAAATCCAGGAGGAGGCACCTTGCCTAGAAGCCGCTCAGCTGCCTTGTTGCTGAAAAGAGGTGTGCCATTTGTGTCGAATATCTCAATAGCTACAGGGCTGGAACCTACTAGGCTATCAAACAGCGCCGAGGCCCTTTTTTCGGCCCTTCTTCGTTCGGCTTCTTCGAAGGCCGCCTGCTCAACCAGCTCCTTGCGTACGCCAGGTTTCCTGCTCAGCATCGCGCCTTAGATACGGGCACAGTTTACGGTTAAGGATTCGCGTCTTGGCATGTACGAACTCCGCCCTGAGTTATACAGGTTTTTGTTCTTCGGCAACACAGCCGGCGGTCGGAGTCGAACCGACGACCTGCGGTTTACGAAACCGCTGCTCTGCCAACTGAGCTACGCCGGCGCAGCGCTAGTCTAATGGCAGCGTGGTGGCTGTCAAGACTACTGGCAGACCCTTATGGCGCTGCGAGGCGCAAGAGTCAGCTTGACACCGATTGCTAGCTTCCTATACTGAGCACCGGCTAGTCCGCGCAGTCATGCCTTTGGGGCATACCCGCAGCCTGGCTGCAAGACTGCGGCAAGTAACCCGCAACTATACGATAATGCAACAATAAGGAGGAAACAGTCATGCCACAGTCCGAGGTTTACTACCCACCTAAAGAGCTGGTGGAAAATTCTAACATCATGGCCTTTATGAAAAAGCATGGCATCAAAGATTATGATGACCTGCTGAAAAAAGCCGAGAATCAGGAATGGTACTGGGGTGAGGTCGCCAAGGAGCTGGAGTGGTTCAAACCCTGGGATAGAGTTCTGGATGACTCCAACGCTCCTTTCTTCAAATGGTTCGTAGGGGGCAAATTTAACATCACTTACAACTGCCTTGACCGGCATATGAAGACGACTAATAGGGATAAGGTGGCTTACATCTATGAACCGGAGCCACAGGATCAGCCGGTTGAACGGTGGACCTACGCTCAACTGTACCGGGAAGTGAATAAGCTAGCCAACGCGCTGAAGAAGCTCGGCGTCCAGAAGGGTGACCGTGTTACTATCTTCATGCCTATGATTCCGCAGTTACCGGTGGCCATGCTGGCCTGTGCCCGAATTGGAGCTATCCACTCAGTTGTGTTCTCTGGTTTTTCGGCGGGCTCGCTGCGTGACCGCATTCAGGATGCGGAGGCAAAGGTGCTTATTACTGCCGATGGTGGCTACCGTCGCGGCAAGCTAGTAACGCTCAAAGCAAATGCCGATCCGGCACTTGCTGACTGCCCCTCTATTCAGCACTGCATTGTTTACAAGCGTGCGGGTAACGAGGTGCAGATGAAGGAGGGGCGTGACCTGTGGTGGCATGAAATTACCGCTAATGAACCCGACGAATGTCCGCCTGAACAGTTGGACTCAGAAGATGTACTCTATACCCTGTATACCTCTGGAACTACAGGAAAACCCAAGGGTATCGTTCACGTTCACGGCGGATATGCGGTTGGCACCTATTCCACCCTGAAGTTTGTGTTCGACATCAAGCCGGATGATATTTACTGGTGTGCAGCAGATATCGGCTGGGTCACAGGTCACTCTTACATAGTCTATGCCCCCCTGATGAACGGTGCTACGTCTGTACTCTATGAAGGCGCTCCTGATTACCCTGCTCCAGATCGCTGGTGGTCCATCATTGCTCGGGAGAAAGTGACCATACTGTATACCTCTCCTACCGCCATTAGAATGTTTATGCGTTTTGGCGAAGAATTTTCCAGAAAGCATAATCTGAGTTCGCTCCGGCTCCTGGGCTCGGTAGGTGAACCGATTAATCCAGAAGCTTGGAGATGGTACCGCGAGCATATCGGCGGCGGCAAACTGCCCATCATGGACACTTGGTGGCAAACAGAAACGGGGAACTTCATAATCTCTCCCCTGCCGATTACGCCCCTGAAACCGGGTTCAGCCACAAAACCGCTTCCTGGTATTCTGGCTGATGTATATGACCAGGACGGCAAACCTATAAAACCGAATGAAAATGGTTTTGCGGTTCTGCTCAAACCATGGCCGGCCATGTTGCGAACTCTCTATAAAGACCCTGAGCGATACAAGCAGGCGTACTGGTCCCGTTTCCCCGGTGTCTATCTGACTGGTGACTCCTGCACCAAGGATGAGGATGGTTATTTCTGGTTCCGGGGACGGGCCGACGAGGTTCTGAACGTTGCTGGACACCGGCTTGGTACGGCTGAGGTGGAATCTGCGCTCGTTGCGCATCCCGCGGTAGCCGAGGCAGCGGTTATCGGTGTTCCGCACGAGGTCAAAGGTGATGTGCCCAAAGCGTACGTGACGCTTAAGGTCGGCTATGAGAAGTCAGAAGCTCTGAAGAAGGAACTTATTGAATGGGTAGGCAAGGAAATAGGACCCATTGCCAAGCCTGATTCTATTGAGTTCCGTGATAGACTGCCCAAGACCCGTTCTGGCAAAATAATGCGCCGGCTATTGAAGGCAGAGGCTTTGGGCAAAGAAGTGGGCGATATTTCTACGCTCGACGAATAGGAACAGAACACGGCTAAAGATAGACAGGATACTATAGAGAACCTGACTGGACGCCGGGACTCTAGGTATCCTGTCTATCGTTTCCGGGTTTTCAGGGAGGTTGATTCATGAACGAAGGCAAAGTTTTCAATCGCTGGTTCATAGTTGTGGGCGCCATTATGGTGCAGCTCTGTCTGGGTGCAGTGTATGCCTGGAGTGTGTTCCGCGACCCAATTCGTGACCTTCTCGGCGTCAAACTGGCGCAAGCTCAGCTCCCCTTCAGCTTTGTACTGGTATTTTTTGCCTTGGCTACGGTTCTAGGCGGGCGGCTTCAGGATAAACTGGGGCCACGCATAGTTGCTATCATTGGCGGTGTGCTTCTGGGAGCGGGGATGATTATCGCCGGGCTTGCCCGCAGTATCACCGGCATGGTGGTGGGCTATGGCATTGTCTCCGGCATAGGCATTGGGTTTGCATATGTATGTCCGATTGCGGCCGGAGTTAAGTGGTTTCCGGACAAGCGAGGCTTGATTACCGGGCTGTCCGTTGCCGGATTTGGAGCGGGTGCCTTTGTGGTCGGTCCGCTGGCCCAAAGTCTGATGCGTTCCCTCGGTTCGGTTCGACAGGTTCCGGCAGAACTTGCCACGCGTCTGAGCGCCAAACTTGCGCCGGCGTTCACTGATACACTAGCACTCCCGATAGCATCAACTGCGACAGATTCGGCTGCAGCAATAGACTCAACCGGGTTGCGCTCTGCTGTAGCTAAGGCCGCTGAGCTACCGCTCGGTGTACAACCAACCTTCATCTATCTTGGTCTGGCTTATATCGTGATTGTAACGCTGGGTGCAATTATTCTGCGCAACCCGCCTGCTGGGTACAAACCGCAGGGATGGAACCCTCCTCAGTCCACCGGTGCCGCGTCCCTTAGGATTGATTACACCCCGGGACAGATAATAAAAACCTGGCAGTTCTGGTTGATATGGATACTCTACTTCTGCGGCGCCGGAACCGGTCTAATGATGATCGGTCAAACTGTTCCCATTGGAAAGGAAATGGCCGGGCTGAGTCCGGTGCAAGCTTCTCTTGGAGTGAGCGTGCTCGCTATTTTTAACTCCTTGGGCCGAATTTTTTGGGGGCGTATTTCCGACGCCATTGGACGCACCAAGACGCTGTTTCTCATTTACCTGATAAACGGATTAGCTGTGTTTAGCTATTTCCTTATCCCTCAGTTTCACTCTTGGTATTGGATAGGTATTTCGCTTGTCGGACTAACCTTTGGCGGTTATCTCGCTATTTATCCGGCAGTGAATGCCGATTTTTACGGGACGAAGAACGCCGGCGTAAATTATGGTCTCATCTTTACCGCCTACGGTTTTGGCGGGCTGGGAGGCAATCTGCTTGCGCCTATCGTAAAGCAGGTTGCGAACAATTACAATCTTGCGTTCGTAGTGTCAGGAACACTCTGTCTTGCTTCCGCGGTGCTGATTCTGACATTGAAGCCACCGCGAGCAAAGTCATAGGCGCGTTGATTGGATAAGGAGAAGAAGATGAAAAGACTAACACAGGCCGAAATAGACCAGCTGGTTGCTAAGGCCAAGAAACCCGCGGCCGATGCAATGAAGCTGCACCCTTTCTACAAGGGGAAATATCAGACAGTACCAAAGTGCTGCATACGCAATTTTGACGACTTCGCTATCTGGTACACCCCAGGGGTAGCTGCACCCTGCAAAGACATTCAGGCACACCCAGAGATGTCTTTTCAGCATACCAACCGAGCTAACACTATTTGCGTTCTGACCGACGGCACACGGGTGCTGGGTCTAGGTGACATAGGACCTGAGGCTTCTATGCCGGTGATGGAAGGCAAGGCGTTACTCTTTAAGTACCTGGGCGGCGTTGACGCCGTACCTATCGCCCTGCGTACAAAAGACCCGGACGAGTTTATCCGCACCGCCAAGCTTCTGGAACCGTCCTTTGGAGGGTTCAATCTTGAAGACATAGCTCAGCCCAAGTGTTTCCGCATTCTAGACACCCTGCGTGCGGAGATGGATGTTCCAGTCTGGCACGATGATCAACAGGGTACAGCCGCGGTGACCTATGCTGGGCTGGTTAATGCTCTGAAATTTGTGGGCAAAGAAATCGGCAAAGTGAAAATTGCTATGCTTGGCGCCGGGGCCTCAAACATAGCTATTGCCCGTGTGTGCATCAAAGGAGGCGTGAACCCGGAGAATATCATCATGTGCGATTCCAAGGGCACCTTGCACAAAGGTCGCAACGAGCTTCAGGCCGAGTTCAAGGAAAAATGGCACATGTGTCAGATTTCCAACAAGTGGGATGTACGAGGCACCATTGCCGATGCCATGAAGGGTGCAGATGTGCTCATAGCTCTTTCTACGCCCGGTCCCGGAGTAGTGAAACCGGAATGGGTGGAGTCTATGGCCAAGGATGCAATCGTTTTTGCTTGTGCTAACCCGATTCCGGAAATATGGCCTTGGGAGGCAATTGAAGCTGGTGCTCGCGTGGTTGCAACTGGTCGTTCTGATTTTCCCAATCAGGTCAATAATTCTTTGGGATTTCCTGGCATATTCCGGGGTGCGTTGGATGTGAACGCTCGGACTATTACCGACGAGATGTGCATTGCCGCTGCTCTTGAGCTTGCCAAGGTCGCAGAGGACCGCGGTCTGCAAGCGGATTATTTAGTACCTACTATGGACGACTGGGAAGTATTCCCGCGCGAAGCCGTGGCGGTCGGGATGAAAGCTATTGAGCAGGGCGTAGCGCGCATACACTTGAGCAGGGATGAATTGATGAAAAAAGCCACCACCACCATCAAGCAAGCCCGTGAGCTTACGCAGTGGATGATGAAAGAGGGCTTCATTCCTGTTCCGCCCCAAAGCTAGTCGCTCGCTTTAAAAAGCGGGAGTGCGTATTCTCTGCGCTCCCGCTTTAATTTCTGCAGAGTTTGCTACCGCTCGCAGGCGAAACCTTCGGTCGGTGCTTCGTAATTGGGTGCTTCTTTGATGATAGTTACGTCGTGCGGGTGACTTTCCCGCAGTCCGGCTGGGGTCACACGTACAAACTTCGCCTTGCGTCGTAGTTCGGTAAGCGTCGCTGCTCCACAGAACCCCATCGCCGAACGTAAGCCGCCTTCCAGTTGGAAAAGGACATCCTTTACACTACCACGATAGGGCACGCGGCCCACTATACCCTCCGGCACCAACTTAGACTGTCCTTCCTGGAAATACCGGTCGGCCGATCCCTTTCCCATGGCGTCAAGAGAACCCATACCGCGATAGACCTTATAGCGTCTGCCTTCCAGAAGGATATCTTCGCCCGGGCTTTCATCGGTGCCGGCAAGCAGATTGCCCATCATAACCGAGTCGGCTCCCGCGGCCAATGCCTTTGCGATGTCACCGGAATAACGAATTCCTCCGTCAGCTATCACTGCAACTTTGCGCAGACGCAACACCCGCGCCACCTCCATGATGGCGCTGAGTTGGGCAACCCCAACCCCTGCTACTACCCGCGTGGTGCATATGGAACCTGGTCCTACTCCTACCTTTACCCCGTCCGCTCCCGCTTCAGCCAGAGCAAGCGCCCCTGCGGCAGTTCCCACGTTGCCGGCAACAATATCTAGCCCAGGAAACTTACGTCGCAGGGTGCGGGTCATCCTGATAACTCTTTCCGAATGCCCGTGCGCTGTGTCTATGACCAGAACGTCCACTTCGGCATTTACCAACGCCGTAGCCCTCGCCAAGGCATCTTGGCCTACGCCAACGGCTGCGGCTACGCGCAAACGACGCTTTTTGTCTAAAGTAGCGTTGGGTCGCTCCACTCGAGTCAGCAAATCCTTAGTGGTAATAAGACCCATTAGTTTGCGTCCTGGTCCGACTATGGGCAGTTTCTCCACGCGATGCTTTCGCAGAATTTGCCGCGCCTGCTTCAGCGTGGTGCCTACCGGTGCAGTGATGAGATTGTCCGCAGTCATAACCTTACGCACCGGCAGATCAGGATTATCCTCGAAAAGAAGGTCACGCTTTGTTACTATTCCTACCAATTTCCGTTTTTCGTCCACAACTGGCAAACCGGAAATTCCTTTCTCCTGCATTATCTCCCGTGCCTGGCGCACTGTGCAATCCGGACCTATGGCAAACGGGTCTGTTATCATAGAGCTTTCTGCACGTTTCACCCGTGCCACTTCTGCTGCCTGAGCCTCAATCGTCAGATTCTTGTGGATAACACCTATTCCGCCGGCACGTGCCATAGCAATAGCCATACGCGACTCTGTCACTGTGTCCATCGCCGCGCTTACCAAGGGAAGCTTCAGACGGATATTACTGGTGAAACAGCTCGATATATCCACCTCTGCCGGCAGTACCGCTGAACGTTGCGGCAGAAGTAGAACGTCATCAAAAGTCAGCGATTCTCTGATGTACACCTCTTCCTCCCGAGACTATTAAGAAACTGCCTACAGGTGGGGCTAACAGATAACGAAACTGACGCTACCATAATGCATTCTAGACCTGTATCAAAGGCTGTCAATGGCACAGCGGTAGCACAACCACCAGCCCAAAAATCGCAATCGGAGTGCGGCTCCTGTTCTGCCTTGCGCATTTGACACCTGTAGTCGTCATGAATATGATTCCGCCGTGAGTGGTCCCTTTGGATGCCCTTGGCCGACCTTCGCGGCTCTGCTTGTAGTGGCGGCCGCCATAGTTGTCGCCATTATCTGGGCTATCACCGTCAAATTGAAGGACTAAGATGGGCTCGGTCACTATCCATCTTCTAGTTCTTGCTGCCTATCTAGCAGCGCTTTTCGCAATCGGCCTTGTTTCTCGCAAACGAGCCAGGTCCGCGGCAGGATTCTATCTGGGCGAACGTTCGATTGGTGCTTGGGTTACCGCCTTCTCATTTGTGGCTGCTTACTACAGTTCGGTCGTCATCATCGGAGGCGGCGGATTTGGATACAAGTATGGGCTGGCTACGCTCTGGATTGCTGCCACTAATGTGGTGGTTGGCACTCTACTAGCGTGGATAGTGCTCGGCGCGCGTACGCGACAGATGACCAGCCGACTGAACGCCATTACCATGCCCGAATTCTTCGCCCGGCGCTTTGCCTCCCCAGCTGCACGCCTCATTTCTGCTCTGGTTGTTTCTTTATTTCTCATTGTCTACAGCGTTTCGGTAGTACAGGGAATGGGCAACGCCTTTGAGGTGCTCGTAGGCGTGGATTATGTATGGGGTGTCCTCATCTCCGCACTTGTTATTATCGTGTATGTGGCATTAGGCGGCTACGTGGCGGTGGTCTGGACCGGTTTTCTGCAAGGCGTGATAATGATATTCGGTCTCGTACTGCTGACAGTTTTGACGCTAACAAGGATTGGTGGTTTGCCACAAGCGCTTTCCCGCTTGGCCGAGTTCGACTCTGGGCGGTATGTGGCCACGCCAGGTATCTGGGGCTGGCCGGGACTAGTCTCCTATGCTTTAATCGTAAGTCTGGGTGTATGGGGAATGCCTCAACTAGTCACCCGGTTCTATTCCATCAGCCGGGAGCGAGTGTTGAAACTGGGTACTGTACTTGCCACCACAGGAGGAGCGGTTGCTCTCCTCCCCTACTTCAACGGTGCACTCACCCGTGTTCTGTTTCCGGATTTGGCGGCCGCAGACAAAGCCATACCCACTCTGGTAAAAACGGTTATGCCACCTCTAGCTTCGGCAGTATTTCTTGCGGCGGTTATTGCTGCAGGTATGTCCACCTTTGCCGCTGTACTCCTAGTCACCGTCAGCTCCCTGGTAAAAGACGTGGTACGTGACAGTCTTGGCGTCCAGCTGGAGTCTAGGCAAGAGGTGAAGATTTCCCGGCTTGTTTCTGTAGTCATTGGTCTGGCCGCCGTAGGTATCGCACTCAAACCGCCGGCGATGATATTGGTCATAACCGGCTTTTCCTGGGCTGCTATTTCTTCTACCACACTCTGGCCCTATCTTCTCGGATTGTATTGGCGTCGCTTGAGCGCAGCCGGTGTTCTGGCGGCAATGGTCTCAGGCTGCGTCACAGCGCTTGCCTGGATGGCACTGCGAAATCCATTCAGGATTCACGGCTTCATTCCCGGATTGGTCGCGAGCTTGATAAGTATGCTAGTTGTCACCTTGTTCACACCTCCGCCGAACCAGAGCGTTGTCCGCCGAGCCTTTGGAGACGAAACCGCCCCAACGAGCTAGCAGCCGATCTAATCCCACCAGACTACAGTCAAGGCCGAGAACGGCAGGAAACATATATGTTCTATTCAAGCTGACGGTGGCGGCCACCCAGGGGGCGACCCCTGAGAGTCAATAGAGATGGCCATCAGTCGAAGCCAACACTTTGAGATAACACAGGTTAGCACAGCGTCACTATTGACTGACCCCAACTTTCTGGCAAGCCTATGAGTTTCTAACCACCAGTAAATTAGACGGTTAGTTACCGGTCTGTAATTTCCGAAGTCGGAGAATCTCGGGGCGCAAACCTTTTCGAATGAAGCTGGCTAGCTATAAGCTCCTTGACTACCACTTCTGATAGTTTATAGTTGCCCCATGAAAATTGCTATGATAGGGGCAGGATATGTCGGCCTTACCAGTGGTGCTTGTCTGGCACATATTGGCCATCAGGTCGTTTGTGTAGACAACGACGAGGAAAAAATCCGGACCCTTCAGCGCGGCCAGTTGCCTATTTATGAACCGGGGTTGCTGGAGATTGTCCAAGGAACCGTAAAGGCCGGTCGTCTGAGTTTTACCAATCAAATAGGCGAAGCGGTCCGTTCTACGGACATTTGCTTCATCGCGGTCGGAACCCCCACTCTTGAAAATGGCGAACCCGATTTGACTTCGGTGGAACATGTTTGCAGGGAAATAGCCGCCAATATGTCCGGTTACCGCCTCATCGTGGAGAAGTCAACTGTACCGGTGCAGACGCATCGGTGGGTAAAGACCACTATAGAGCGTTACAACCGGGCAGCTACGCCTTTTGATGTTGCCTCCAACCCGGAGTTTTTGCGCGAAGGTTCAGCGGTGCAAGATTTTCTTCATCCTGACCGCATTGTCATAGGTTGCGAAACCGCACGGGCGCGCGAACTTCTGAAGGAACTCTATGCGCCCATCAAAGCCCCTATCATCTTTACTGACTTGGCTTCGGCTGAACTTATCAAACATGCTTCCAACGCTTTCTTGGCAATGAAGATATCTTTCGCTAATGCTCTTTCGGTCATATGCGAAGCGACAGGAGCTGATGTCAGACTGGTCACCCAAGGTGTAGGAATGGACAGACGTATCGGTCCGGATTTTCTTGCTGCCGGTATAGGCTACGGAGGCTTCTGCTTTCCCAAAGACTTACGTGCCTTTATTCGCATAGCCGCAGAGCTTGGCTACGATTTTGCGCTTTTGCGCGAAGTGGAGAACATAAATGCAGATATGAAACGTCGCTTCGTGCGCAAGATACAGAGCGCACTCTGGAACCTGGCCGACAAGAACATTGGTGTACTTGGACTTGCTTTTAAGCCGAACACTGACGATATGAGGTTCGCTCCATCCATAGACATCATAAACGAGCTTTTGCAGAAAGGGGCGCGCATCCGCGCCTATGATCCCAAAGCCATGGAACGGGCCCGGCAGATTATCCCCAGCATACAATACTGTCGTAGAGCGGAAGAAGTAGCCGAGGAGGCTGACCTGCTTGCCATATTGACTGAGTGGCCGGAATTCAAGGAGCTAGATTTGGCTGCCATCAAGAAGAGCATGCGGGTGCCGATTATCTGTGATGGAAGAAACATTTTCGAGCGTAAGGAGGTCGAGAAGCTTGGTTTCACTTACATAGGGGTAGGCAGGTGAGGGTACTGGTAGCCGGCGGTGCGGGTTTCCTCGGTTCCCATCTGTGTGATTACCTGATAGCGCGGGGACACGAAGTTTTATGCGTTGATAACCTGGTAACCGGCCGACGCCAGAACATATCTCATCTACTCCCTCATCCCCTCTTCCGCTTCATAAGGGCGGACGTGACGAAAGCCATTCCTGTGCGCAATTCTGTGGAAATTGTGTTCCATCTGGCTTCCCCGGCTTCACCCAAGGACTACTTTTCTTTGCCGCTGGAGACTTTGGCTGCGGGTTCGCACGGGACCCAAAATCTGCTGGAAATGTGCAGAAGGAAAAAGGCGATATTCGTGCTGGCTTCTACCTCAGAGGTGTACGGCGACCCTCTGGTTCATCCCCAGTCTGAGGGTTACTGGGGCAATGTGAATCCGGTGGGTGTACGTTCTGTGTACGACGAAGCCAAACGGTTTGCCGAGTCCTTGACTATGGCGTACCACCGCCATTACGGAATGCCAACCAGAATAGCCAGAATCTTTAATACCTATGGACCGCGCATGAAACTTGACGACGGACGGGTAATCCCCAATTTCATCCGTCAAGCCCTGAACGATGAACCATTCACCGTATACGGCTCAGGCAGACAAACTCGCAGTTTCTGTTTTGTTTCGGATATGGTCGAAGGATTGTATCGTCTTATTTTCTGCTCAGATCCGCAGCCGGTAAATCTGGGTAACCCCTGCGAGTTCAGCATACTGCAGCTCGTACGTATACTCAGAAAATTAACTGGCTGCAAAAATCGGGTTCAGTTTCTACCCCGGCTCAGTGACGACCCGCGAAGACGCAAGCCAGACATCAGTAAAGCCACGAAATTACTGGGCTGGAAACCTTTGGTCGACCTAGAAGAAGGATTGCGTATTACCGTTTCGTGGTTTCGGCGTCCAGCCCAAAAACCTTTGTTGGACATGCGCCCAGATACCGGTCGACTGGGGTCCGACTGAAGCAGTACTGGGAATGACATATGCCAGACCTCTCCGTTCTTGTACCAGTGTACAATGAAGAAAAATCCGTAGCCAGGGTTCTGGCTCGGGTGCGGCAGGTTCCGGTTGACAAGGAAGTAATCGTTGTAGATGACTGTTCAACTGACCGCACCCTGGAAATACTCAAGACTATCCCCGGAATAAGAATTCTCCACCACGAAAAGAACCAGGGCAAGGGTGCGAGTATTCGGACAGCTCTTGCTGTTGCCACCGGAGAAGTTGCAATTATTCAGGATGCCGACCTGGAATATGAACCGGCTGAATATCCTCGACTGCTTGCGCCTTTCCGTGACCCCACGGTTGATGCTGTCTTTGGCTCCAGATTTCTTAAAGCCAATAAGTTTCTCCCTCTGAGCCTAGCGGCCAATTATTTTCTCACTTTTCTGACTGATCTGCTTTTCGCAGGACGGCTTACCGATATGGAAACTTGTTACAAGGCAGTAAGACTCTCTCTTTTCAGGCGTCTGAAGTTGACGGCAAATCGTTTTGATATTGAACCTGAGATCGCGGCCAAGCTCCTCCGCATGAGAGCACGTATCGTGGAAGTACCTATCACCTATCGGGCACGCCGGGAAGGAAAAAAGATAGGACCCAAGGATGGTGTAATAGCTTGCTTTACTTTGTTGAAGTGGTATTTTTCCTAAAGAAAAAGCAAGAGAAAACTTGCCCTCTACCCGTGAGCGGGGCTTTGCCCTCTTCTTCCTGCAGGTTGCCAGCTGCGGTTTTTTCCGTAGTATCTGCAAAGTCAGGCAGAACGATGCCCAATTTCTATACAGACACTTACCTTCAACCGTTTGACCTTCAACCGTTTGCTTGCATCGGGTTTTCCAATGCTTGAGTCGTATCAGCACACGTCTGAGCCAGCTATCGAGCTGGAAGGGGTCTCAAAGTTTTATCGCCATTCCTGGCCTGCACTCACAGATGTAAGCTTTCGGGTGGAAAGAGGCGACTTTGTCTTCGTTCTGGGGGCAACCGGCGCGGGAAAGACGACCCTGCTGCGGCTTCTCTATTGTGCGGAGTTTCCCGATAACGGGCGAATTTCTGTCCTGGGTTACAACCTCAACCGCATCACTCGCAAGGAGATACCAGCGCTGCGCCGGCGTATTGGTGTAATCTTTCAGGACTTCAAGCTTCTCTCCGACCGTACGGTATACGAGAATCTGGAGTTTGTCTTGCAGGCGCTGGGAATTGATACGCGTCATATTCCCCAGCGCATTCAGGAAACGCTGGTACAGCTTGGTATAGCTCATCGCCGCGATGCCTATCCTCACGAATTGTCCGGCGGTGAACAGCAGAAGGTGTCTATAGCCCGTGCCTTGGTGAAGGAACCGGAACTGCTTCTAGCGGATGAACCCACAGGCAATATCGATCCTAGAGGGTCCGCGGATATTCTTAATCTCCTCAAGGATATAAACTACCGGGGCACGACTGTACTAATGTGTACCCACGATGCAGAATTGGCGCTGAATTCTCACCGGCGGTGCGTTACACTGGATGCAGGGAGGATCGTACGCGATGCGGGCTAAGTACCTGCTTGTCGAAACTGGCCGCGGAATACGCCACCACATCGTCACCTTTCTCCTTTCCTGCTCGGTTCAGGCCGTATGTCTTACGATGCTCGGCCTGTTTGCAGTTCTGGCGCACAATGTGATGGTTGTAGCGCGCAGCGCAACGCGTCGAATCGAACTTCACGCCTTTCTTTCTGATGATGCCGACGCCGTCGCAGTAGAGAATCGTATTCGGTGCCTAACCGGGGTAGTTCAGACGACATTCGTTTCTCAAGAAGACGCTCTCGCAGAACTCAAAACAGAATTAGGTATGGACTCGGCTCTAGCTACCGCGCTTGAAGCCAACCCCCTCCCCGCCTCGATCCGCATAACGTTGCAGCCGGGCATAAACACCGCGGTTCTCAAGGAACTGGAAAGAAAGATTACACTCTTACCCGGAGTGGCGGAAGTGTGGTCCGGTCAGGAGACCTTAGTCCGACTCAATCGTTTGGTGCAGGCAGCGTTGTGGACAGGACTTATTCTTCTCGCCATAGTGTCCCTTGCTGTAGCCTTCGTTGTTTTCCAGACAGTAGACGCTTCCCTCTCTGCGCGGCGCAGGGAGATTGAGATAATGGAACTGGTTGGGGCTGACCGTCTCACGGTAGATACTCCCTTTTTGCTCGAGGGTACTGCCCAAGGTATTCTTGCCGGCAGCATCGCCTTCATAGTCGTCTGGATTATGGGAAAAGTAACTTCTCTGATACTGCCTGCTATAGAATTGCCCTTGCATGCTTTGTTGGTGGCTATGCCGGGATTGGGCTGTCTTCTGGGTCTAATTGGCTCTCGTCTGGCCCTAAATCGTTTGCGCTGATGAAACCTGTTTTCTGTGCGCGTGGTTATCCTCTTCCTAGCTGCAAGTTATGTCCTCGCCCATCCCTTCTATGGATGATGCCGCTGATAATGGTATTCGTTGCAATAGGGACAGACCTTTCCGTTCTTGAACAGGAGATTGACAAGCGCCAACGTGAACTCAAAGCAACCCGGCAGCAACTGGAAGCAACCCGGCAAAGACTTCAGGAGCTGCAGAAAAGCGAAAAGGTGAGTCTGGAGCGGTTGGAAACCTATCAGGAACAGGTACGATTGCTGCAGAACTACTTAGGCCGTCTGGACGCTCAGCTTGCGGCACGAACCGAAGAAATAACTCAGGTAGCGCGTCTTTCCGAACAGACAGCCGCAGAAATAGCAGTTCGGCAGAAACTTCTGTCAGAAAGACTGCTTACTCTCTATAAGTACGGTCTGCTGATGCGGCTACAGGCGGCAATGTCTGCAACCGATGCCGCCGAACTTTTCCGCAGAATTCTGCGTCTGCGTTGGCTGGCTCGTGCCGATCGCCGACTGGCAGAGGAACTCCGACAATTACTCGTGCGCCAGTCTCAAGAAAGGGAGCGTTTGCAGGCGGCAAGGGCCGAACTGGAGATTCTGCGTGGCGAGCGTATGAAAGAACAAGAAGCCCTGGTTGCGTCCCGACAGGCAGAATCGCTTTTACTCTCCCGAGTGCGTTCGGAGAAAAAAGCTCAAGAAGAGCTGGAACGGGAACTGGAAGATGCGCAACAGCAACTGCAAAACCTCATTGCAGAGCTGGAGAAACAACGGCGTACGGAATCAGGTCCGGTTAGCTATCTGGAACAGCACAAGGGCAAGTTACGTTGGCCCGTGCGCGGAAAGATCATAACCGGGTTTGGCTCTCAGGTGCATCCGCAATACAAGACCAGAACCAACAGCGCGGGCATAGATATTGAGACCAAGCCCGGAGAACCAGTAGTTGCCACAGGTCCGGGAAAGGTAGTATATGCTGACCAGTTTATGGGCTATGGCCGTCTGGTTATTGTTGATCATGGTAGCGGCTATTACACCCTGTACGGCAATCTGGACAGTATGGCGCCAGTAGGAACCTATCTTTCTGCAGGATCCATTCTCGGGCGTACCAAGAACTATCTCCATTTTGAAATAAGAAAACAGGGCCAGCCCGTTGATCCTCTGGAGTGGCTGGAACCCTAGGAGTTCTTCTTTATGTCCGCGTCTGCACGCCCCCCGCAAGCCGCAGATGCCCTTTTCAGGTTTCCCCTTCTTGGCCAAGAACGAGTTGTTCGCCTTCTTACTGCTCTCCTGCAAAGTAGGACTTTCCCACCCCTGCTTTTTGCGGGTCCGGAAGGAACCGGCAAACGTACGGCAGCGCTTCTGCTTGCGCAGGCGGCAAACTGCAGTGAAGAAGGTACCAGACCGTGTGGAACTTGTCGCTCTTGTCGCACCATAGCTACCTTGAGGCACCCTGATATAAGGCTGGTTGTACCTCTAGACAGCGGACGGGCGCAGGAAGAGACGAGTACTGAGGAAAGTTTGGAAAGTATCGCTCAGAGCCTGCTCACAGCCGCCGGTAGTTATGGTCTATCTCAGATTCAGCCTGAACCAGACCCTCGACAGCGCATTTCCATAGGAGCAATTCGCTGGGTGCGGCGGGAGATGGCTCGTCCGCCCCTGTTTGCGCCCCACCGTTTCTTCATTGTAGTCCGGGCCGACCGGATGGGTGTAGAAGCTGCCAACGCCTTCTTGAAAACACTGGAAGAACCTCAGGCCGAAACATGCTTAATTCTGACCACCGATCGTCCGGAGCTTCTCTTGGATACCATTCGCTCTCGTTGTCGTCTGGTGCGTTTTTCCCCGTTGAAGGCAGAAACAGTTCAAGACTGGCTTATGAGAACGCGACGCATCAGTGCTGAAGAAGCTGAGCTGGCAGCCGTTTTTTCCGAAGGAGCGCCAGGACGGGCTATACGTTTCCTGGATGACCCGGACAAATTCCTGTGCACGCCAGCGCTTAATTACTTTTCCCTTGGAACTCGAGATCAAGCTGCCGTGCTCTCAGCAATAAATGAACTTGGTCGGACTCCACTGGAAACAATAGTACTTACCCTGCTTTTCCTTTATCGGCAGGCATTACTGTACAAGCTAGGCATTCCGGGCGTTTGCAGCCTGCGTAACGCGGCCATTAAAGCAAAAGCGGAACGCTGCAGTCTGGAAACTCTAGAGCAGACCATAGTTTTTCTCACAAGCCGACTACAGGACTGTCGCCTGCCCGTAAACCGTCCGCTTTTTCTTTACACTTTACTTTCCGGCTTGAGAAAATCGTAGTCTTTGTCCCGGAAAATATGCCGGCTGGCGGGGGTAAATGCGAACTAACTGTTCTCCGTTTATGCTATGCATCTGCTTGAATTTCACCTGCGGGGCTTGACTTATAGTCACCTCCTCCTAGAATCCGAATTGGAGTTAGGGAAACGGCTTAAGCCGAAGTGGCGGAACTGGCAGACGCAGTGGACTCAAAATCCACCGTCCAGCGATGGACTTGTGGGTTCGACTCCCACCTTCGGCATCCTTCTGCTGATTATCTATATCTAGAAAACACCGGGAAAACAGCCAGTACCGGTCTATGGTCTGAAACCACGACTGTATAGCGGCTGACTTGGTCGTCCAGTAGCAATGTTTGGGTCGACCCTTCTGCATACTCTTCCAGCGCATCGGCTGTAATCATGATGTGGTCGATAAGCTGTCCGGTGTAGATGTACGAGCCATTCCTCGTATTCCCGGCCAGTGGTAGTGTAAGAAACCGGTAATTTGCTGAATCGTTGAGAAAGTCCTGAAATATATTCCACTGCGGGGGGTCTTCCAATAGGTCGTTCCAATCTCCTGCGACAACAAAGTCCAGCTCAGGTCCCTGCCTAAGAGCCTGGTCAATGTAATTCTTTAAGAGACGGCAGGTTGTCTTGCGCTTAGCCTGGTCGCTAGCAGAGCTGCCCGCTTTGAGGTGCAACACTATCAGCCGGAAGTCAAACATCTTCCCATTGTTGGTTGCTTGAACAGTTAGCTCTAACGGTGGCCGGACGACCGAATCGTCATTCCAGAACAGCTGCCGCACGGAAGAAATCGTAATAAGCCCGGTTCTGTAAACAACCCCCTGTCTTCTGATAGAAAGAACCATAATCATCGCGCGAGTACAGTCCTGCGTATCCAGGAAGTCCGGAAAGCAGTTGCAGAAAAGCTAGTGTGTCGGCAATTTCCTGAATGGCATATATGTCCAAGTCAAGTCTCGCCATAAGCGACCTTACCCGAATTACGGTAGAATCGCCCGCCTTGGGAAAGTTTTCAATGTTCCAGGTAGCGATTTCCAGGGTTGTATCTGTGCCTAAGGGCATCACCAGACTGTCGTATTCAATGCGGAAAGCGCAGCTAGCGGTAGCCGAACGACTGCCGGCATCATCTACTGCCTGAACGAAAAACTCATGCTGCCCCATACTTAGTCCGCGCAGCATTACCATTGTGTCCGTAGTCCACATATCGGGCACGGGATTGTCCAGACTGTAATAGTAACCGACAACGGTGCCGTCTCCGTCATAACCTGCCCAAGCAACACCTACGCTGTCAGCGGGTATGATTCCGTAGGGAACAGAGGTTATTATGACCGTGGGGGGAAGATTGCGCCCTTCCGGTTTAGTCGCACACCGTCCGGTCAGTAGCAAAACGCATGCTGCCAGCAGTATGCAGTTTTTCTTGCTATCATTATGTGTTATGAACAAAGATTATCACACGAAAAAGCATTGTCCAGCCTCCAGCCCGGTTTTTCTATCCGAAGGAAATTTGACGTTGGGAAAGCAAGGTAAGCCTCATCGCCGGGCCCCGCTTGACACTTGGAAGCCGCAAAATAGAATGCAGCAGTGCAACAAAGACCGATCATTGCCAGCATCGGCAGCTTTGAAGGAATGTCGGTTACGCTACCGGGCTGGGTGTACAACAAACGCTCTTCAGGTAAGATTCGCTTTGTACTGCTGCGCGACGGTTCCGGCGTAATCCAATGCGTATTCCTAAAGGGCGAGGTGTCCGACGCTGCATTTGAACTTGCTGACTCCATTCCTCAGGAGTCCTCCGTATTGGTAACAGGCAAGGTGCGCCGCGATGACCGGGCGCCCGGTGGCTATGAAATCTCCGCCACCGACTTTACGTTGCTACATGCCGCTGAGCCGTATCCGATTACCCCTAAGGAGCATGGCGTTGATTTTCTCTTGAAACATCGGCACCTATGGATTCGGTCTCCGCGCCAGGCTGCAATACTGCGTGTACGGTCGGAGATTATCAAAGCCTGTCGTGATTTCATGGAAGTAAATGGCTTTGTTCTGGCGGATACTCCCATATTGACGCCGGCTGCGTGCGAAGGTACTACCACCCTCTTCGCCGTGGACTACTACGGCGAGCAGGTTTACCTCACCCAGTCTGGTCAGCTATACAATGAGGCGCTGGCCGCGGCTGTAGGCAGAACCTATTGCTTCGGCCCCACCTTTCGGGCCGAGAAATCGAAAACCAGGCGCCATCTGACTGAGTTCTGGATGCTGGAGCCAGAAATGGCTTTCTGCGATCTTGACGGCGCCATGGAGCTTGCAGAAGATTTAGTGTGTTACCTGGTGAACCGAGTTTTGCAATCTCGCCGAGCCGAGCTGGAACTGCTGGAACGTAACGTTTCCGTTCTGGAGGCCATAAAAAAACCTTTTCCTCGTATTACTTATGCCGAAGCTGTACAATTGCTCCAGAAGCATGGTAAGAATGTGACTTTTGGAGACGACTTTGGCGGCGACGAGGAAACTATCATCGGTCAGTGTTTTGATCGACCGGTACTCATTCATCGTTACCCAGCCGCAAACAAGGCGTTCTATATGAAGCGCGATCCAGACGACCCCAGATTGGCTCTAGCCGTGGACATGATTGCGCCCGAGGGATTTGGCGAAATAATAGGCGGGGGCCAGAGAGAGGACAACCTCAAGGAACTCGAGCGGAGACTTGAGGAATACCGTCTGCCCCGAGAAGCGTTCGAGTGGTATTTGGACATCCGACGCTACGGCTCTTTTCCTCACGCCGGTTTTGGTTTAGGAATTGAGCGTACAGTTGCCTGGCTTTGCGGTGTTCGTCATGTACGAGAAACCATTCCGTTTCCACGGATGTTGGAGAAGGTTTATCCTTAGGAGGTAATGATGCCAGAGCAAAAAGTTGGAATCATAACCCACTGTTTTCACCGCATCGGCGTAGCGGTGGTGAAAGCTACAGACGGAGAGCTGTGTCTGGGAGACACCATACATATCAAGGGCGAGCATACAGATTTCGTTCAGACTGTAGAATCCCTGCAGGTGGAACATCAGGCAGTCAGCAAGCTTCCCAAAGGCGGCGAGGCCGGACTGAAGGTAAACGAACGGGTACACGAAAGGGACATAGTGTACAAGGTCGTACCTTGATCTGAGTTGTTATTCTGAGGAGAAGATAAACGATGGCAAGGAGTAAAAGTAAGATAAAGCGTAAACGTCATCGCTGGGCTTTGAAGCGAAAGCGCCGTAAAGAAGCCCGTAAGTCTGTATCGGTGGCAGAAAACATACAGCAGTAGCCGATACAGAGAGCTTGAATCGGAGGATACTGATTTGACCCGCCGACTGTATCAGGCGCCCTTTTCCCGTACGGACACAGCTGATTTTCTGGTACGCGAGGTAATAGGAGCCGTACCTGGTCCGGATTTCCGCCATATATTTTATCTTTGCCCCAGCCCCCGTAAGCTCCGCGACGTTCAATGGCGTTTTGCCCATCAGGTTAACGCCGAGGCTTTTCTGCCGCCGCGTTTCTTCACCTTGGGAGAGTTCAGTCGCAACTTACACAATGAGTTTGGCAGCAGCCGCCGGCTTAGTCCCGAGTTAAGCACCCTGCTTGTGCAGATGATATTCAGGCAGAAAAACAGCGCCGCAGGCAGTTCCTCCCCCCCACTTGGCTACTGCCGCGCCGTAGCTAACTTCATCCGTGACTTGAAACGAGCTGCTGCCGTTCGTGAACTTGGAAAGACGCGACAACTCATTGCTAAACTGCTCGATGCTTACGAAAAACCGCGGGCCCGCGCCTTGGAGGCACTTGATATTCTCGAGGCGTATGATGAGGCGCTGAAGAAGCGCGGCTGGTCCGATGACGAGGACATTATGACCTCGGCAACAGGCTGGGTTACGTCTTATCCGGAAATACCGCTGCTTGTACTGGATAGCTTTGTCGCACCAACTCGGTTGGAGCAGGAACTGATAGCTGCGCTTCTGAGTCGGGCCCAGAAGACGTTCGCCTTGTGTTATGCTGGGCCCGGCGACGAGGCTGCTTACAGGCTAGGCCTGAACTTCGTCCACTTCTTGAAATCCCAAGATTTCTCTGTTGTACAACTTGAACCTTCGCCCAATCCACCTCAACTGTCGCCTCTGCGTTTTAACTCGGCCGAAGACGAAATTGCGGGCATTGCCCGAGATATAAAACTACGCAACCTTGATGGCCAGCTTAAACTTACAGACACCATTGTTGCGCTGCCCGCGCTGGAAGCCTATGCTCCTCTCGTTTCCCGTATATTCCGTGAATACGGCATTCCTGCCACCGTCTATCCAAACCAGAAGCTTGCTGCCTCACCGCCGGCGGTTGCCGCGCTCAGTCTTCTTGCTGCGCTGGAAAGTGGCTACGAGCGCACTGTGACAACTGCGGCTTTCAGCTCCGAGTTTCTACCGAGACTTCTGCGGCTCAGTTCGGACACCGATGACAAAAGCCGAAATGCAGCCGCGGTTGCACTCAACCAGGCTGCGCGCAAAGCCGGGATTATCCGGGGTGCTGACGCATGGTCTCACCTGGCCCAGCGACTGGAGCCAGAAGAAGGCTTTAAAAGCGAAGTGGCAAGCTCGTTTGCCAAGGACCTCGAGCGGCGCGTAAAACAGGCAATCAATCTAGGCCAGACGATAATGGACGGGGCTCGCACGCTTGGGGAGTATGCGTTACGGTTCAAGAAACTACTCGGGGCAGCAGATTTTTGCGATAATCTAGACCCTGCCGAACCTGTCTCAGATCAACTGCTCAAAGCGCGGGGACAGCTCTACGACCTTCTCGATTCCCTTGTCGCTTTTGAGGCTGATTTCGGCCCGCAGCCAACCGACCTTACAGGTTTTTATCAGGCCTTCAGCTACCTGCTCAATAATGTCTCCGCGCATACGCCTGACCTGTCTCCGCAGGGCGTGCTGATACTCTCGTTATCAGAAACGTTAGGATTGAACCCCGATCACTTGTATTTGGCAACATTGACCGAATCCGGCCTGCCGGGGCGGTATCCTGTCGATCCCTTGCTACCAGATTTTGTCAGACGTGAACTGGGAATGCCAGATATGGATTGGCATCTGGATCACGAAAGGTTCCATTTCGAACGGACGTGCCATAGCAGTCGGACCGCTCCTTGGCTCAGCTACCATTCAGGGGCGGAGGGAAAGCTTGTCCTGCCCACTCCTTTTATCGAACAGGAACCGGTTCAGGCCAAACCCGCCCCAGGGCTGTTTTCGCCTGCAGAGGAACAGCGCTACGAAGGTTCAGAATCAGGAAAAGGCTTGTCCGAGACCGTCCAACCGGTTGACTTCAGCGCGGACAAGGAAGTGCTTGCCATACTTGAGTCCAGGTTCGGTCCAAACCGGCACTTGAGCGTTACCAAGCTTGAGAAATATCGGGCCTGCCCATACCGTTTCTACGTCTACGAAATCCTCGGATTAGAACCGGTTGAGCTGCCAAAACTGAGTCTCGAACCGCAGCAATGGGGTCGTGTCGTGCACCGCGCCCTTGCCGAACTCTACGGGAATGGCCCGGTATCGCTCGACCAGCTTAGGTCACGGACTCTCACCAGTCTCAATAAGGTCATCGGCGAGTTCGAGCTCGACCAGTTCTGGACCGAAGTTACCCGCCGCCTGTTCGAGAACAGTATTGATGATATTATCAAATGCGAGGCCGAATTGCGTGCTGAAGGATTTGAACCGGCAGGCGTTGAAGTAACGCTGTGCGGCGAGGCAGGACCTCGAGCGCTGGTCAAGGGCCGACTCGATCGTTACGACTCTGACGGCGCACGTTTGCGGGTACTTGACTACAAGACCGGTACTTCCAAGCTGCCGGATGCAAAAGGCGTTACCGAAAAAAAGACCTACCTCCAGCTCCCAATCTACTGCCACCTGCTGCTCGCCGACCACAAGGACAAGACAATTGCCAATATGGGTATCTATTCCACGACCGAAGCCAAAGTCAACTGGCTGGTAAAAAAAGGGGATTCAGTTGACGAGCTTATCAAGGCTGCGCTTGCCAATGCGATCGAAATCATCCATCTTATCCGGGTTGGGAGCTTTTCGGCACAACCGGCTGACACAAAAGAGGGATGCAAGAATTGCCCCCAGGCGTTTCTCTGCGGCAAGCCTGTGCGGAAGAGAAAAAGGGACTAGCAAATGTTAGAGAGTCTCATCGTCGCGGCCCCGGCCGGCTCGGGCAAGACTGAAGAGCTGAGCAAGCGGTACATCGAATTGCTTAGGGCTGGCGTCGAGCCCCAGCGTATTCTTACGCTCACCTTTACCGAAAAGGCCGCGGCCGAGATGAAAGAGCGGATACTCAAACGGCTTCGTGAGAATCCCGAGTACGCTGAGCTGTACCGCAAGGTGCGTGAGAATATCCTGCGACTGCGCATCTCTACCATTCATTCTTTCTGCCTCGGACTCCTGCGTCGGTTCGCGCCTCACGTCGGGCTTGACCCGGCACTCGAACCACTCGACGAGGCCGGCTCGGCTGAGCTGTGGAACCAGGCGCTGTATGAGACATTTGCGCGCATCGCGGCCTCACCAGATACCGAGGACTATCGCACCCTGATGGACCTGATCACCGCAGAGAAAAAGCAAGGGTGGGACGACCTGACCAAGCTGTTTGCTGCCCTGTACAAGAAGCGCGTTGCGGTGGAACGTGCACGCGTCGAGCCGACGGCAGAAGACGACTTCCACGCTCTACGTGCAGAACTGCTTGCCAGCCCGATCGGCCCCGACAAAATCCCAGACTACTTCAGTCTTTTCCCGAAAGAGCTGTCAGCCGACATGGTTGACAGTGCCTTGGCCCAACTGGAGAAGAATCGCCTTACCTTCTGCAACCCTAGCGGCGGCCCGATTCGTCGTGGCAAGGACAAGAAACTTATTGCATGGAACGAGCAGATGTACCGCTACCACAACACACTCAAGTCAATCCAGGACTACGCCCGGTTCGGTCGCATCCTCGACCTGTTCCAGCGTCAGTTCCTGGCTGCTTACGAGAAGCGCAAACGCGAAACCGGAACCGTGGACTTTGAGGATATGGAGCACCACGCCTTGCGCATAATTTCCGAGGACGACCAATGGCAGAATATACTCCGCGCCTTCGACGAAGAAACCGACCACCTGCTAGTAGATGAGTTCCAAGACACCAGTTACCTGCAGTGGGCCATTATTGACAAACTGACCGAGGAATGGCGCGCCGGCCGCGGGGCAAAAGCTGAAAAGGGAATTGAGCCCACCATTTTCATCGTCGGCGACGTGAAACAGTCTATTTACCTTTTCCGTGGCGCTAAAGTCGAGGTTTTCTCCGAAGTGGAGAGGAGATTGAGCAGTGACCTCGGCGAACGACTGAAAAAGCGGACAATCAAATACAACTATCGCAATCTGCAGGCAATCGTGGACTTCACCAATACGCTGTTCTCCAGGCTGATGCGTCCGACCGGGAAGATTGATGATACCGGTTGCGCTGCCGAACCCTGGCGTACGCCCTATGAACCGTTCGAGCGCGGCCGCAAGAACGATAAGCCGGGTCGAGTTGAGATATTGCTTGACCGCAGCGACGGAAACATGGACGTGCGGCGTCCCCTGGAAGCCGAGATGGTCTGCCGCCGCATCAAGAGTCTGGTTGCTGGTCCTGAGCCACTCACAATATACGAACGGCAGTCCGAGCCGGAACTGCCGGAGATACCCCGCGCCTGCGGCTACGGAGACATCGCTATTCTGGTGCGCACCAATACGCATCTGCACTTCCTCATTGACGCTTTGAACCGACACCGCATCCCCTTTGTCGCGGTCGGCGGCGAAGGTTTCTATTCCGAACCCGAGGTCTGCCACGTCAAGAGCTTGCTTACCTTCCTTGCTGACCCGGCCGACAACAACGCTCTCTACGCGCTGTTGCGGGGACCGCTTTTCTTACTGCCCGAACGCAACATTCTGCTCGCCAGCGCTGAACCGGGTTCCTCTCTGTGGGAACGGCTTCAGAGATACGCTCAGAAAAGCTCGGACGTTGCCCCGATCGCTAACACATTGCACTGCTGGTTGAGCCGGGTCAACCGCGAGAGTCTCTCTACCATCATGGAAAACGCTCTGACTGAACGCGGGGCTTGTCTCTATCTCTGGGAAGAGCAGCGCGTGGCAAACATCCGCAAGTTCCTCCGCATTGTCGATCAACTCGAGCTGGAAGGCCGGCATCCTCTGCGTATTGCCGAGTACTTCGAAGTCGCACCTGACGAGAAACATGCCGATGTCAGCGTCGAGACCGGCAAGGCGGTCCAAGTAATGACTGTTCACAAAGCTAAAGGCCTTCAGTTCCCGGTAGTTTTCTACATGGAATGCGACAACTCGCTGTCAGACAGGAACAGGGAATCACTGCTTATTGAGGAACGTGCACCGAATGAAGCCTGGGCATCATACATCGCAGATGGCCAAAGACGCAATGCGAACAGATTCTGGAAGGAATCTCGGGAAAAGGAAGCCGAAGAGGAAAAGCGTGTATTCTACGTTGCCTGTACAAGGGCAACCGACGCACTGTTTCTGACCGGGATCTGGCAGCCCAAACCCGATTCCAAATCCCACTCCAAACGCGACTCCAAAAGCAACGCTTCCGTCTTGTCTTGGCTCGAAGAACATCTCGGACTTGCCGAAACCAATGACGGATTCAGCCTCACCGAGAGAATCCCCGGCGTGTACTGCCTTACCGCGCAGGATATCCCATCGGTTGAGCCACCGAAGCCGGAGAAAAAGACGAAACCGAAG
The DNA here is from genome assembly GCA_965649205.1 of Caldifarciminota bacterium. GTDB lineage: Bacteria > Hydrothermota > Tepidihabitantia > Tepidihabitantales > Tepidihabitantaceae > JBDRUN01. Next base: position 116,396 of record CBFGJV010000001.1, on the reverse strand, counting down.
TCCTTCATCGGCCCGCTCTCATCTGAACCCGCGCCATCTTTTCGAGCCGTAACCCGTAACCTCGCCGTTGACTTCAAGGAGTTCGGTGAGGAAGCAGTCGGAACCGGCGAGATTGTCCACAAAGTGCTGGAAGCCATCTCAAAGGGCAGACTGACGACAGGAGAGCCACAACTCACTGCCGAAATCCAGCGACTCCTGCATCTGAGCGGTCTCGACTCCTCCCTGTCCTCTTCCATTCTATCAACGATTCAGGGTCTGGAGTCAAACGAGTTAGTCTGGAACATAGTGAAGGCCCAGGTGAATTCCGAGGCCGAGCTGCCGGTTATGTACCGCGAGGACTCCGGTACGGTTTGGACCGGCCGCATAGACCGTGTGATTGTCACCGAAGACGAGGTGCGCATCTACGATTACAAGACCTATACGGTGAAGAAGAAGGATATCTCTATTCTGGCTCGCCAGTATCAAGAAGGCCAACTTCGCCACTACGCCGAAGCCTGCCGACGACTATATCCCGGCAAGAAGGTCCGTACGTTCCTTGTATTCACGGATCCGCCCAGGATCTACGAAACTACTTCGTCCTGAAGAGCCGCTTCGTTACTTAAATAGTTTTCCTGTCTCTCTGCATCCTCGGACGAAGCGCGCCTGGCAGGAGTCGAACCTGCGGCCATCGGATTAGAAATCCGATGCTCTGTCCAGCTGAGCTACAGGCGCAGTTTACTACTGTCTATCGGGGAGACTGGATTCGAACCAGCGACCCCCACGTCCCAAGCGTGGTGCGCTAACCAGGCTGCGCTACTCCCCGAAACCGAGTTTTTCACCCTTAAGCCTAATATAGACGCAATTGACAATTAGTCAATGACCAGTTTGACCGTATGCTTCAGTCAGATGCAGGATTACCTGTCTCAGAGCTTTCGCCCGATGGCTGATGCTGTTTTTAACCTGTTCAGGCAATTCTGCGAAGGTCTGCGAGAAATGCTCCGGTATGAATATCGGGTCGTAACCAAAACCACCCTTACCTCTGGCCTGGAAGGCAATAGTTCCCTCACAAATACCTTCGAAGTAATGCTCGCTTTGCTTCGGGTCAACAAGGCACATTACGCAGCGAAACCTGGCCGAGCGCAGGTTTTCAGGCAGATGACGCATCTCCTTAAGGATTGCCTGACATCTTTCTTCATATGTGGCATCGGGACCCAGGTAAGACGACGAATGCACACCCGGCATACCATTCAGTGCGTCTATCTCCAATCCCGAATCGTCTGCTAATGTGCAAAGCCCTGAAACCTCAGCAATAGCTAATGCCTTTTTACGAGCATTCTCCGCATAAGTAGCTCCATCTTCAATTATATCTACCTCCACGCCAGCCTGAGCAAGGTCCTGAATATCCCAACCAGACCCGCTCAGCATTGACCTGAGTTCACTCAGTTTGCCAGGATTCCTGGTAGCCAGAATCAGCCTCACAGAAATTTCCTCAGTTTACTGTCTTTGGCCATTGTACTGAGCATGGCCTTCATGCTGTCCAGTTCGCTTTTCTGCGCCACGAAAACCGCATCGGCTGCCCGTACGACCACCAAGTCTTTAACGCCCAGAAGCGCTACTAAGCCCGTATCACTGCTTACCACGCAATTATGGGAATTATGCAGACAAGCGAGACCCTGGGCTACGTTGCCGGCCGCATCGGGCTTCAGGTGTCTCGCTAGCGCTGGCCAGGAACCGACGTCGTCCCAATCAAAGTCGGCCCTTACTACGGCAATGTTGTCCGCCTTCTCCATTACTGCGTAGTCAATGGAGATATTCTCCGTTTGGCGATACATCTGCCGTACCGCAGCCTGTTCCTTCTTGCCACCAATGGCTTTTGTTAGTCGTGTCATGTTTGCCGCCAAATCAGGCATAAAGCGCCGAAAGGCGTCCATAATGGTATCAACCCGCCATACAAACATCCCGCTGTTCCAGAGAAAACGACCGGCTGAAACGTACTCGGTAGCGGTTTGATAGTCCGGTTTTTCCTTGAATCCCAGAACCTTATGTGCGCTCCTGCCGTCGCTGGCGCGTATCTTGTCCCCAATTTCAATGTAGCCGTACCCTGTATCTGGTCGATCGGGAGGAATGCCGAATGTGACCAAAAGGTGTTCCTGCGCGAGTTCTGCGGCAAATTTTACTGCCGCCAGAAAAGCCTGTCTATTTCTTACAAGATGGTCGGCAGGCAACACCACCATAGTGGCGTCTGGCGTCTTGGCCTGCAACCAGGCCGCTGCCAGACCTATGGCCGGCGCAGTGTTCTTGCCCTCGGGTTCGAGCAGGAGACACCCCGGTGGTACGGGCTTCACCTGTTTCCGCACCTGCTTTTCCAGCTCCACGGGTGCGACAAACAATCGCCTACTAGGGGGACACAGCTGCGTTATCCGGGCAACGGTTTGTTGCAGTAACGAACTTTGACCGACTAGGCTCGCAAACTGCTTGGGGTTTGATCGACGGCTCTTTGGCCAGAACCGCTCACCTTTGCCCCCGCAGAGTATTACCGCGTATAGCTTCATCGTTCCTCCGTATTCTCTATCAAGCAAACTTGTGAATTAGCTTACGTATTGTGGCATCTTGCGGCTATCTTAGAGCTCTTACCTGCATAGTCAAGAAGTCGTCTGCCCTGGTCCGTTCTCGAACGGTCGGCTATTGACATCAAACGCAGGCGATGTAGCTTTGAATCATGCTCTGCTACAGCTGCCTATTAGTAGGCGGCAGAGATATGAAAACCGCCAAGGAGGCACCATGTATCATAATCTTGTCTTGGGAATTTTGCTCTTACTCTCTTTCGCGCCAGCCGGCACAATAGAGCATACTTTCCATTTTTATGCCGACCGAGTGATCTTCGGCACTGCAGAGGATTACCAGACAGTTGATTATCCCTGCGCCGCCCATATCGAGCATTTGGGTATGCCAGATCTGCCTGCAGTCATATCTCATTTTCTCATCCCGTCAGATGCGGTCATCACCAACTTCGAGGTGACGTCTGTACAGGAAGAACCGCTACCTGGGGAATTCCACATTCTGCCCGTTCAACATCCTGTTCCGTTTAGCATCGACCCGCCGAAACAACCTTTTGTTGAGCCTGACCCGCAGGTCTATGAGGAAGACGCACTCTATCCCCTATTACCCGCTGAGATAGGAACCGCAGGCAACAAATCCGGATACCGGTTGGTTGACTTCTGCGTATATCCCCTTCGCTACAATCCGGTGCGGCGCACTCTGAGTCTGACAAAGAGTATTACGGTGAGGCTTTCGTATGCAACCGGTCGCCGACCAGCCCAGAGTCGTACCGAGCTGCAGAATGCTATTCACGGCAGCCATGTAGCCAATCTCGTTGTCAACTCGCAGGATGTTGCGCGTTTTGCTCCGCCGGTCCGCCGAGAAGAGACCAAAGGTTCCTTCTTATTGCCACCGGGTCAATTCGAACATATAGTCATTACTCGCGCCATATATGCGGATTCCTTTGCGCAACTGTGTGCATGGCGTACACGGCAAGGCTGGCGTTCGCGGGTAATGCCTTTGGAGTCAATTCTGACCACCTATCCAGGAAGAGATGACGCTGAAAAGATGCGCAATTTCATCAAAGATGCGGATACTACCTGGGGTACTATATATGTATTCATAGCCCGCGACGATTATCCCTCAGGTTCTAACCAGGTGCGCATTGCCCGAGCCTACAATTACAATATGAAGTGTGACCAGTACTTCTCGGACCTGGACGGCGATTGGGATCGTAATGGCAACAGCGTATTTGGCGAGGTAGCAGACTCGGTTGACGGCTATGCAGACGTCTTCGTAGGAATGATTACACTCAAGCCTGGCTACAATAAACTGGGCAACTATCTGGATAAGCTATTCCGTTATGAACTCAACCCCGACACAACCGTAACGTGGGTAACCAAGGACCTGTTACCTAACGGTGTAACATTCTCGAACAATTTTAACGATTCGGTGGCGAATGCTTCGCCCACCCCGCCGTGGTTTGACTGCAAAATGTACTCTTCGGGAGGGATGGTTACGCCTACGCCTCAGAGGTTCTGCGATTCCCTGAATTCCGGGTACGGATTCGGATCCATAATAGCCCACGGTTCTCCAGATTTATTCCAGCTGGGTGGCAACGTGACCAGCGCTATGCTGAACACACTGACGAACCCTAACCGCTTGAACTTCTCTACGTATGTCTGCTGCAATACTGGAGAATGGGATCTGGGCAGTACTAACGGAGACTGTATCGCAGAAAATATGGTATTCCACGCCCCGAACGGTTTTATCGGCGTGTGCAAAAACGACAAGTCGGGTTGGGTGAATTGTGCCGAACTTTTCAACTACGCCATAGCCTATGGCTACTACGGATTTCGTACTGGTCGTCGGCCTACTATGGGTGAAGTACTAGCATATGGCAAGGACTACTGGACCTTCCGGATAAAAGATTCGGCTAAGTACCGCATGGAGAGCTTTGAACGCAACCTGTTCGGCGAACCAGCAGTGCCACTGTGGACCGGCCAACCGTTCATTCCTCGTGTTGTCAAACCTGAGGCCGTAGGTATAGGTGAGAACATCCCAGTACAGATCAGCGTTTACAGAGGTGAAACTCCCGTCTGCTCTGCCTTAGTTTGCCTAACGAAGGACGGTGAGACTTTCGCACGTGGTTGGACCAATTCAAGGGGCGAAGTCATACTTTTAGTGTCGCCCCTTACGCCTGGAACGATGAAACTGACTATAACTAACTCTAACTGTATTCCGTACCTTGATTCAATTCAGGTCATTACGGGCGGATGTTACCTTGTGTTCACCCGAGAGGCAGTTTCCGATCCTCCGCCAGGTGGAAATGGTAACGGCCGACTGGACCCAGGCGAAATTGCCCAAGTGAAGATTACTCTGCGGAATATAGGGGGGAAAGATGGATATCGCGTAACTGGTGAGCTGATATCGGGCGATAACCGTCTCTCTGTGACTGATCCTCTCGGAAGCTGGGGTAACATTCCCAGAGGAGATAGTGCCATTAACAGTGCCGACCCGTTTACCCTGATGGCTGATCCAACCATATTGCCCGGAACAACCGTAAAGTGTACCTTGCGTCTTCGTGCGGACACTGTGGACTACGAAAGAGATATTATATTCACTTTAACCGTAGGGAAGCAACCTACCCCGCCAGGCCAAACACTCTGGGGGCCCAAAATTGCTTCGGGGCTGCCAACAGAGGCTGGCCTCCAAGGCCTTGCCTACAACAGAGTGGAAAATGTTCTCTACTGCTGTCACTACCTCAGTCCGTACATCTACAAATTCAGTTCAGACAGTTCGCTTGCTCCCCTTGGCAGTATCCCCGCCCCAGAAGATTCCTGTACCGACCTGACATACTGTTCTTACGATAACACCTTCTGGGTTCTGGCTAATGCCAGCAAAAGGCTGTACAAGATAACCCCGAGTGGTACCATTCTGCGTTCTTTGCCACTTTTGCTTCCTGCACACCCAGTGGGGATTGCCGAAGAGCCTTACTCTCGTACGCTATACGTTTCAGACCGGCGATTTAGCGGTCAAACACCGCAATACATCTACATGCTGGATACACTTGGCAATGTCCTGGGAGTACTCGACCATCCCCTGAGCGGAAATCTTGGTCCGCGCTGCCTTGCTCTTGACGAAGGCAACCCCGTATTCCCTCCTTCCCTTTTGAACATTTACACCTGGTACAATTCTAGCGGCACGACTCCAGATAGTTGTGGTATGTATGAGCTAGAACAAGGGTCCGGTGTGCTGCTGCGTGGATTCAGATTTCCCACGGCCACTTGGGATGTGCGGGGAATCGAGTATGACCCCCGCGACGGCTCGTACTGGGTAACTGTGATGCGAAACGGGAATGCTAAGGACCAGATAGTCAAAGTCACTGGCTTCAATTTGCCTGTAGGTATAACGGAGCCATACGTTTCGCCCTCTGTCCGTGGTTTAGAATTCCGCATAGGTCCTAATCCTTTTATTCGAGGAACCTGGTTGAGTTATGTGTCCGAGACCGCACAGGAAGTCAAGCTGGATGTTTTCGATGCCTGCGGCAGAAGAAAGGAAACCGTTATATTCAGTGCCCAGAAAGGTAATAATCAGTTCTACTGGGAACCGGAACATCTGCCGGCTGGCATTTACTTTGTGGAGTTCAGTACGCCGGAAAGAACTGAGCGTAAGCGAATTGTTCTGACAAAGTAAGACAGGGTAATCTCAGCTCAGGGGCCGCTAAGCGGCCCCTTTTTCGTGCAGAAACTAACCAGAACTGGCGTTTTCAACCGGCCGATGACGAGGAATCTGTGATTTGATCATCGGACGGCGATAGAGTCCCACCCCTACGACGAAGCCTCGACATCTAATAAGTACAAACCCATCTTCAACTGCTGCTTCCAGCTCCAGGTTTTTACCTCTGACTAGGTTTACAGCCTGTTCCTCGTTTACGTCGATGACATTTTTGCTGGCGTATCGTCCCAGTATCTGCATCGCCCAAGTGGTGGGTTTAAGTGAATGCGGAAACACACGCAGAAGTCGCATCCCTTTACGCATGGGTCGTACCAAATCAAACTCTATCACTTCTCTTGTGCCTACGAAGATAGCGCCCACTCCCCGTTCGAAACTCAGCTGATCGACGACCTCTGTAGGTATGCCAAACCTTTCCGCCAAATCATAGACCTGCCTTATCCTTTGCACGGTTTCCTCACTAGAGCGAGAAAAAACGCTTCGCTGTCATTGTCTTGAGGCAGCACCCGCCGACAGTTTTTAACTGCTTCGGGAAAAACTCTGTTCTGCCATTTACTCAGTGCTTCGCGCATTGTAAAACCAGGCAAACTTACAGGGAGCAATTCAGCTTCCGGGTTTTTCTCGAGCAGATAAGCAACGACTATCTCGTTCTCTTCTGGAGCAATCGTGCAAGTTGAATATACCATGCTACCTCCGGGGCGGAGACTTCGATAGCCGGCAAGAACCAATCCCTTCTGTAGCCGACTAAATCTTTCGCATGCCTCCACTGACCAGCGTGTGACCGCCTGCCTTGACTTGCGCATGGTGCCCTCGCAAGTACAGGGAGCATCAACAAGCACTCGATCACATCTGCCCTCGAGTTGGCGAGATAAGGCTATACCGTCCATTCTACACACTACCACGTTCAAACACCCGGCCCGGTCAATGTTACCAATGAGTCCTCGCACCCGGCTGCTGGAAGAATCGTTGGCTATAAGCAATCCGGTATTCTCCATCATGGCAGACATCTGAGTGGTTTTAGAGCCCGGAGCTGCGGCCAGGTCAAGCACAGTCTCATTACGTCTAGGACCAAGTATCAATGCTGGAACCATCGAAGAGGCATCCTGCAGATAGTAAAGACCTAGAAAGTGATCAAGCCTTTTGCCTATGCCTGTGTCGTGCTTTATTGCAAAGGCTAGGTTCCACCAAGGCAACTCTTCGGGATGCAAGTCATCTAACCATTCTAGAGCTTGTTCCCTGGTCGCCTTAAGAGTGTTGATACGAAGAGTTCTGCGCGCAGGGCGTAGCATCGCAGCTACGAAGTCTTCCAAATCGGGTATGAACGTGGCGTATCTTTCGACGAAGCCCACTGGCAAAGTTTTCTCGCCCGAAGGCCTCATGTTACTGTTCTCCGGTCCCTGGCATAAAATTCTTCCAGCCGACGTAACGCATTCAGCTCTTCTCTTCCCCCCAACTTGGCCGCCCTGATCCCTTTTTCCAGAATAGCTACCGTCTGGTCGTAGGTTTCTCTATCTACTGGATATGGATGGCCGTCTTTACCACCTAAGGCAAACGAATAAGTCACAGGGTCCCGGAAACTTGGCTTTGCTCCGTACACGACATCTGCTACCAGGGCTAGGGCTCTAACTGTTTTCGGGCCCACACCCGGAGTGAGTAAAAGTTCACGGAAGTCTTTAGGAGGATTCTCGTAAGTTGTCGTAAGAACTTTGTAAAAGTACCTGTTAGAGAAGTCGCTTGGAAGCACAGGGTGATGGGGCGGTAGTCCAAGCTTTCTGATTTTTTCTAAGTCTCTACACACTGCGTTCGGGCCATTCTCCGCAAGAGACACGGTTCGGTTCCTGCATTCTTCGGCTTCAGTGGCGACCATATTGAGCGGGGCTCGAGCTAGTGGAGAACAGATGGCTGCGTGTGGTTCGTTAACGAAACTGTCCAGCTTAAAAGAGAGCCAGTGGTAACGACGTGCCCACCCAGTCTCGGTATTCATTCCCTGCTGCACCACAGCCCAGTCACCGCTTGCAGTTCCTATGAACACGTGTTGATAGAGCTGATAACCGTCTTGTAACGCGGCTGAATCCACTTTAGCAGAGAGTCGGCTCGCCTTTACCAACTTTTCTGCGTCCAGGCCAAACGTCTCTGAGTGTTTGCGTATTTCTTCGGGTGTTTTCCGTGAGACAGCACCCTTGCCGCCACAAATGTACAGTCCGAGTGCACGTTCGTCTCCCTTGACGGCTTCCTTCAGAGCACCACACACTGTGGTGGTTACTCCCGAAGAATGCCAGTCAAAACCCAACACGCATCCCAGACTTTGAAACCAAATGGGGTCTGCTATCCGGCGCAGGAATTCCTCAGTGCCACGCTCGGCGATAATCAACTCCGTAATCGCCCGGCCAAGCTTCACCATTCGGACAAAGAGCCAAGCAGGGGCTGAGCCTCGGTGTAGAGGTAAACTCGCATATCCGGTTTTCACAGACAAATTCTACCTAAAAAGGCAGAACGCGCCAGAGAATAAAACCCGAGGCACCTTCCGAATTTGCTTGCCGTTAACCGGCACCCTTTCTGGGCGATGTCTTTTCACTCCGCCTATTCCAACTACCCGAATAATACTCACGAGTATTACGATTCGAGATGTACCTTCCAGACATAAGTCCAGATTTTCCGAAGAGCTTATAGAAACGGCATTTCATCCCCTCCCCAACTCCCCGGGTCTCGATCACTCTTACCCCTCCTGCCTGTCATTCTATCATACGCTATGCAGCCAATCCTCTTATTTGACAAAAAAGCACCCATAGTTAGGCTTGATGCATGAGTAACAAAGACTTCAAAGCTCTACTGGTAGATGTAGGTGAATGGCTTTCCGATGCCACTCACAGCGCCATAAAAGAGGCTGAGGATCTCACCCGTAGGGGTCGGTTGAAGCTGGAGATCCTCAATATGAGTCGACAAATAGAGAGGAAGCTGGCTGAGCTTGGTAAACTTGTCTATCGACAGCTTTCAACTGAACCGGATTCACCCATCGCCGCAGATGGCCGCATTAAGCAGCTTGTGGAAAAAATCGCCAAGCTCGAGGCAGAGCGCGACGCTAAACAGAGAGAATACGAAGCAGAGAAAAAGCGTCGCGACTAGTTATCTGCCACCACGACCGGGGACGGTAAGAGGAATACCAGCCTGGCATAAGGGACAGGATTCCGGAGCGAAGCTCTCTACTGCCTGCGTGTATACTGCGAAATGGGGCATCCTCAGTTCCACCTTTCCCCCACTTCTATCTATGTATACAGCAATGCCTGCCAAGAGGGATGGGAACTGCTCTAAAGCATCTATCGTTTCCAGCAAGGAACCACCCGTAGTCATCACATCGTCTACTACCAACACACGGTCACCTTTGTCTAACCTGAAGCCGCGACCTATTTTTCTGCCTTCAGGAGACTTCTCGGCTATGACGCATCTGCAGCCAAGTTGTCGTGCAACCTCATACGCAATGATAACGCCTCCCGTGGTCGGCCCACACACCACGGTGATGCCTGCATTCTGAAAATGGTCTGCAATTCGACGGGCAAAGACCTCGCACAGGGCAGGATGCTCCAAAATTCTGAATTTCTCAAAATACTGCCCCGAATGCTTGCCGGAGGTCAAGAGGAAATGGCCTTCCTGAAGAACTCCGTGCTGCTTTAGGAGTTCCGCAATGTCCGACGAGAATCGCTGTTGGGAATTCATCGCTCCCCCAGTTGCGCTTTGATCTGACTAATAACTTCAAGCGGACATTCAGCCTCATAGATTGGCCTGCCGACAACTATGTAGTCAGCTCCGTCCCTTGCCGCTTGTGCTGGAGTACCAATTCTTACTTGGTCATCCCGGGCTGGGGTAGGTTCGCCGGCAAGGCAAGGGCTTCCGTGCTGCCCTGGTTCCAGTCTTATACCAGGACATACAGCCAGGAAATCTTTGCCGCACGACATCTTGATTGTCGTCAGCTCTTGGGGCGAGCAAACTACGCCATCGCACCCTGCCTTTTTCGCTAGGCAGGCCAGAGCCAGTGCCCTTTCCTGCACACTGTCTGTTGAACCGAACGTTTCGCGTAAGTCGGCTGCACTTAGACTGGTTAAAACCGTAACCGCTAAAATCAACGGTCTCCGGCCCTCTGCCTTATGAGCAGCATCTACCGCAGCCCGTATCATCGGCTCACCGCCACAGGCATGTATAGTAAGAAGCGAAACCTGCAGTTCTGCGGCTGCACTTACCGAATTGGCTACAACCGATGGTATGTCGTGAAATTTGAGGTCAAGAAAAACGGACGCTCCTCTCTTGACAAACTCACGTACTAGGTCCGGTCCGGCTCTGCCAAAAAGGTCCATCTGCAGTTTGTAGCAATCGACCTGATTTCCGATGCGATCTAGCAATTGCAGAGCTAAGTCCGGCTTGCCTACGTTCAGGGCCAATGCTAGTCTGGTCATCGTGCCTCCTCTTTTTTCTCGGGCGGGCGTACAGATTGGGCTTCTCTTCTTTCCAGTAGCGCCCTTAGTTCACGCCACACATCCAATGGCGCCTCTGGATTCACCAGATTGGCAGTGCCTACCTGTACCAGAGTTGCGCCAGCGTTGAGAAAGTCGAGGGCGTCCCGACCGCTCATTATTCCACCACACCCAACGACAGGAATACGCACTGTCCGTGCAACTCTGTCGACACAGTAAAGAGCAAATGGTTTAATCGCAGGCCCGGAGATTCCTCCTGTTTTCCCCCCCAGAAAAGGTCTGCCTAGCTCGTCGAGAGCCAAACCAAAGAGCGTATTCAGGACCGTAACTGCATCTGCTCCCTCTGCTTCAGCTACTCTAGCTGTTTTGGCAGGATCGACGAAGTTGCCAGTTAGCTTGACGAAAAGTGTTTTTCGCGTTCGCTTCCTCGCAAGGGCCGTAATTCTAGCCACCAGACGCGGACTCTGGCCAAACACGCTTCCCCCCCCTTTTACATTAGGACACGAAACATTCAACTCAAAACCTTCAATCTTTTCTTCTTCTTCCAAGCTGGCGACAAGTTTCTCATACTCCTCCGGAGCAAAACCTGCCAAGTTTACTATTATCCTGCACTTAAGCCGAGACATTCGCGGAAGAAACTGACGACGAAACGTTTCTAACCCCGGATTTTCGAGGCCGACGGAATTTATAATTCCGCCAGGAAATTCATAAATCCTGGGTGGCGGATTACCATCAAGCGGTCTTAGTGTAATACCCTTGGTCACAATGCCACCCAGCTGGTTAGAGACCCTCTTAAACCTCAGCCCGAACTCCCAAGTTCCTGATGCGGCAAGGACAGGATTAGAGAAAGTAGTGCTACCCACCGTTACTGCAAACTTGCCACTTTGGACCGCCACGCCGTCTCTAGGCCTGTAGTTCGCGTTCACAGTTCTACATCGTTTAGCATCACTACCGGCCCCTCCTGACAGAACCGCACATATCCTCCACCGTTACGGGGTAAGGCGCAGCAGTAACAGATACCGGTTCCGCATCCCATTCTCTCCTCCACAAATCCCCATACCGGGAGTGGTTCAACAACCTTTACCAGTTGACGCAACATCAACCTGGGTCCGCAGGCGAACACCGCTGAAACTCGGTCGTGCGTTATCTTCGACTCTAGCAGTTGTGTCACGCTTCCATGATACCCTGCACTTCCGTCGTCTGTCGCCACTTCCACTTGGGCACCAAGACCCCTAAATTCCTTGAGCAGTATCAAGCAATTATTGGTCCTGGCACCGAGGAATACTTTCAATCTTGCCCCTAGCCTCAGTTTGCGTGCGAGGAAAAGAAGCGGTGCAGCCCCAACACCACCTCCACACAGCACCGGCCACAATGAAGCGGTTGCTGGACGACGCACCAGACGCAGAGGAATCGGTCGACCCAGTGGACCCAGCACATCCACCCTATCTCCCACTTGCAGAAGACTGAGGTGTGCGGTACCACGGCCGACAATCTGAAAAATCAAACGGATCCTGTTGGATGTAACATCCGCAATAGAAATCGGCCTGCGCAGAAGCACACCGGAAAGTGGTACAGTCAGTCCGACGAACTGCCCTGGTTTGGCCAGTGCAGCAACTTCCGCAGCCTCAACCCACAGAGAAATTATTCTGTCAGTAAGCCACTTGCGAGCAACAATCGGAACTACAAATCTACGTGGTCGGTTCAACGCAGTAAAAGCTTAGTCAATGGAGTCAGGTTCAGCTTCTGTGGACTCAGGTGTTAGAAATTTGTCCGGCATTTGGGGAAACAACGTATTTGGTTCTTGTTTGTTAGTCTCGGAATTGGAAATACGTTGCGGTTCAGACCCAAGCCCAGAACCAGCAGACTCAGCAGGTATCGTCTGTTTTGACGGCGCGGCTACGCGTTTCGGTACCGGAAGACCCATCCAGCGTCTGGCCTCGTCCGCATATTCTGTGTCTGGGTACTCGGCGATTATCTTCTTCAACAGTAAGGCCGCGCTGCCGCTGTCCGCCTTTACTTTTCTCAGTATCCACGCGTTAGCCAGCAGAGCTTTGGGCGCCCAGTCCGTATCGGGAAACGAATCGTAGATAGACTGATACAACTGCATGGCCCCATCATAGTCTCCCAGATTCAGGTTGTGGACCTCCGCCAGCAGAAACCTGGCCTTGGCGGAAGACCTGCCAGTGAGGTCCCCGCCCGCAACTGCATCAAGCAGCGCCAGCCTTTTCACCGCCAGCATACCATAGTCAGAGTCAGCCCGTCGAGTCTTGGCGGTGTCATAGTACGCTCTTGCCCTCACAAAATCACCGCGTTCCTCATAGTGTCTGCCAATCCGGAAAAACGCTTCGGCTCCAAAGTCACTGCTGCTTCTTATTCGTGACCACGTCTCCAAGGCCTGTTTATGCTTCCCCTGCTCGTATTCGGCTTTCCCTAAGATCAGCCGGGCGCGGTCGTCTAAATCTCGATACCGTCCCAGAATCTGCTTAGCCTGCTCGGCAGCAATATCGTACTTTGCCTGCTCCAACATTGCCTCTGCCAATTCAAGTCGCGCAGAAATTTGTTGCTTCGGGTCGCGTGCAATCTGCACCAGACGACGGTACCAGTATTCCGCTTGCTCCCAGCGTCTGAGCCGCATACACGAAGCTGCAAGCTGCTCTGTAGCTAGGGGGACATAACGGGAACGAGGGTAGTGTTGTACGAAAGCTGCCAAAGAATCAACAGCGCGGGTATAATCCTCTCGATCGTAGTAAGAAGCCGCTACATGGTACGCAGCAGCATCAGCCATACGCGGGTAACGGTGGCGCAGATTCTCCAGCACTACCAAAGCTAGGCCGTACTCTCCATCCCTGAAGAGCGCCAGACCCCGCTGTAACTCTGCGTGCGGCACCAACGGCGAGCGCGGAAAGGCCAGAGAAAGCTGCTCGAACTGTCTAGCGGCCCGGCCGTACTGTCCCAGATGATAGTAACTCATCCCGATAAGGTAAGTAGCATCATCTACCCAAGCCGAACGGGGCCAGTTGGAAATTACGCGGGCAGATTTTTCGATTGTCTTTTCAAACTTAGGTTTGGCTTTGCTGACCTGTTTTTGGGCAATTAGATTGACTCCGTCGCGATAGTAGCTTTTGGCGTTGTAGAATGTATTGTAGTAGGCGCAGGCACTCATTAGCAGAGCCAGCCCCAGCAGAGCTGGGGTTAGAAGGAAACCGGGGCGCTGACTGTTCAAGTCTTCCTCAGCTACAATCTATTCGGGCCGTACCGTCTGTCAAGCAAGGCTTGCTTTTTGCTTTCTGCAGGGCATAATATGATGTATATTTGTAGATTAAGCAAACCAGGAGCAAACTTGTATCAGCAAATCACTACTCTTGCCAGCTTGGTAAAGTCGCAGTTGGACCGCATGGCAAAGTCCGGCTGCTGCTTTGCTGATGCCCGTTATTATGACGAAGACTCTTCCGAGCAACTTGTACTCTATGATGGCGATCTAGAGGCAAACGAGGGCAATTACGAAAAAGGCATAGGTGTACGAGTACTCAAAAACGGAGCTTGGGGATTTGCGGCTACGGCCGACTTGACTCGTGTCCCCGACTGTTTCGACCGAGCACTTGCCAATGCAGAAGCAGCCGCCTTGTTGCCAGGTTTTCCCAAAACCATGTGGCCGGCGCCGGCCGTAAGTGGTCGGTACCGTCCACCAGTCCGGCGCGATCCTTTTGCCGTCCCTTTGTCTGAAAAACTGGACTTTCTCAAAGCCTTGGATGAACGGCTTAAGTCTAATACAGTCGCTCATCGCTACATATGGCTGTACTTTCAACGCGGCAAGATATTCTATTGGAATAGCGAAGGTAGCGAGGTGGAGAGACAGGTACTGAATACATTCGCCGATATGACCGTAATGGCTCCGGATAGAGACGGTCGCACTCAGCGCCGCAGTATGGAGTTACACGGCGACGGAACAGGCGGTCGCGGCTGGGAGTGGTTGGAGCAGGCAGAATGGTTTACGGCTCATGCGGAAAGACTAAAAGAGGAATTGGCTTTAATTGTAGCTGCAGAACCTCTGCCACCTGGCCGTCGGCATGTGATACTGCTGCCTGGCCAGGGATTTCTACAGGTGCACGAGACTATCGGTCACGCCTTGGAGCTAGACCGTATTCTTGGCTACGAGCTTTCTTTTGCTGGAGGGTCGCACGTGCGCTTGGAACATATAGGTAAACTGCGCTATGGTTCAGAAAAATTGAACTGCCGGGCTGGCATAGTTCCTAATTCGCCCGGGACCTTCGGGTATGACGACGAGGGGTCTACCCAACGAGACTACCTCCTCATAGAAAAAGGCATCCTGGTCAATGTACTTTCCTCTCGGGCCGATCTGGCAGAGGCAAATGCGCTGGCGGGACGGACCATACTCCACGAATCAGGTACTGCTGCCCGTGCCACTTCTTTCTATCGCACTCCCATAGACCGGATGACCAATGTCAACATCGATCCCGGTTCAGACGGTACACTCGAAGATATTGTCGAGGCCACAGAAGACGGCATCATACTGGACGTGCCAGTTTCTTGGTCCATCGGGTCTAATCGCGAACACTTTCACTTTGCCACCGAGATCGCTTGGGAGGTCAAAAACGGCAGGCGAACACGAGTCTACAAGAACCCTACATACCAGGGACATACTCTGGAGTTCTGGAACTCTTTGGACATGGTCGGAGACGCTTCCACCTGGCGCCTGCAACAGGTGCCAAACTGCGGTAAAGGCGAGCCTAATCAGATCATGGAATTGGGCCATGGTATCCCCGTAATGCGTTTTGCCAACGTTCAAACCGGAGAAAAGGAGTAGAACAATGTTGGAAAACAGGGTCCGCGAACTGATACTGAGCTGTCGCGACTATGCCAGAAAACAAGGGCAGAATGCTGAATTCATCCTGCATCGCGAGAAGTCCAGCCTTATACGGCTAGGTAATTCTTCGGTTGCCCTCTCTACCTATGAGGAGCTAACTCGACTCAACATTCGAGTACAAGACGGACGCCGGGTAGGCAGCTTTGGCGTGCTTGCAGACATAACCTCCTTGGACCAGTTGAAAAACGTGTTGCAGCGGGCCACGGAGAACTGCCGTGCTGCTCTGCCCAAGGACTACGAACCTATATTTGGCACAGTCGAGGAATCGGTAGATGATTCTACCGGCTTCGACCCTCTCCTAGAGAACCTCCCCCCTGAACATAAAACCAGGCTTTGTCAGAAAGTTATAAGTTCTCTGCAACCCATGGGCAAGTATGACTTCTCCGGTTCTTGGTCGTCGGGGGCTACCGAGATGTACTATGTAACGACTGCCAATGACAAGGAAGCCTACCGTCGTCTTACGGACTCTAGGCTTGCGCTGGTGCTAAAAGAAAAGGAGAAGAAGTGGGAACTGCAGATAGAACGCACGGCAAAACGAGCAGGCACGGAAAGCGCAGATGATATTATAGCTGAATTCTCTTCGCGTCTGCCCGTATATGAAAAGAATCCAGGCTACAAAACCCCGGTTGGGCGCCAAAGAGTACTCTTTGGCCCTCAGGCCATAAGCGAACTGGTAATGTTGGCGGTATGGTCAGGCTTCCTCGGGCGCGGATATGAAGAAAAGCGTGCTTTCACTTCCAACAACAAGTTCGGGGACAAGATATTTGCTGACACGATTTCAATTGTGGATGATCCCACGCACCCGGACGTATTCGGCATGCCTTTTGACTTCACGGGAGTACGCAGGAGACCATTTGTTCTGGCAGACAAGGGCATTTTTGCCGGTGTCATGTACGATGCAGCCACCGCCGCAAAATACGGGAAAGAGCGTACCGGCCACGATGTCGGCAACGCTGATTTCGTTCTTGTTACAGGGAATGCCCCTCCCGGATTAGAAGCCGGCAAGAAACTTGCTGAGAATGCGCTGTATATTCCTCACCTGCACTACATTCACATGCCCGATCCGACCAAGGGCTTGTTCACTGGTTCGTCCCGTTTCAACGCGATGCGCATCGAGCAGGGAGAGTTCGCGGCTCCTCTCTTCTCTACACGGGTAACAGACACCATTCCCTGGGTCTTTAACCACGTAATCGCCATTTCTTCGCACTCCGTGCCGGTGAATGTTTCCAGCACTTACGACCGTCGTGAACCAACAGCTATCAGTGTTCCCGAATACATGATTTGTGAAGAAGTACGCATTTCTGACGTCGCCGACAGCTTCTAGCGGCAAAATAACTGCTGTCCGAGTACAAGCCCCTGACTTCTTCAGGACTGTCAGAGGACGCTACGTCAGTAACAGTACTGTGGTGCTTTAAGGTCAGCTACGTCTGTTCCCTGTTTTTGCCGACCTGAATGACTAGCTTATCCTCAAACCAACCCAGGCGTCTTGCTGCATCTTCGTACTTGTTGCGGGCGTTTTTCAGGTGGTTTCCCAGTACTTCGAACTCCTCTCGGAATCTCCCGAAGTCTTGGGCAAGCCGCTGCAGGCGGTCCAGAATCTCCTGCGCTTCCTTTTCCACCTGGAGTCCGCGCAGGCCGAGAACGATGGTCTGCAGGTTGGCAAATAGCGTACTTGGTGAGACTGGAATTACGCGACGGGACAAGGCGTATTCGCAAATACTCTCTTCATCTGTATTGGGTCTGACAATAATCTCATAATACACGTTCTCGGCCAGTGTATACATGAGAGCAAAATCGAAGGTTCCCTCGTCCGGCTTGATGTACTTGGCAGCAATGGCGTCTATGTGCTTACGCACGACGTTCAAGAACTGTTTGCGTGCGTATTTGCGTTCTTCGTCCGTGTGAGCCGACATCATACGCTGAAAATTCTCCATCGGGAATTTTGAATCTATAGGGACCAGCCTTGCCCCAACTTTCACCACTGCGTCAACTCTTTCCCCTGACCGAAAACGGTATTGAGTCTCGTAGTGGTTAGGCACAACCTGACGCAACAGATTTTCAAGGAACAACTCTCCGAACTCGCCACGCAGCTTTGGTGTACGCAATATGTCCTGAAGGGAGGCAATGTTCTGGCCTACCTCTATTACTCTCCCTGTTGCCTGAGACAACTCGCCCAAGCTGGTAGAAACTTCCTTCACTATCCGGGCAGCATTATCAAGCCTTTCGCCAATATTACCTGTCGTGGACTCAAGACGGCGGTCGAGTGCTTCTAAGCGTTGGTTCACCTGATTAGTAACTGTCGACAGCTGCTGGTTCACGGTCAGGGTATTGCTGGTTAGAGCCTGTGTGGTTTGCTCACGCAGGGCCTCTAGCTGCTGCTGTAGCATCTGGAGGCCCACAGAATCCTCGGCCCGTTTACTCAGACGAGTGAGTAAGAGAAACAGTGTCAAAAGACAGGCAAGCACACAAAGAGTCAAAAAAAACAGAAGGAAAGTACTCATAACTTGCGTGCCATTAGGATAAGGCTTCAAAAGATGGCGTCAAGCTAAGGGTAAGAAGCTCGCGGGAGCAAAAACGCCTTTGACTAATTAATCCGCTGAGAGTAGAATCCGCCAGGATGAAACTATATAATACGCTGACCCGCCAGAAACAGGATTTCACCCCTGTTGAGCCTGGAAAAGTCGGCATATACACCTGTGGTCCAACTGTCTATATGTACGCCCATATCGGAAACTTTCGCGCGTATGTATTTGCCGATACTCTGCGTCGAGTATTGGAATATCTGGGTTACCGGGTCAAGCACGTAATGAACATTACTGATGTAGGTCACCTGACTTCTGATGAGGACACCGGTGAGGACAAACTGGAAAAGGGCGCTAGGCGCGAGGGCAAAACGCCCGAGGAAATTGCCCGGTTCTACGAAAAGGCATTCTTTGAGGATGCGGAAAAATTGAACATACTGCGCCCTCACATAGTTTGCCGCGCCACTGAACACATCCCAGAGATGATTGAACTGGTCAAACGAATAGAAGCCAATGGTTTCACCTACCGCACCAATGTGGGACTGATCTTCGACACTGCAAAATATGAGGACTACTGGCGTCTGGGTCGTCTTAATCTGAAGGAGCAGCAAGCCGGATTCCGGGTAGAAGTTGACCCAGAGCGTAGACAGCCATGGGACTTTGCTCTCTGGATAACAAATCAGCCCAATCATCTTATGCAATGGGACTCGCCCTGGGGACGAGGGTTTCCGGGGTGGCACCTGGAGTGTTCCGCCATGTCTATCAAATACCTAGGTACCGAGTTCGACATTCACACAGGGGGTATTGACCACATACCCATCCACCATACCAATGAGCGAGCTCAGAACTACGCTGCCTATGGCCGCGAAGTGGTTCGCTATTGGATGCACAACGCTTTCCTTCAGCTTGGGGACAAACGCATGGGAAAATCTGAGGGTAATCTGATTACCATATCCGAGTTGCAACAGCAAGGATATGATCCAATCGCTTTTCGCTACTTGTGTCATACCGCACTCTACAGAACGCCACTGAATTTTACCACAGAATCACTGACCGCCGCCCGGAATGCTCTGCGGGGGCTGACGGATTTTATTCGCACAGCCCAGAACTGGCCTCGGCAGACAACTACGGAAGACTGGACGCAGAAATACAAAGAGGAATTTAAGGAAGCGATAGCAGACGACCTGAATATCCCTCAAGCCCTCGCAGTACTGTGGGGTATGATACGAGAAGCCAACCAGCGGCAGGACCAGAGAGCTTGCGTGACACTCATGGAGTTTGATCGGGTTCTAGGACTGGGCTTAGACAAGCTAATCTCCTCCATCCCGACGGTTCCAAGAGAGGTACAAGAGCTGGTGGAAAAAAGAGAGGCAGCACGCACAGCCAAAAACTGGGCTGATGCAGACCGACTCAGAAATGAAATAGCCAGTCTCGGCTGGACGGTAGAAGACACACCCCAGGGACCCCGTCTCAGACCCCGGTAAGAATGACGGCCTGCATTGTAGAAAACTTAAGCCGCAATTACGGACACGTACAGGCGTTGCAGCGTATTTCATTCCAGGTGAGACTGGGTGAGGTTTACGGACTTATCGGCCCTAATGGTTCAGGCAAGACTACCACACTACGCATCATTGCTACTTTGCTTCGTCCAACCTCAGGAACGGTAACCATCCTAGGATACGACGTAGTTCGTGCTTCTGACGAAGTACGAAAGATCATTAGCTATCTACCCGAAGAAGCCGGGGCATACAAGAACCTCTCTGGGTATGACTACCTACGTTTCATGGCTACTTTCTACACGAAAGACGCACAAACTCGCGATAGCATGGTTGCCCGTGCAGCAGAGATTGCTGCTTTGGGGGAGCGGCTACGGGACAAAGTTCGAACCTATAGCAAGGGCATGACACGCAAACTGCTTCTGGCACGCTCCCTCATGAGTGAACCAAAACTTGCTATACTGGACGAGCCTACTTCGGGCCTGGATGTGGCCAACGCAATGGAGATTCGCAGCTGTATCCGTGACTTTGTAGCCAGAGGAACCGCAGTGCTTCTGTCATCACATAACATGCTCGAGGTGGAATTCCTTTCTGACCGTGTCGCCCTAATCAACCGGGGTCGCATAGTGGCAAAAGGTACACCAGAAGAGCTCAAGACTCGCTACAGGGCTCGTAACCTAGAAGAGGTTTTTCTGGCGGCGACAAAATGAGAAACATAGCTACCATTGTAATCAAGGAGGCAAAGGAACTACTCACGCGCCAGATGTTGGTTCCGCTTGTAGCAATGACCGTGGTGTTTGCCTTTCTGGGTCAGGCCATACGTTCGGAGCGACGTCGCAATCAGACTCCGCAGAAATTCATGATATCCGACCTGGATCAGTCTGACTTATCACGGGAACTAACCCAAATCATAGCGGAGGATCAAGTTGCCATTCTGGTAGCCCAGTCCAACCCGGACTCCTTGTTTAATCTGGCAGCCAGAATCAACGCCAGCTGGGTTGTGCTCATACCCCAAGGTTTGTCAGACAGATTGAAGAATTATTCCACTGTCGAACTCAGTGTTTTCAATTTCCTCCAAGGATTCTCGGTAACTCAGGCCATGAAAGGATTCGAAGTGCAGGCCAGACTTGGTCGCGCAAACCAGCTATTGGTTCAAAAATATCTAGAGCAGGCCTACCCGACGGTCAATTCCGCCAATCTCCAGACTCCTCTGCGAGCAAGGGAATATGTAGTTCTGCGCGACCGAGTTGTGCCAGGCTCTCCCCAAACCCTCCAGAACCATGTGTTTTCTCAAACCATGATGATTCCCATCATCCTCCTACTAGTCATCATTTACTCCAGCCAGATGGTGGCCGCCTCTATCGGACAGGAGAAAGAGAACAAGACCCTAGAAACCCTGCTTACCGTTCCCATTAGGCACACCAGCATCGTAATCGGGAAGATGCTAGGAGCATCCCTGATAGCTCTGATAGTGGCAGGCATTGTTATGGGCGGAATGATATGGTATATGGGTTCGTTTGCCGGATATACGGCGGGCGGGGCGGCGGGAATTAATCCATTCAGCCTCCACATCGGATTCAACCCGATATCGCTCCTTCTAATAGGATGCTCACTCTTTCTTGCTGTTCTGGCTGCGCTTTCGCTTGCTACCTTGCTAGCTGTATTTGCAGAAGATGCAAAAAGTGCTCAAATGTTCATAACGCCAGTAATGATTCTAGTACTGATTCCTTACCTCTTCACGATGTTCTTTGATGTAGCCACTGTGGCCGCTCCGTTGCGCTTCCTGATTTATGCCATACCGTTCTCCTACCCGTTCCTTGCCCCGCGAGCCCTGTTTCTTGGCCAGACTTCCATTGTCTTTGTTGGTTTCGGGTATATGGCGGTCTTCGCCGCAGCCTGTATCCTGGCGGCCGCACGCCTATTCGACTCTGAGCTTGTCTTCACCGCCAAGCTTCGCATACGCCGACGCAGAGCAACTTGACCCAAGCGTTCTTTTCTCTATTATTCTCCCAGGTGACGGGATACAAAGCCACAGAGGTTTTATACTCCTGGCTGACGAGTGGTTTGACGGGCCCATAGCTCAGGTGGTAGAGCACTGTGCTGATAACGCAGGGGTCAGTGGTTCGAATCCACTTGGGCCCATACCTTTATGAGCCGCAAAGGCATCCTTGTTCTGATAGCTGCGCTTGTTGGCAGTCTGGTCGTCTTTCCCCTTTTTGTCATTGGGGCACTTATAGTTTCAGGAATTAGGGGACAGGATTCTTCCTGGGGCAGCTTGGGGACCGGCCTAGGTTACCTGGAGGTCAAAGGTACCATCTCAGATTCCAGACAATTTATCCGCGACCTTCGCTCGCTGGAACGCAACCCGCTGGTGAAGGGGCTGCTAATTCGTGTGGACAGTCCTGGAGGCGCGGTAACTCCTTCACACGAAATTTATGCGGAACTGAAACGAGTGCGCAAATCAGGTAAGCCCGTGGTTGTTTCTATGGGAACTCTGGCTGCTTCGGGCGGTTACTACGTTTCCTGCCCAGCCAACGTCATAGTGGCCAACCCTGGCACACTGACCGGTTCTATCGGAGTAATCATGGAGTTTCCCGTAGTCAAAGGGCTGATGGAGAAGCTGGGGCTGGACGTGGCGGTGGTGAAATCCGCTGAGCATAAAGATATCGGTTCCCCTTTTCGACCAATGACAGAGACTGAGAAAGCGCTTCTTCAATCTGTGGTTTCCGACGTTTATGACCAGTTTCTCCAGATTGTAAGCGAAGAACGCAAGATACCTCTGGACAGCTTGAGACCGGTGGCTGACGGAAGAATCCTGACCGGACGCCAAGCACAAGCCTATGGCCTCATTGACAGTCTGGGCACATTTGAACACGCCAAACGCATCGCGGCCAATCTGTGCGGGATGAGGGGCGAACCAAAATTGATAAAACCTCGTCCCAGGCTTCGTTCTCTTCTTTTCCAATTGATGGAAGAGACTGCAGAAAATTTTTTCGGTTGGCCCCCTTCTGCTCGTCTAGCCTATCGCTGGCCTTGATTTAGAGGTGCCAGTCCACAATAACGCTATTTGCTGCGCAGCGGATGTGTACCACCAATTAGCTCAGATTTTCGGCGAGCCTGACGTACCAATTCTTTTGCTTCCCGGAGCCAGTTTTCTGCGTCACGCACAGTCGTTGCGGACTTGACCTGCTCCAACTTCTCCTTTGCAGCTGCCACCAGACGATCAAACTCTTCCAACTTCTGAGCCATATCCGGGCTGCTTTGTGCGCTGGCACGTAAACTGTCAACACTCACGCGGATACGCTCCAGCTGACGGTAGGTCCTGTCTGCGTGCAGCTGAACGCTTTCTAAGGTCTTGCGTACCGTCGGACGTCTTCCCGACGTCGCTACTATCAGCACAATTCCCAAAATTACAAGAAGCCCGACGACACTCCAAAGAATGATTCTGGCCTTCACCTTACCTCCTGACAAACATCCTGCCCATCCTATCTATTGTCACATTACCCAGTATATATGCACTACACCGACGGTCAAGCGTTTAAAGTCTTGCGGCGGAAGCCAATCACTTCCGCCGCAAGGACGTGCCAAAGCTGCGCGAGCTACTACTTTTTCTTGAAGGGTCTCAGAAGGTCCTGTAGGGCATTACGATAGCCTTCAATCTCCTTGCGCTTATCCTCCAACAACTTTTCGTCAGTTATGCTCTGCATTTCCTGCAAACCGGCCCGGGCCAGTTCCATAATACTGTCAAACTGGGCAAAAGCTGGGTCGGTTCCAAACTGAGCTCTGAAGTCCGTTGCCTCTGCGGCCATCTTCTCAAGTCGCCTGGTTGTTCTTTCCACGTACTTGGCAGCGTCATCAGCGGCAAACCGAGCGGTCACCGTCGCCCCTCTACGGGCTACAACCAGAAAGATAACCGCGGCGACTACTAGGATACCTACTATCGTCCAGACTATTATCCGGCTCTTATTTCCTTGAGCCATCGTACCTCCTCTACTGGTTAGTGCCACCCGATGTGGGTCGGCGTTTCTTTGTTCCTCTCGTCAGATTCGATACTCGTTTACGCTTACTCCTTTAAGTTTGTCGTCCACAACACTTCTTATACTTCTTACCCGAACCGCACGGACACGGGTCGTTCCGTCCCACCTTTGCCTCTGTACGACGGACCGGAGCAGGTTGTGCTGCCGCCTGAGTGCTCTTTCCGTCTGTCGCAGGTTTATAGGCACGTATAACACGACGCGGCGACTGCCGTCGTGCATTATCCGCCACCTGCACCTGAGCACGGAACAATAAGGATAGGGCTTCCTGGCGGAATTCGGCCATCATTTCCTCGAACATCCGGAAGGACTCCTGTTTGTACTCAACCAGCGGGTCCTTCTGGCCGTATGCCTGGAGCCCGATACCTTCACGCACCATATCCAGCGCGTACAGGTGTTCCCGCCATTTCGCGTCCAGCGTGCGCAGGAAAACATAACGGCACAGGTCCGCAAACAACACCTCCCCCAGCTCCTCCCGACGCTCATCATAACGACGGAAAGCCACCTCTGTCAATAGCTGCGTTAGGGTTTCCTGTTTCTGAAACCTGCGCTGCTCGGGCGCAAGTTGTATGTCAGCGAGAAAAACCAGGCCGAATTCACCAACAATACCATCCCAGTCCCAGTCCTCCGCGTAGCGAGACGAGGCGTATTTTCTGACCAGGGAGTCTATCAGACCTGCCGCCATTTCCTGATAAATTGACTTTAAATCCCGAACCGGTTGCATGCCAGAATCGGTCTGTGTTATTGCTGCTTCCGCCTGCAAAGCAGCGGTCCCATCTAGAGCAGAACGGGGTTTATCTTCTGAGTCCGGCGCGCCAGCAGGTGCGGCCATAATGGCATCGCGCAGAGTGTAAACAACCTCACGCTGCCGGTTCATAACATCATCATACTCCAGCAGATGGCGTCTGATTTCTGCATTTCGCATTTCCACCCGCTTCTGCGCATTTTGAATAGCTTTGGTAACCAGCGGATGTTCCATAGGTTCGTCCTCAGCGGCGCCGAAGCGGTCCATTATTGCCGCCACCCGTTCTGAACCGAAAAGACGCATCAGGTCATCCTCAAGCGAGAGGAAAAAGCGCGAAGACCCCGGATCTCCCTGCCTTCCGCTTCTCCCCCGCAACTGGTCGTCAATCCTTCTCGCCTCATGTCGTTCTGTACCGATGATGTACAATCCGCACGGCACCTCGCGGTTACACCGGCCGGGCTGTTCTTCCCAGTACTGACAGGGACGACCACTTGGCTTCACCAAATAACAACCCTCTCCCTTCACCACACCGGGCCCCAGCTTGATGTCGGTACCGCGACCAGCCATATTCGTGGCGATAGTTACGGCTCCCATCTGACCGGCCCGGGCGATAATCTCTGCTTCCTGCTGGTGATACTTCGCGTTCAACACTTGGTGGTTGATGCCTGCCCGCCTCAGCATACGGGAGATGACCTCCGAAACTTCCACCGAGGTGGTGCCAACCAGAATCGGCCTGCCAAGCTTATGCCATTTCTCAATTTCAGCTATAACCGCATCATATTTGGCCCTCTTAGTCTTGTACACAACATCCGGGTAGTCAATGCGCCTCACCGGCTCATTGGTAGGTATGGAAACCACGTCCAGTTTGTATGTGGAATAGAACTCGGTGGCGGAAGTAACGGCTGTCCCTGTCATACCCGCCAGTTTCTTATACATACGAAAGTAATTCTGCAAGGTTATGGTAGCAAAAGTCTGAGTTTCTCCCTGAACCTGCACATTTTCCTTGGCTTCCAGGGCGCCGTGCAATCCGTCTGAATACCTGCGGCCGGGCATCAGCCTGCCCGTGAACTCGTCCACGATGATAACCTTGCCATCCTGTACCACATAATCCACGTCCTTTTCGAACAGGGAGAAAGCCTTGAGCAGTGCCTGCAGGTTGGAAAGCATTTCAGACTTCTCGGCATAACGTTGATACGCCTTCTCGCGCGCATATACTTTCTCTTTTGGCGTCAGGTTCCGATCAGCATCAATCCGTCCCAGCTCTTCCGAAAGGTCGGGGGTCACAAACATATCCGGGTCGTCCGGTGCCAAAGCCTGACGTCCCTTATCTGTCAGGGCGACAGCATGACTTTTTTCGTCTATGGTAAAGTATAGTTCCCTATCCAGTTCATGTAGACGCTTTTCCCGCATGAAATCAAGTTCGGTTTTGTCTATCAGCTTCTTCACGCCCTCCTGCCGTTCTACCTTGGCCAGCCGCTTATGCTTAGGAGCACCTCTTCTGGCCTGCAGAAACTTCACCGCTGCCTCCGCTTCCTTGCCCTCGGCCCAGAGTTTCTCACCTTCCTCAACAATACGATTTACAAGCAGGGACTGCTGACCGAACAGCTTGCGCACCATAGGCGTGAGACGGTCATAGCCCTTATCCGTAGTCTCCACTGGACCGGAGATGATAAGCGGGGTTCTCGCTTCATCTATCAGGATGGAATCAACCTCGTCCACTATGGCATAGTGATGCCCACGCTGCACCTTATCCTGCAGCCGTACTACCATATTATCCCGCAGGTAGTCGAAACCGAATTCGTTATTCGTGCCGTAGGTGATGTCAGCCATATACTGCGGTTTGCGTTCTTCCGGTTCCATACCCATTTGAATGACGCCAACAGTGAGCCCCAGAGACTCATAAACCGGACCCATCCATTCCCGGTCGCGCCTTGCCAGATAATCGTTCACCGTAACCAGGTGGCACCCCTTCTTTTCCAACGCGTTCAGGTACAAGGGCATCGTGGCCACCAGGGTCTTGCCTTCGCCGGTCCTCATCTCGGCAATCTTGCCCTGATGCAACACGATGCCTCCAATGAGCTGGACGTCAAATGGCACCATATTCCAGGTCTGCATCACATCCGCTACAGGCCACTGCTTGCCAACAAGCAGCTTGCAGGCCAGCTTCACACAGGCAAAGGCTTCCGGAAGAATGTCGTCGAGTGGTTCGCCATCGCGCACGCGAGCCACGAATTCCTCTGTCTTCTTGGGCAGATCGGCGGCAGAAAGAGAACTCAACTTTTCATAGACGGCATTTATCTCTGCCACCCGCTGCCATAACTTCTTCAGCTCGCGCTCATTTTTTGTGCCAAATATCCTGCCCAGAAGAGTTTCCAGCATCGGCGGGATTCTATAGCTCCCGTCAGGAGTGTCAAGGCAACATCGGTTGCAACCCAGCGGTTCTGGGCCTATAATGGACCTGTGTCCGACCCAACTTCCATTCCCACAAACCAGTCCTCGGCTTCTGACGCCGCCACTTCTGCCTCGGAGCATACTTTAGACAATAGACCCCTATCCACTCCGTTGGCGGAGAGAATGAGGCCGCAGACGCTGGATGAGATTATCGGCCAGGATCATCTCCTGGGCAAAGACAGACCCCTGCGCCGCATGATTGAAAAAGGCGAACTCCACTCCATGCTATTTTGGGGACCTCCAGGCTCAGGCAAGACTACTCTTGCTCTGACCATTGCCCGCTACACCAAAGCCTACTTCATTCAGTTCTCCGCCGTAACCTCTGGTGTGGCTGACATACGAGAAGTGGTCAAACGGGCCGAGTTTGAACGCCGAAATCATGGCAGACAGACTATTGTTTTTGTGGACGAGATTCACCGCTTCAACAAAGCCCAGCAGGACGCCTTCCTGCCTCACGTAGAATCCGGCCGTATCGTAC
This sequence comes from Caldifarciminota bacterium, assembly GCA_965649205.1. Taxonomy (GTDB): domain Bacteria; phylum Hydrothermota; class Tepidihabitantia; order Tepidihabitantales; family Tepidihabitantaceae; genus JBDRUN01. The sequence continues at coordinate 89,070 of CBFGJV010000001.1, read as the reverse complement.
TCATCGGCGCTACCACCGAGAACCCGTCGTTTGAAGTCATAGCACCCCTGCTTTCCCGCACTCGCGTATATGTCCTTGAGCAACTCAGACCCGAACACCTGAAAATGCTGATGAACCGGGCGCTCGCCTCTGAAAATGGTCTGACCGCATTCAAGGCTAGAGTGGCGGAAGATGCCCTGGAATACATAGCGATGATTTCTCAGGGCGATGCCCGTTCTGCGCTCACCGCGCTAGAGCTGGCGGTCACTGCGGCCGAACCCGATAATGAAGGTAAGCGAACGATAGACCTGAATCTGGTAAAGGACATCATCCAGCGCAAGTTCCTGCTCTACGACAAGGCGGGCGAACAGCACTACAACCTCATTTCTGCCCTGCACAAATCCCTGCGCGATTCAGACCCGGACGCGGCCCTTTATTGGTTGGCCCGGATGTTGGAGGCAGGCGAAGACCCCTTATACATCGCCCGCAGGCTGGTGCGGTTTGCGTCTGAAGATATAGGTCTGGCCCAGCCCAACGCTCTACTTATCGCCAATGCGGCTAAAGATGCAGTGCATTTCATAGGAATGCCCGAAGGCAACACCGCTCTGGCTCAGGCAGTCGTGTACCTTGCTCTTTGCCCGAAGTCAAACGCACTCTATGTAGCCTATGAAAACGCCGAAAGGGACGCCTTGGAAACCGAGACCCTGCCTGTGCCCCTGCACCTGCGTAACGCGCCTACTGAATTGATGAAAGGTCTGGGGTACGGCAAAGGCTACAAGTACGCCCACGACTTCCCGGACGCTAAGGTAGAGCAGGAACACATGCCTGAACCCCTCAGAGGTCGCAGGTACTACCACCCTACCGACCGCGGCTTTGAGGCAGAACTCAGAAAACGCAGGCAGAAACAAGACAGATCAGACTAAGCCGTTTTTTGCGCCCGAAGCAGCTCCAATCTTTCTTCGTGCTCGTCGCAGTGCAGCGCAGTAACGCGCGAGAAAGGCCTGCTACTGTTTTCCGTTTCTGTCTTCTCCGAACTACTTATACACCACCAGCCTTCGGGAAGCGGTCAAACCAGCAATGTCCGGCTGCACAAGGTACAGGCCCGCAGACAACTTCCACAGGTTGAGCGGTATGTCCGGCTCTCGGTTGTAAACCGCCAGATGCCGAGTCAGTACACACCGACCTGTTGCATCATACACCTTCACCTGACCCCCGGCGCCCCTGAAACCCTGCATCCTAAGCGTGACAAAACCGTTCGCAATGAGATTCGGCGTTATCTGCAAAAGTGCAGACTGACTTCGCGTCTGTGCCTGCTCTCTGTACGAACTGTCCTGTTTCCACCCAAATTACCGTACCACGAATGTCGACGACAAAACAAACCCGACTAACATCGCCCGCAAGGTAGTGCGGTTCAGGGGGACGATTGTTGACACTGATAGGCCGCGTTCTATAATTTTACTAAGGCGCTTCTCTGTCTAAAAACCAGAGCGACGGCCCGGTTTTGATGATAACACCCCTGTCTGATACAAAGAAAGGAGTATGGCATGCGTAGCGTATTTATTTGTTTGGCTTTTCTAAGCAGCACAATTCTCGGAGCGGTCATCATGTCGCAGGATTTCAATTCCAACTGGACGACCGGCTCTCCTCCTCCCGGGTGGCGCATTTTCCATACTGGACCAGCAGAAGGATCAGACGACTGGCACCGTAAAGAGGCGGGTTCTTCTCCTTGGCTTTCGAATCCTACCCGCTACGCCGCCATATTCTGGAACTTGTACCCTGACTCAACACCCGACAGTTTGCTGACAGAACCTATAAACTGTTCCGGTTTCCGCAATATCAGGTTGCGCGTAACCACTTTCTTCAACCGCCAGCTATCCCGTCCCTACACGGCTGTGCTGTGCTATTCGGTTGACGGGGGTGCAAGCTTCATCACCTTGGCCAACTATCACGACCGTAATGTTGACTCGGTAAAGGAGATTTTCTCCCTGCCCGCGGCCGAGAACAAACCATCGGTAATTCTGGCCTGGGTTTTCTCCGGAGACCTGGCTAATATCAAGTGGTGGTGTATCGATGACGTGCGCTTGGAGGGAGACCCGATTCCGAATTACGATGTGGCCTGTTGTAGCATCATTACGCCTCGTACCACAATACTTCCGGGTGAATTGATTCCTGCCGCAAGCTTTGCCAATTGGGGACGTACAGACCAGGTCGATGTTCCTCTGACTTGCGAGTTGTATGACGAATCCATGAACCCGCTTTTCACCTGGAACGTCACTATCCCCTATTTGCGAGCGGGAGGACCGGATACCACCATATTCTTTGAGCCGCCCTATAGTCTGTTTGCAGGCGACTACCATATAAAATTCTGGTGCTGGGCCCCAAACGACGACAATCGTGCTAACGACACACTCAGCAGAGATTTCACCGTGAGCTTCGTGGAAAAAATATCTTACTGCACAGACCTGGCTGCGCAGCATCTGGACTGGCCAGTGGGTCACTACGGCTGGGGAGTGAAGTTCAATACGCCGGGCGGTCAAGCAGTCTATCTGGAATCGGCCCACGTATACCTAAGGTGTCCGCCTGACCCTGCACACCGCAGGTATCAGTTGGCCATATACCGAGACGCGGGCGGCCGACCCGAACCTCAGCCCTATTTTAAGACTGCAGTTCTCACTGGATACGACGGATGGAATTCGGTATTCCTGGCAGACACCGGGGAGGCACTGGCCTTTCCCGACGGCACCTTTTACATTTTCTATCTGCAGGTAGGCGAACCGCCGGAGTGTCCGGAGCTGGGAATTGACCAAACCCTGAACTACCCGGCGCGAGTATGGCAGTATCGCGCCGGCACCGTGCTCGCCGATACTCCGCCCGGCGACTACATGATCCGCGCTTGTGTGAATTATGAGTCCCTGGGCGACCCGCTGGTTGACGCCCGTACGCTTTATGTCTCTGAACCTTGGTATGACTTTGTGCAGAGACCCTTCGACCGGCCTGTTGTCCCCCGCGCCCGGATAGAAAATATAAGCACCCTGGGCACCTCCCAGAATGTCATCGTTACCTGCTCCATCTTCGGTGCCCCGCGTATCCTGCGCTACGCCGATGCGGTAGCGGTAGAGAATTTGCCCAATTCTTCTGATACGATAGTCAGCTTTCGCCCCTGGGTTCCTACTGCCGCAGAACGGTGCTCGGTAATAGTGCAGACTCGCGTGATGCCGGTAATAAGGCCCGACACAGTCTATCAGAACAACGATAAACGGTTCACGGTGGACATAATCAAGGGCGCCCACACCGGCACCAGCGGGCTTGGCTATGGCTGGATCGATTCAGACACCACCGACGGTCCTACCTTCAACTGGATTGATACCTCTGGAGCCTATGTGGCCATTGCCTCAGGAGACGAAGCCCGCATCTTTGTGCCTATCGGTTTCGATTTCCCTTACTACGACACTTCGTACAACTTTGTGTACGTGTGCACCAACGGCTGGTTGGCCTTGGGCGCGGACCAGGGCACAAACGAATCGGTGCCTTCTGCCTTGCCCAATCCCGCCCTGCCGAACCGTTGCATCTATCCCTGGTGGGACAACTTTGCTTTTGGCTCTCAGTATGGTGGCGGCAAGGTGTATTTCAAAAACCAGGGACTTCCCCCCAACCGCACTTTTACCGTTATCTGGCAGGATGCCTGGCGTGTCCGGCCCGGCGCCAACACTTCCGACCGCGTCAGTTTTGAGGTGACCTTGCACGAAAATGGCGCTGTCGTGTTCCAGTATGCCGATGTAACGACGGGCAATCTGCTTTTTGACGGCGGACGCTACGCCTCAGTAGGTCTGGAGAACGCCGACGGTACAGACGGCCTAAACTACCTCTATGGTCGCGCTCCCCTGAGCAGTTCTGTGCATGGTCTGGCGAACCGCCTTACTGCGGGCCGGGCCATCAGGTTGAGCAAACTGTACAAGGACGCGGCAGTGTCGGAGCTGTCGGTGCCGGAACGTTTCGCATTTCCGGGCCGTATCTCGCCGGTAGTGAAAATCCGCAATCTTGGCTCGATCAGGGATACAATCAGAACCTACCTGCATATCCGTCCCACAACCGGATCCTACGACGCTATGGTTCAAATTCCCGGCCTGAAGCCCGGCGATTCCGCCCTTGTTACCTTTCCCCCTTATGATTTTTCGGTCGGCACTTATGTAGCTGTGTGTTCCACAAAAATGCGGGGAGATGTGGCCGACTCCAACGATGCGCTGAGCACGGTGTTCTTTATCTCACCGTGGGTCCAGCGGGAAGATATTCCTCCGGGATGGTTCCGACGCCGCATCAAGAACGCCACCCTCGCCTATGCTCCAACCACCAAACGTTTGTATGCGATGAAGGGTTCTGGCACCAACGAACTGTGGAGCTATGATTTGTCCACAAGAAAATGGGAAGCGCTTGCTCCCATGCCCTTAGCCCCTTCCGGCGGTCGCGCCAAGGATGGCTGTGACCTTACTTTTGACCCTCTGCACGGCACGCTCGGCTCCCTCTGGGCCATCAAGGGAGGAGGACGCACCGACTTCTATCGCTATGACATCGCCAAGGATACCTGGGAAAGCAAAAATCCGGTCTATCTGGGACAGCTCTGGAGTTATCGTCCGCCCAAGAAAGGAGCGGCGCTCGCCTTTGTGCCCAATCATGGCCAGGAAGGAACCGTCTATTGCATACCGGGAAACGGCAGCAACAACTTGTACCGGTATGATGTAAGAACAGACCTCTGGTCGGCTGCGGCGGATATTCCTTCGCCACCGCCTAACGCCTTTGCCAAGTGCCGCTACGGCTCTGATATGGTTTTCGACGGAGACAGTTTCCTCTACGTAATGAAGGGTTCCAACACGCTTGACATATTCGCCTACTGGCCGCTGGCCAATACCTGGGTTGACACCCTTGATCAGGCCAGTCTGCTCGGTCCCCGCAGCAAACGTATAAAGAGCGGAGCCTCCATGGCCTACCTTAATGGTCGGCTGGTGGTGCTTAAGGGAGGAAATACTCAGGAACTCTGGGGTTACAAGTTTGGCGCCAGAGACTCCTGGGTGCCGCTTACGGATATACCTCTGGCCTACTCTGGTCCGCAACGGAAGATTAAGCGCGGCTCGAGCATGGTAGCCGTCGATTCCACTATCTACTGTCTAAAAGGCTCTTACTCAAACGAATTCTGGGAGTACAAACCTTCCGCCGACCCGGCCTGGACCGAAGAGCTCGGCCAGTCGGCTGCAAACGGAGAGATTGCCGCAAATGAATCTGAGCTATTGCTGGAACCGCAACTGTGGCTACACCCCAAGCCAGCGCAGAACGCAGTCGTCATCCACTATACGGTAGCTGCAGCCGGCCGCACGCGCATCAGGGTTTTTGACCGGGCCGGCCGTCTGGTAAGTACTTTGCTGGACGGTCCGACTGCACCCGGCAGGCACGCAACTGTATGGAACTGTGCGGAGGTTCTGACTCCAGGCATCTATGTGGTAAGAATGGAAACGGGTGGCTCAGTTCTGGCAGAAAAACTGGTAGTCCAACGTTAGATCAGACGAGCTAAAACCACGGGCGGCAAACACTGCCGCCCGTTTTTTTCCTAAGAGGTCTTTAGAACTTATACCAGAGATAAATAGCTAGAACCACAAGCATCACAGCGAACGTAGTAACAGAAAAAGAGAAACCCAAGGTCAGGCGCGCAAATCCCAGGGCCAGGGTGAATTCGGGTATTCCTATATCAAGAGATTTGAAGAAGAAATCGCGCACCGGTCCAGACGGAAACAATCCGGCTAAAAGATAGGAAACCACACTGCCGCTTATTCCGGCTATCAGCACAGCCAGAACCAAGAGGCCGACAGAACGGCCACCCGCACGCAGTGAGCGCCCGCGCATATCGCGCCGCTATAATAACATGGCTTTCGTGCTAATCAAGCCAATCTTACGCAGATATATTCTCTCAGAGCACGACATCGGCAGGTCTGTCGCAGACAGTACATTTGCCCCCCTCTATGCCCTTCACACTGCCCCGATAATGGCTGCGTTCGACAAGGAGATTACCACAGCTTGGACAGAAGGTATCACGAAAGCGGGCTGGCGTAGACACATTTCCCAGATAGACATAGTACAGTCTGCTTCTGGCCAGTTCGGCCGCCGCCAACAAGGTGCTCTCAGGCGTAGCCGGCTCATTCGACTTGTGTCTGGGAAAGTAGCGGGAAAAATGCAGGGGAACCGTACGGCCCAGGCTCTCTACAAACGCCACCAGTTCGGCAAGTTCTGCTTCCGTGTCGTTGCGACCAGGTATGAGCAGATTTGTTATCTCCAAATGGCACCGTCTAGCCGCCCGACGCAGGGTATTCTGCACCGCGGCAAGCGACCCTTTGACATAAGTTGCGTAGAACTCGGGTCGAATCGATTTGAGGTCCACATTCATAGCGTCAATGTGAGGCAGCAGTTCATCTAGCGGAGCAGGGTTTATCATACCGTTGGTAACCAGCACATTCTTCACGCCGGCCCGGTGTAACAGGGGACAGACATCCATCAGGTACTCAAACCATATCAAAGGCTCGGTGTAGGTGAAGGCTACAGCCGGAGAACGGTTCTCCAGCGCTGCTTCCACGAGTTCCTCTGGTGCCATGTAGTTCGCAGGCGCTATCTTTTGGGATATCTCCCAGTTCTGACAGAATGGACAAAGAAGATTGCAGCCATAGGTTGCCACAGAAAGAACAACCGAACCGGGCAGGAAATGGTACAGAGGTTTCTTTTCTATGGGGTCCATATGCAGGGCAACAGTCTCACCGTAGTTTACGGCCCAGAGTTCGCCACCGACATTCATTCGTCCGAGGCAACGGCCGCGCTTACCTTCGGCAATCAGACAGAAGTTCGGGCATAGCTCGCAGCGGACCATTGTCCCTTCCGGTTTCCAGAATCTGGCTCTGTACTTCATCCGTTACAACACGAAAAACTCATCTGAAGACCCAGCCTACACCTATATGCAACCCCGCGCGGAACTGTATCTGCTGCTTCGTATTTTCTTCCGCCTTCCATTCTGTTCGCAACCAGCCGAGTTCCAAACTGATTAGCTCTGTGCCTGCGCCCAGACTCGCATATGCGTAAGCCGGCTCAGCCAACCAATAGTTGGCTGTAAGCGACGCATAAGTTACAAGTTGCGCCATTCCTCTGCTGTTTTTCCTTACAAAGGGCACATAATACAGCGTAAGAGGCAGATTGCCGGACACATCGTCTCCGGCATGAGGCAGGACGCAGCCAACATATCTCAGCCAGGAGCTGACAAGAGGAATATTCTGCATCTGCCAGGGAGGCCCGTAGTTGCCAAAACACTCATACCAGGCAGCGCCAATTCCCAGCCCCCACGGCGGTTTTGCGCCAAAACCGTATCTGAGAGCTGTGAAAGAACGATAGCCAGAAAAGAACAACCTGGCGTCAACGATGCTGCCGCAGGTCCAGGCCCGGGCCTGTTGGGTCAAAGATGCGGCAAGAAGAATAACTATCAGCTTCCACCCGAAACTGACGCTCCAGATGCGGACGCGCGCCTTCGCCATACTAACACAATTCTAGAAAACCGCTACCTGGAAGCAAGCCCGTCGTAATACTCATGAGTATTACGTGCCGGTATGCGGTTATCGCTGTTAACATCAGGCCAATCAATGAGATACCCGAAAATGTCCTTCTCCCCCTCACCAGCTTCCCCAGCAGGTCTGTATTGGAAGCATCTAGTAGTGTCCTGTTCTGTGGCATAAGGACATGGCGCGGTCTCAGGCGACGATGATCGGGCAAGAAAGAATCCGGCCAACTTGGGTAGCTACGAAATAAGGTCTCAGACAGTCACTGTCGCTACCCTGAGGGCAGTGCCTTGTCTTGTTTCTTGACCGCGAACAGACGCTCCTTATACTTCAGCACTCATGACCACGGTCCTGTTGATGCTCGCTACATTCGCCGGCTACCTTCTTGCCTACAATACTTATGGCCGTTTTCTGGCCAGGCGCGTTTTCAAGCTGGATCCGACGAGGAAAGTTCCCGCGAGTGAGCTCCGCGACAACCGCGACTACGTACCGACAAAACGCATTATCATCTTTGGCCACCATTTTACCTCTATCGCCGGTACCGGCCCTATCGTAGGTCCGGCGATCGGTGTCATCTGGGGCTGGGTTCCGGCCTTCATCTGGGTGTTCTTCGGCTCCATTCTGATGGGTGGCGTCCACGACTTCGGCGCACTAGTGGTCTCCATGCGCAATCAGGGACGTTCCATCGCCGACATTACCGGGGAGCTTATTGGCCCCCGCGTACGAATCATTTTCTTCCTCATCGTTATGCTTATTCTGTGGGTCGTTATCGCCATATTCGGTCTGGTAATGGCTCTTATCTTCAACCGCTTTCCCGCTGCAGTCATTCCCGTCTGGTCAGAAATACCTATTGCTGTCACTCTGGGCTGGTTGGTATATCGCCGCGGTTTGGCTAATCGTTTGCTGCTTTTCGACATTGCCGCAGTGATTCTTATGTATCTGACAATCCTAATCGGCTGGCGTTTTCCCCTGCTTATGCCCCCAGTACTTGGCATTCCCGCTACTGGTGTCTGGACTATCATTCTGCTAATATACGCCTTTGCGGCTTCGGTTTTGCCGGTGACTACCCTACTGCAGCCCCGCGACTATATCAATGCTTGGGAACTGGGTATAGCGCTTGTTCTAATGACCCTAGGAGTCCTGGTTGCCGGAGTTTCCGGCCGAGTTCCTCTGGTAGCACCTGCCTTTCGTTCGGCCGTGCCCGGAGCTCCACCAGTCTGGCCGATTCTCTTCATAACCATCGCCTGTGGCGCCATTTCCGGGTTCCACGCCCTCGTTTCATCTGGCACCTCTTCCAAGCAGGTGGCGCGTGAACCGGACGCCCTTTTCGTAGGATACGGCTCCATGCTCGTGGAATCGGCGTTGGCGGTTCTGGTTATCATCGCCTGCTGTGCCGGCATCGGTATGTCCTATCGCGCCACCGACGGGTCGCTGCTTACAGGAGTGGCCGCCTGGACTCACCACTATGCCAGTTGGGGCACCGCATCGGGCATGAACGCCAACTTGGATGCATTTGTCACCGGTGCCGCCAATTTGCTTTCAAGCTATGGCATTCCTCTGGGGGCAGCCGTGGCAATAATGGGAGTTCTAGTGGTCAGTTTCGCCGCCACAACACTCGACACCGCAACTCGCCTTCAGCGTTATGTGGTTTCAGAACTGGCTCGCACCGTACGTCTACCCGCTCTCAGTAACCCCTGGGTCGCTACCACGATAGCCGTAGGAAGCGCGGGAGCCCTAGCTTTTGCCAGCGGCACAAACGGTGCTGGTGCGCTTGCGCTCTGGCCGGTATTCGGTGCGCTGAATCAGTTACTGGCCGGGCTAGCACTCCTGGTTGTTACCGCCTGGCTGAGGTCACGAAGCAGGTTCTACTGGCTAACACTCTTGCCGGCCCTTTTTATGCTAACCATGACCAGCTGGGCGCTGGCACGCGGACTGCTGCAATACGCCAGTATAGGCAACTGGTTGCTCTTCTTCGTCAGCGCCGTCTGTCTTGTCCTTGAGCTCTGGATGATTGTGGAGACGCTGATTCTCTGGGTGCGACCGTTTCGCACTTGAGCGGGACGGATAGTGTTCAACGTCATAATTACGGGTCTTGCCAGTTTCCTCACCGACCTTTCCACCGAAATGGTCTATCCTCTGTTGCCGATTTTTCTCACCACACTCACGGCCAGTCCGTGGACCGCACTCGGACTTATTGAGGGTCTGAGTGAGAGTACCGCGTCTTTACTCAAAGTCTTTTCCGGACGCATTTCTGACCGGATGGGGCGGCGCAAGCCTCTTGCCATTATCGGTTATGCCGGCTCAACTCTTGGGAAGCTTTTGTTCTATCTGGCCCGCGGCTGGGGGCTGGTGTTTGCCGGCCGACTTGCTGACCGGATAGGCAAGGGCATTCGCAACGCTCCCCGCGACGCTCTCATCGCCGACTCCATTCCTCCGGGCCGACGCAGCGGAGCGTTCGGTCTGCACAGAGCCATGGACACTCTGGGCGCGGCTGTAGGAGTAACCGTAGCCATTCTGCTCGTCCAGCGGTTTCCCGCAACTCCCGGCCGGGCCGATTTCGCTCCCATATTCCTCATCGCCCTGATTCCACAGGTACTCGGGGTCATTATGCTCTTTTTTGTACGTGAGACTTTTCGCCATCAGACCATGCGTGAACTAACACTGCCAGGTCCGAGGAAAATGCCTAAGAAGCTGCGTAACTTTCTCGTGCTGACCGGTCTTTTTGCGTTGGGCAACTCTTCCAATCAGTTCTTGATTCTGCGCATCAGAACTATCGGCTTCTCCGTGGCTACGACGCTCTTAGCCTACCTCGTTTACAACCTAGTTTATGGACTGCTCTCCTGGCCGGCCGGCAAGATTGCGGACGCTACCAACAGTCGCAAACGACTGCTGGTAGCTGGCTACGCTCTGTATGGTCTGGTTTACCTTGGCTTTGCCTTGCTTGGTCCTCCAAACCGGTCCTGGCTTGTCTGGCCTCTTTTTGCGCTGTACGGGGTTTTCAGCGCTCTGACCGAAGGTCAGGAAAAAGCTCTGGTGGCCGACCTTGCACCAGAACCCCTCCGCGCTACCTTTATCGGTCTGCATGCCACACTTGTAGGTATCGGCCTGCTGCCGGCTTCGCTTCTCGCCGGGGCTCTATGGAAGATACTGGGTCCGGCTGCTCCTTTTCTGCTCGGCGGTCTTTTAGGCCTGTCTGCCGCGGTGGGGCTGGCTCTTGCACTGTAGAACCGTCAGCAATGTTGAGGAACCTAGTGCCGAGATCGCCGCGACTGGCTATTTCAGAATAACCACTCTGACAACTGATTCTGCGTCCTGACCCCTGGCCCTGAGAAAGTAAATCCCGGGAACCAAATGTCTCGGCTGCCAGACAAAATGGCCTTTGCCAGCGTCGGTCTGAAGAGTAATCAGATCCACCTGCCTGCCGCTCGCGTCGTAGACAAACAGCTCCATACCGCCAGGTACATTGGAGTGCAGTGTTACTGAGTAGCTGAACGGATTGGGCTTCACCTCCAGCAGGCGCGGGACAGCTCCGGACACGGAATTGTACTCTTTCGTGCCCACCGGTAGGTTGAATCCGGATACCTTAACTATTTGATCTCGGACAGTGCCGTTATGCATCAGAGTTACCCAGTAACTGCCATCGCGCGGGTCGTATTCGATACCCTGAGCATGCCAGGCCGGGTCGGAAAACTTGAACCTGCGCAGGAGCGTACCCGAACCACGCTCTAATTCGCACATACCTGCGCTGTCCAGTCTGGTGCCGGTTGAATCATACCAGGTGTATATATTTACAAGGGAAGGAGGCAGTACCGGGTTGCCAGCGTCAAGAGCCAGGCCGCGCGGTCCCAGGTTGCCCGCAAGAGGATGGTCCAGAGCCCCCAGCACATTCCCCAGAGTGTCCAGCATATATATGTAAGCCGGAGCTTCTCTGTTCAATCTGCGGTCAATCAGATAGAGTACGTGAGAATTCTCTTCTTCTGCAATCCCGGTAGGATAGGAAGCAATAGCTACGGAGAACGACCGCAATACTGTGCCGTCAGGAGTTATCTTGTATATCCTCTTCTTGGCATTAGCCAGTACCCAGAAGGTATTGTCGTAGGAGCAGTAGGCTAGGTCAGTACAAGAATCCGCCGGAGCCGGAATAGTTCCCCGACTCACCAGCATGCTATCCGAGGAGTATTTGTAGATGTAGGGACTGAGATAATGGCAGCAGTAGATGTTGTCGTCAGTCGGGTTATAGGCAATGCCCTGCAGACCCGCAGTTTGCGGCAAACCCGCACCTGTCTTCGGCCCCCACAACCGATTTCCAGGAGGATTAGGCGGCTGACCCACTGTCAAGGAGATACCAAGCTTTTTCTCGTAGTATGCCCCATCTCCTGTCAGCGATAGGGTACACGGAATTACAGTTCCAGGCAGGATTGAAATGTCGGCTCTGACCTCGAACGGGTCCTCGGTGTTGCTCGCGCTTCCGCCACGGATTATGTTTCCCCAGCTTCCATGCGGGTCAGTTGCCTGAAGCCGGGCATCGGTCGAACGGAATATACCCCGCGTGTTGTAGCAGTCTGCTCCGCCTGCATTGCGCAGTGTTATCTCCAGTCTGGCGGTTTCCCCGGGGTCGAGCCGTCCGTTGTTGTTCCCTCCGGGGGGCACATCCAGAATGCGACTGGATACATAGACCAGATTGGGTACGGGCGCACCGCCGGCCCGAATCGTAGTCTCATAAGGCAATATCGGCGTGTGTACTACGCCCGGTACGGACCTCTGCGCATGTCCCTCGCTTACAGTAACCAACACCTCGCCCGGATCAACTGCGTTCACGGGGAGCGTAACTTGACCTGTGGCATCGGTCCGGCCCGATACGTAGAAATCGGGCTCTTTCCAGGCGCAGACCAGTGCACCTTCAACTGGCCTGGTGCCGAGGCTTACGCTCACAGACAACTCATAAGGACCCAGGGGTATCGTGGCCGGGACATCTACAGTAGCAATCTGGGGCATCCCGCCGCACCAAACCGGCATTGCCGGGTCTCCCAGCATCAGATACATCCATATGTTGTAGGGATAAGGACTGCTCGGCCAATACTTCGCCACATAGGCATCTACGCCATAACATTTAATATCAGCGAGGTTGTATACTGTGGGCCCGTAATTGCGCGCACCGGCAATAGTCCAGGTATCAGAAGTGGCTCGTACCAGAGTGGAACAGATGCCGTGGTTGGGAAGTGTGTAAGAAGGCTGAGTTGCGCCCAGACTGGCTACGGCTCCACCCGGGAATTTGCGCATCCACTTCTCGGAAAGACATTCGCTCTGATAAATATCGCCGCAGTTGCAGGCGACGTTGTACAATACCGGAGTCATACTGCCATTGGCCAGAGCATCAACGTGAGAATTGTACCACGAACCTTCGGTTCCCCAAGAAGACCATTCCGTATAGTCACCGTGTCCCCGATAAGCCACGATGTTTCGACCCTGGTTTATGGCGGCGGTGACTGCGGCGTTGCCCGTGAATTGACCCATTATCGTCTCCACTAGGGAAGGGTTCCAGTAGGGCTTGGGCATAAAGTAAATACCGCGCGTGCACCCAGAGTACTTACCAGGATATTGCTCTCTGTGCGCTGGCAGGGCAATCTTGTCCAACCAGTTGCCAGTTGAGGGCGGGCTCTTCTGGTACTGAAGAATCTTTTTTATCTGATTGATCAGGTCAGCATTAGAAGAGGGTGAAAGCCGGCATATACCTATCTCCGGATAGTTATCGCCGGCTGGCCAGGGCTCCAGGTCTGAATACCAGAAGTCAGACCGCGTCACCCCCGAATAAGAACCCTGCGGTATCTGCGCATACTCGCCGACTAGCAGCACCCAGCGCAGGGCTTTGGGATTGTTGCGCAGATATTCAGCCCGGATAGAATCTTTTATTTCCTGGGCAGTAAAGGAAGTTTTGGCTATCACTCTGGTTTCGTATCCCCGTTTTTTCACCCAACCCAGCAATGAGTCCAGCAGATACGATTCTGAGGCATAAGACGCATGGCTTATGACCAGATAGCGGACCCCGGATGTATAGGTGTCTATCGGCTGCAAGCCTAATTCGGCAAAATTGTCCACGTACCGGGCGTATTGTGGAAGCATCCATTCCGCAACATTTTTGGGGTAAAATCCACCCGAGTAGTTGACCTCTATGAGGATATGTGACGCTATTTCAACAGTGCCGCGAACCGGATTCACCTGGACTGGATAGACCTGAATATTGGCTACGGCCAAGTCACGCCAGATGCCTGTTTCTATCAGCCGGTGGTCATAACCCGGGAAATAGACATCCTGCGTATAGAATCGGCGGTCATAGGCGAGAGTACCCTGTTGCTGCTTGTCAGTTAGCGGAGGCTGCAGAGGATAGACAGTCCCGACAGCAAAAGTTCTGGTCTTTTTGCTTAGTACCTCCGTGGAAACCCGCGCTCCTGTGGGAATTCCCAACAACACTGACACCTTTGGCACTTGGGGCCTTCCCTCTTCCAGCACCGCCATGACTTCACCTGGAAGCGAAAGACGCACAAAAGTTTCGCCCTCAGCTTCTATCTGCTCTATATTCACACCCGGCACTATGACTTCAAAGACGGTTCTGAGGGCGCTTTGTTCTTTGATCTTTACCTTTGGCCGGCCTGTGTCATTTGCAACTGACAACCATGCCTGCTGCGCCATGGCGAAACCTGACAGCCCTGCGACCAACAAAAGGAGTCTGTTTCTCATAACCAACCTCCGTTTTGTCTTTTTCGCTGCACCGGACAGGAAGGGATGCTTGAGGCCATGCAAAGCCTGTACTTCCTATGCTGCAGACAGCACAAAAGAAAAAGTCTCTTTATTCACGAAGGAGCAATTCTGCCAGCAGGGGACATTAATAAAGCTGCTGACCAACACGGACGGTGTACGTCTTGCCCTTGTATTCTACTACTACCTGGTCAGGCCCCACCTGCATGAGTCTTCGACCTTCCACCTCGTCCCCGGTTTTGTACTGTTTGTTGTCCACAACAGCCAGGCGCTCGCCACCGACCCCGGTTACTATCATCTGCAGTTGTCGAGGCAGAGCTCGCCGGGTACGGGCAATACTTCCCCCACCCTTCCTCCGTCCTTTGCGAGAAACCCTTTCTTTCCGCTCTCTTCTTTTTCTTTTTTCCTTTGGTCTGCGGATCCGTTCGCCCGCTGCCCTGGCAGTCGTAAGTCGTCGCTGCCCCCGCTTGGACCCGACGGTTCCCTCCACCGCCTCGCCGACCGCCTTCGTTCCCTGCTTTGCCCTCTGCCCCGGTTTTCTGCTCGTGGCAATTACCACTCCTGCAATCCCGACCACAACAATCAGAGCAAGAAGCAGAATGAAGTTACGACTGATTCCGGCACTCCTGCGCTTCTCTCGCAAGGGAGAACGCGTCGCAGTCAGGTCTGGTCGTCTTGTCTTATTGGGCGGATTCAAGATGGTCTCCCCTACTTACTCTGTCGGGTCTGTTTCCGGTATGCACGCGTATAGATTACACCCGAAACAATTATGATGTCAAGCTACAAACAGGACCCAGGATTCTAGCCTACGTCCGGGTCAAACTCGGGTGCAAGCCTGGCGCGGAACAAAAGTTGCACCAGCCAATTCCAGCCACGGAACAGATATATTTCTCTGGCTATGAGCGCATTAGGCAGGACTCCCGCCACAGGACCGGAGGGCCCTTGGAATTCCAATATCACCCGCAAGAACATATGCGCCAGGGTCCAGCCAGCTACTACCCCGAAGACAAAACTGAAAAAACCGTCCAGGGACTCAAAGGAAAAACCGGTAAGCGTAAAAAGCCACCGGCCCAGTATGAACGCCCAAATGGCCAAGAAGACAAAAGTGGCAATCAGCACAACGGGTTTGGCTATACGCAAGGACTGACTGATACCGCCCGCCAGATTAGTCGCGGCTACGGCCGCAACTACCAGACCTGCAGCCTCAAACAAAGGTAGCCCCATACCTCCTGCTTTTATTCCGCGTACCGTCTGCGTAATTGCCACGACAAGAACAATGGCTAATGCTGCCCAGTCAAACCAGTACAAAAGCACTCCTAGTAGTCAAAATCCAGTTCGTCTTCCTCGGAACCGAATCCTTCCGTATCATAATCTTCTTCGGTGCTGTCAAGGTCATCTGCGCCTATGTCGTCTTCCAAGTCCCCCAAGTCATCCTCTGATTTTGAAGACGTCAGCAGGGTAACACGACCAATGACCTGGCGACAAGTCCTCCCAGCACAGCCAGGGCAAACAGGTTTCAGACCGGCATCAAATTCAGCCAGGCTGGCTACTACATCGAAATGCCGGCCGCAGTCTTCACACTTGAATTCATAGACTGGCATATAACGTTGCACCTCCGTCTTCTTGTAGCGAAATAGAATAGAGAGAATCTAGGAAAGTGTCAACCGGCTACAAAGTGCAGAGGATCACGCCAGACCCGTTATGGTCCCGTCTTCTGCAATGTCTATCCTCAAGGCGTTGGGACGCTTGGCCAGACCAGGCAAAAGTTCCATTTCCCCGGCTACCGGTACCAGAAATCCGGCGCCAGCTCGAATATGCACAGCAGAAATTGTTATCTTAAATCCTGTACAGGCACCCAGACATTCCGGATCGTCAGATAGAGAAAGCGGCGTCTTGGCCATACAGACAGGCAGCTTGTCAAACCCCAGAGCGTATATCCTTTTCAGGTCTCTCTCCGCCCTGGGGGCGTACACCACCCTTTCTGCACCATATATCTTCTGCGCCACAGTTTCAATCTTTTCCTCCACTCTTGCCTCATAACTGTAGAGTGGCTTATTCCGGCCCGGTTTAGACTGGATGGTCTGCATCACGGACTGGGCCAGCTCCTCGCACCCTCTACCACCGTGGACAAACCCGGTAGTGATAGCACAAGCCACTCCCAGTTCTAAGCAGTACTTCGCCACCAGCTGCAGGTCATCGTCGCTGTCCGTATCAAACCGGTTCAGTGCCACCACCGGCTCCAGTCCCAGCGTCCGACAATTCTCAATGTGACGACGTAGATTTTCCATTCCTGCCCAGAGGTCTCGCAATTTGCCCTTGGCCCCATCCTTAGCCCCGCCCTGGTGCCGCAGCGCGCGCACTGTAGCCACGAGCACGCATCCGCTGACCTGCCAGCCTGTCAGCGGCGCCACGATGTCAACGAACTTCTCCGCCCCAAGGTCAGAGCCAAATCCCGCCTCTATTACCACATATTCTGCCAGTCTCAAGGCCATGTTCGTAGCCACTATACTGGCCGTCCCGTGGGCAATGTTGGCGAACGGACCGGCATGCACAAATGCCGGCGTATGCTCGCTAGTCTGTACCAGATTGGGTTTCAGTGCATCCTTGAGCAAGACTGCCATGGCGCCAGTTGCACCCAAGTCGTTGGCCGTTACAGCCCGGTCGTCGTAGCTGAGCGCCACCAGAATTTTGCCCAGCCTTTCTTTCAGCTCGGTACGCGAAGCTGACAGAGCCAGTATGGCCATAACTTCGGAAGCAGCCGTAATCACACAACTGTCCTCCCGGGCGGGCCCGTTAGCCCGACCGCCCAGACCTACTACCATGGAACGCAGCACCCGGTCGTTCATATCTATGGCCCGCGGGAAGAATATCTCTCTCTCATCTATACGCAACGGATTGCCAAAATGGATTGAACTGTCCAGCATAGCCGCCAGCAGGTTGTGTGCGGCAGTAACCGCATGAATGTCGCCAGTAAAGTGCAGGTTGATATCATCGATCGGCAGTACCTGCGCACGACCACCACCAGTAGCTCCCCCTTTAATCCCAAATACCGGTCCCAATGAAGGTTGACGCAGGACGACAATAGATTTTTTCCCGAGACGGTTTAGAGCCATAGAGAGCCCCACTGACACAGTGGTCTTTCCCTCTCCATACTTGGTGGGGGTAATAGCGGTAACAAGGATAAGCTTGCCGACAGGCATGTCCCGTAGCCTGTCCAGAAGTCTCAGCGATAGTTTTGCCTTGTAATTGCCGTTGGGAAGCACCAAGTCTCTGTCAGTAATACCAAGTGCATCCACTATCTCGTATATTGACTTGAGTTTTACGGTGCGCGCTATCTCTGCGTCTGTCATGTTGCTAGCTTCCTAGAATAGACCACACCCGCAGGAGCGAACATGCTGGTATGCTGCGTTCCCGCGGACGGACCTTACCTGAGACAAGTCACCCGAAACTGCAACGCGTTGCTGCCTCGCGTACGCACATAATACACACCAGCAGGAACCTGCCTGCCAGACCTGTCTTTTCCGTTCCAAATCAGCTCCTGCCCTTTTGAGTCGGATGAGACGTGCAAAACTGCAACCTCGCGTCCTGTTGCGTCGTAAATACTTACCGGAGAGGAAGGCTTCGCACGCGGAGTCAATCTGATAACCAGCCTATCACGGAACGGATTGGGCTCGAGGTGGACAGAAACAGTGGAAGCGCCCTTGTCTGATTCTCTAACGTCAGTGCCAGTCACTACAATATCCTCCAGCGGCCCCTTGTCACCCCAGCCCCAGGCCGCGTTGTAACCCCGAACACGGTAGTAATAAGTCCCAACCTGCTTGCCTGTAATTACGAAGCTTGTGTCGGTGATGCTGTCAGATATGACCATGCGCTGCCCAAAGGAAGGAACCGGCCACACATCGTCTACGTAGACACCCGGGTTTAAAGTGCCGTCGTCAGTCATATAGCGGAAGCGAATAAATACAGATTTGCCAACCCAAGGCTCCAGAGAGAACGCTCTGCGAATCCAACCTGAAGAGTTGCCAGTATAACGCTCATGAAGCTGGAACCATTCCTTGCCCTCCAGAGAAACTTCCGCAACCGTGACGTCGTAGTTCGCTTCAGTGTTATACCAAATCCAGTAACGCAGACTGTCTCCCTGTCGAACCGGGTACGGATCCTTGGTCATCATGTAGTTAGATATATTGTTCCCTGTACCGAGGTATATGCTGTAGCTACCAGAACGCCTCTGGGTAGTAGAACGGGATGCACCTTGCAGGACCCAGAGGTCAGTTCCTGATTCCATATTGTCCTCTAGCACAGTAAGATCGCTGAGTTCTTCCAGTTCCCATTTCAATGGGTGATTCTGATCGGGCCGGATAGGGCTCCAACTCACAGTAAAAGAGCCAGAACTGGAATCCATGGGCGCCAGTATTGGACGCGGTACCGTACCTTCTAGAGTCGCGATAATGTTGTCTGCCTGCTGGGCAAGGTAGAAGGAACCCTTGAAAGCCTCGGTCTGTATCTTGTTCAGGTCCGTCGTGCTTTGGTAGAAACTGGTGCCCAGTTCGCAACAGAACGACATACAGGGGAACCCCCCTATGGTTCTGGCCCAGCCGTAGAACCAGTCATCCGAGCCTCCATTTGTGGGATAAAGCTGGTCTGAGCGCTGGGGCGTGTAGGTGCCACCGGAAAGTTTTCCGATGCGACTGGCAACCTGACGACCCAGCTCCGAGTAGAAAGCACTATCGGGTGTATTCTCGCCATGCCCGTATGGCCAGAGAATAAGCTCTGAGTAGGAGTGAAACTCTATACAGGCGACAATCGTCCTCTGCCGAAACCAGTTGCACAGAGCGTCTATCTCCTTTGCCCACGCTCCCTTGGCTCCAAAAAATGTTTCATCAGTAGGCAGGTGAGTAGTACGGGAACCACGCACCAGTGAACCCCAGTCAGCCATCCGGTTACCATTGCATACGCCGTTGAAATCGCGATTGTCATCGCAACCAGGCGGGGTGAAATTACTAAACGGCTGCCGGTTCTTGCGCCAAGAACGTTGCCCAGGGTAGTCGTAGGCAAAGCCGTCTGCGTTCACAATGGGAAAAACCCATATTTCACGGTTATCTATAAGGTCGCGAAAACTGGAGTTGGTTGCATAGTTGCGAATCAGCGTATCAGCAATGTGCCTGCAGACCTGACCTGCTGCCCATTCGCGGGCGTGGACCTGGCCCATAAACAGAACTTCAGGCTCGTCCTCATCCACATAAGGATTGTCGGAGATTTTCAGACCCAATATAAACCGTCCTTCGTGGGTAGGCCCAAAACTGTCCAGACGGCATATGAATGGATAAGACAAAGCCAGGTTCCGCAGTATGCTTTTCATTGAGTCATAGGAACAGTAGAAACCAAACTCCGCCGCTTCTAGGCGTCGGGTATCCAAATCGTCAATGATTATCTCATTGCGCAGACCGCAATTGGTAATTAGCGGCAGATCAGCTCGGTTACAGACCAGGTCATAAGATTTACCCAAGTCTGCTCCGGCGATTTCGATAGAAGTACCCTTAAAGGGCACCCGCTCGTACAGCTCCCAATAGTCCTTAGCATAAACTCGCACCACCACCTGGCCAGCGCTGGCCAAAACAGGAACCAACGCCAGTACAAAAAAAAGAAACGACCGCCAGAACCTGACACTATACATGTACTTTCTTCCTTTCTTCTTAATTTGTTTATGCAACCTACGGTCCTAGATAGTCTAAAAATTATTCTAGGCCGGCAACCAGCCCTGTCAAACCCGGTCAGACAGACTCCCGTAACGATACGCTATTGTCTGAGTCTCTCCTGCAGTTGCCTTAGGTTCTCCCGCAGAGCTTCTATTTCTTTACGCAAAGAATCCAGTAGTGGGATATGTCGCTCTATTTTCTCCTCTAGAGGTCGCTTCGTAGTTCTGGGATCTGGAAAATCAGGAAAGTACCCACGCCAACGTCTATCTCGTGTCCGCGCCTGCAGGACTGCTTCTAAGGTTTTTTCCTGCCCCCGACGGCGAATCCGAATCTGCACTTTACGCCCAGGCCGCGTCCGTACCACACTGCGCAGTTTTTGACCATTGTAAACTGCCTCTCCCTCAATTTCGGTAATCACGTCTCCCATTTGCAGTCCCGCCTTGCTTGCGGGCGAACCTTCGAGAACTTCGGTTACCAGCACCCCGTGCGTTAGATTGAGAGCTACCAGCATTGGTTCCGTAAGATTGTCAGTGTAGACTCCCAACCACCCCTGACCAGCGGCTGTACTATCCGGACCAGCCGTCACCAAGGTCGGCAGCAGCCAAAGGAAAATTGCCGCTGAGCAGAGCGCACCAGTATGTACTAAACCTATGCTCCTCGTACTTCCTTGTCGCATCGTTGGTTACCTTCTTTCTAGCGAATCGTGTGCTATCACGAAATCCGCATGCATACCAGACAACCTTATCACAGGGCCTCCTCTACCAAAGCCACCGGACGCAAACTTGTGCTGGCCCTGATTTTCTAGCACGAGAGGCAGGGACGAACAGATGCGGCCCGCAAACGTGGCCGCGTCCAATTGGAAAGAGAGCGAACGTTCAAGGTTCAAACAGACACTTCCCAGCTCGGCGGCAATCTCAATTTCCTTCAACCTGTCCTCCTGCACCCAAGCCAAAACATCTCCTAGATGATTTTCTATAGACACGACCCCCGAACTACGACGACAGGTTATCACCCCTCCCCGGTTACTGAGAGAAGCACTTCCATCCAGATGCTGCGCCCGTACCTCACCGTAGCGATTGTTTACTTCCACCTGCTGCCATACGCTGTCGAGAGAAACGCTACCGAACCGGTTGCATATTAGCAACGGACCAGATACCCGACAGACAGAGACGTCTCCAAAGCGATTGGCCACTTCGAAGTTCCGGCACCGAACAAGACTGACGTTCCCAAAACGGTTGACAATCTCCCCACCCCCGACTACGTCCGTTACCATCACATTGCCGAAACTGTTTCTTACCACAACTCGGGCACCTGCCGGCACCACCAGCGTCAGACTTGTCTCCCAGCCTTCCTCTTGGCTGAGCGGTGCCTCCGATGGCACGGAAATGCTGACCGCCACAGTATCGTCCAGTCGCCTGGTCTGCAGACGAACCAATCTGGTCAAAGCCGCAGCCCGACTGGGAGAGGAAGCTATGGCTTTGACCCTGCCTTTCACTTCAATACGGTTACGCCCCCTTCCCTCAACTGACACGTCTCCGAACCGATGCAATATCACAACGGTGGTCCCCGGCTGCCATTCCATAGTGCGATACAAGTTTCTTACGGACGTGCTCGGGACCGCAACTACCCAAGTTAGCGCCAGAATGGCCACATTCATCGCCCGCCTCGCGGAGATAGTCTATTGACCATGCTGAGCTGGCTGGAGACAAGGGAAAGATATGTATACTGCACCCTAAAACTCTGGGGATTCTCGGCTAGGGCTGCCTCGCATTCTTCTATCGCTTCGTCCAGAGCATTTATATACTCTTCGCACTCGACCGCTTCTACACCTGCTGCCTTATGCGACCAGGCTGTTGACGCAATAACCCCTTTCCTGCCTCCGTTTGTTATTCCAGAGCGCAGCAACAGCACTGCTATCACAAGTATGATGCCAGCGGCAACAGCTGGCCAGGCTCGACTGAGAACTGTGTCTGTCCTTGGTCTCGCCGTGCCTATCCTGTCTCTGACTGCCAACCAGACGGTCGGCGACGGCTGAATCTCCTCAAGCCCCGCAGCCGCCTCGCGTATTGCGCGCAACTCCGACAAGACCGAACGGCACTCTAAGCACATGCCTAGATGCCGCTCTATCTCGTCACTTTCTGTCTGGCTTAATTCACCTTCAAGATAGGCACTTAATTTCT
The DNA here is from genome assembly GCA_965649205.1 of Caldifarciminota bacterium. Taxonomy (GTDB): domain Bacteria; phylum Hydrothermota; class Tepidihabitantia; order Tepidihabitantales; family Tepidihabitantaceae; genus JBDRUN01. The sequence goes on along the minus strand of CBFGJV010000001.1, from coordinate 66,885 downwards.
CATCAACAGGGTGTTTATCCGTGCATACCTCCTCTCGGCGCACATGGTCCGGTATGTCCTTTCTAAAGACTTATCCATCTCTTTATATAAGGGCTCAGTTTTTTCCGCAACTGGGCCCTCGCCCTGTGTAGCAGCGATTTACTGGTCCCCACAGTAATTCCGAGCACCTTAGCTATTTCCGTATGTTTTAGACCTTGTATGTCATGAAGAGTAAAAACACTGCGGTAGGTTTCTGGCAGCCTTGCAACCATAGACTCAATCAGTTCTTTCAGTGACCTAGATTCCGTACTGAGTTCGGTACAATCCTCCAGTGATATCGTCTGCTCGCGCCTGCGTTTCCGCAGAAGGTCATAACAGGCATTCACGGTTATCCTGTAAATCCAGGTAGTCACCGCTGATTCCCCTCGAAAAGAGTCTATATGCTTGTAGACTTTGATAAACACATCTTGGGTCACATCTTCGGCGTCCGCGCGATTTCCCAGCAGGCGGTAAGCAGTAGACATCACTTTGGCTTTATTTTCTCGGTATAATTGCTCAAACCGCTCATCTTTGTCCTGCGGCTTCTTTTTTCCTGCCGTTTCGGCGCTACCGCGCACCGAGTTCTCATTAAGTTTTGACGTCCAGCAGGTCGGATGGTTGCCTGTATCCCTATGATTGTTCACAGGTTTTCTCGAAAGCTCCGACGCCAGCCCGACATCTTATCTTCCGCATACTCAAAAACTAGCGTTGCAACAGCGGATTGGTAACGTCGTACTCAACCTGGCCTTGCCTGATAGCATCGCCTCCGATTCCGGCCGGACGCAGAGGTTTGGGTAGTAACGAATCCGTCCAGATTGCCATAGCCCTCCAATGCGATCTGGGAGCGAGAGAATCGGTAAGGACATATGCCCATACTACTCGTACGGCTTGGCGCCGCAGATGATTCTCGCTGTATAGGGTATTGTACAACATCCAGTCCAGCACGGCTTTGAAGCTCTCATCGGGAAGCTCTGGTCTCGCTAGCCCGACTAAACTAATCCTGTTGATACCTTGCAAAGGGAGCTGCCGCATTTCCAGAATCCTGTAGCTTGGCCGAGGCGTGCCTGGCTCAGACAGAAGTACACCATGGCGGGGTTTTGGCCTGAGCAGAACGGCCAGCAGGAACGAGCAGATCGCCAGTACTATCAAAGGAATTGTGTAACTCTGTCTGCGAACCCTAAATGATTGCTGGAGGCGCACAGAACGGCCAGACGAGTTCTCGGCCTCAGGCTCTTTGACCCCACCCTCATCCCTGCCTGTTTGAACAAACTCACACCCACAGCTCGGACACTTTTCCATCTCTCTGTTAACAAATGTGTTGCAGTAGAAGCAACGCCACCCCCCAGACGTGGCTAGTTTCACTGACCGAGCCATCTATACCTCGTCACGCAAAGCCGGGCACGTTCCTTAACTTCTTGTACCGCTCTTTCTGCCCCGAGCCGGGAACCTGCCAACACATCTCACGCCAGATTGTAGTCTCTCAGCACCAACATGCAAGACGTATTTATGTATTCCTAAGAGCGGATGCGGGCGTGGAGTTGTCTGGTTTCGGACCGGAGGGGGATGTTTTTCATTTTTCGCCTCTATAGTTTTATATGCCGCGGGGAGGAAATTTCGTAAATGTGTGTGCGGTAGAGAGGCGGTACGGCTGTAAGGGCGGCGGATCAGTGTTGTAAGTGAAGCTTTTTCGTAGGGGGGTCGCTGGGGAGACTGCTGGGTGGGCGGTCTGGCGGGTTGTTCTGGGAGCAGAATACCGGGCGGTGAGGCGGGTGGTTTGGCGAGTAGTTAGCCGGGTCGGGAGGGGGGTCGGGGAGTAGGCTGGCTGGTGGGTGGTCTGGAGAGCTGTTTAGAGGGCAGGTTGGCAGGCAGAAGGGAGAATGGGAGGGAGAGTTGTCAGAGGGGCGGCTGGGTGAGTGGCTTAGCTGGTCGCTTGGCGGGCGGCTGAGTAGGCCGGTCTGTGAGTTGCCGGCCAGGCTGGTCAGGGAGCAGTTGAGGAAGCTGTCTGGCCGCATAACGGTAGGCGCGGGTACTTTGGTAGGTAATAAGGTCAAGTGCTTTTTAGCAAACACCAAGAGGAACCGACATCAAGAGTCTAAAGGGCGTGGGATACTGAAGCGGGTTGTGCCGCAGGCGGGCAAGAGCATTTTCCCATTGCCTGTGCCTGACCCTGACGAGTTGCCGGCGCTGCAGCTCTCATAGGAAACGCGCCAGTCCGAGACAGGAGCTTACGCTGGGCCTTGGCTGGCGCTTCTAGCGAAAACCTTGACATTGACACCTTCAATTCCAAAGCTATTATTGGCCAATAGACGAATGTCTGTGGCCCCATCGTCTAGTCCGGCCTAGGACATCTGGTTCTCAGCCAGAAGACTGGGGTTCAAATCCCCATGGGGCTATCAGAGGGCGGTTCCACGCCGCCCTCTTGTCTTTCCTGGCTTGACGCATAAAGGTTTTGCTGTATCTTACTTCCACCTTTTTCACCATGATTGGTTCTCTTAGACGCAAAAATCAAGCACGGTTCGAGAACTGGAGACCAAAACCATGAAGATAGCAGTCTGTTTGCGACGAGTACCGGATGTTTCCGAAGCCACGGTGCAGGTAGATGAAACAGGCAGGGACATCGTAAAGGATAAGCTGGTCTACACGATTAACGAGTCGGACAACTACGCTTTGGAGGAGGCGCTTCTTTTGAAGGAAACTTCCGGGGCCCAGGTGACGGTAGTCACGGTAGGCAGCAAGGAGGCGACAGAAGTACTACGTATGGCTCTGGCCAAGGGCGCCGAGACAGCCGTAAGAATAGACGATACCGGCCTCCAGCAAGCTGATGGACTAATGTTGGCACAAGTGCTGGCAGCGTACTTTCGCAAAGAGAGTTTCGACCTAATCCTGACGGGGTGTGTCGCTCAGGATGTAGAGGATTCACAGGTAGGCCCCGCGCTTGCTCAACTCCTCGGTCTGCCCCACGCGGCCTACTGCATCAAACTTACACTTGCGGGAGAAAAGATGTCGGTAAAACGAGAACTGGAGGGAGGCTATCTCGAGGTAAAAGAAATACCTTTGCCTTGTGTACTGTCGGTCCAGACAGGGGGAAATACTCCGAGGTATGCATCCATCCTCGGAATCAAAAGAGCAGGCACTAAACCAATAGTTGAGAAAGGAAGCAACGAGCTGGGCTTCGAACTTGAGAAAGAAGAGCCGAAGACAGAATTGTTACGACTGTTCAAACCCGAAGTGACCTCTGCAGCAGAGATTATAGTAGGTGAAATACCAGCCAAGGCACAACGTGTAGTCGAGATTCTCAAGGAGAAGAGACTGGTATGAGCGACATAGCCGTATTGGTAGAACACAGACTGGGGACCGTACGGGACATCAGTTTTGAGATGCTGGCGGCCGCGCGCGACCTCGCCAAGCAGACTGGAGGTAAGGTTCAAGCTATCCTGCTCGGGCACGAGTGCTCTTCTCTGCTGGAACAACTGAAAGGTCATGCGGATGTCATAATAGTAGCCGAACATCGCCTTCTCTCTGACTACAATTACGAAGTTTACCAGTGCGTGCTGGCAAGACTGCTCTCCGAACGCCCGTTTTCTATTCTTATGATTGGTCACTCCGCTTTCGGTACGGACCTTGCTCCTAGCCTGGCTGCTGAGTTGGGACTTGGTCTGGTGTCGGATGCCGCCGGCTTTAGCTGGACCCCCGCAGGCCTAGTTGTCACCCGCGGAATGTATGCGAGTAAGCTATGCGCAGAGCGACTTATTAAGACCAAGCCGGCGATAGTAATGGTTAGACAGTCGCATTTCAAGCCGACATCTGCTAGCCTTGTATCAACCTTTGAGAACTGGAATCCGGCAGATGCTTTGACCAGGCAATTCGCCACAAAATTCATAGCTTGGGAAGAAATCCCCGTAACGGGCATAGACATAACTAAAGCTTCCGTCATTGTTGTCGTTGGACGCGGGCTGAAGGATCCGGCTAATCTGCCGGCGGTGAAAGAACTGGCTGATGCCTTGGGCGGAGTTCTGGCTGGCTCCAGACCGGTTATTGACGCCGGCTGGCTTCCCAAAGAATGCCAGGTAGGTTCCTCCGGCAGAACAGTCAAACCCAAGCTCTATCTGGCGTTAGGTATTTCCGGCACGTTCCAGCACGTCGCCGGCATGAGAGCAGCAGAAACGATAATTGCGGTTAATAAAGACCCGAACGCACCAATATTCTCAATCGCCCACTACGGCATAGTCGACGATATGCATAAGGTTGTGCCGGCACTGAAAGCAAAACTGGCGGAAGCAAGATAATGCTGCTAGCTCACCCAAAAGAAACAGAGCATTAGGATGCTTCACCGAGACAGTATTAGCCGACAACATCGCCAAGACTCTAAGCTAAAACTATGACTTCCGTCCCGGGATCTGCTACAGGTGTGCGACCACGCGTCGGGGTATATGTCTGCCACTGCGGCACAAACATCGCCCAGACCGTGGACGTGAAAGCGGTAGTCCAGTACGCAGCCACGCTTCCCGATGTAGTTCTCGCAAAAGACTATATGTACATGTGTTCCGACCCAGGGCAGGACCTAATTAAACGCGACATCAAAGAGGCACGCCTGACTCGTGTTGTTGTAGCGGCCTGCTCGCCAAGGATGCACGAACCCACTTTCCGCGGCGCAGTTTTCGGAGCAGGAATGAACCGCTACCTTTTTGAAATGGCAAATATTCGTGAGCAATGTTCTTGGGTGCATCCGGATAGAGAAGAAGCTACCCGAAAAGCCAAAGATTTAGTGAGAAGCGCAGTAGCCCGCGCTAGACTACTAGAGGAGGTTCAAGAACACTACGCCGATGTAACCAAAGCGTGTCTAGTCGTGGGAGGCGGAATAGCAGGAATTCAGGCAGCTCTGGACATAGCGGAAGCCGGATACAAGGTATATCTGGTAGAACGAGAAGCCTCTATTGGCGGACACATGGCGCAGCTGGACAAGACATTTCCTACCCTCGACTGCTCCGCCTGTATTCTTACTCCTAAAATGGTGGACGTCTCTCGACATCCGAACATCGAGCTTCTTACTCTAGCGGAAGTGAAGGAAGTTAGTGGTTTCGTCGGCAACTTCAAAGTGAAGGTGCACCAGAAGGCAAGGTACGTCAGCTTGAGTGAATGTACTGCTTGCGGCGACTGCGTACCTGTCTGTCCGCAGATGCTGCCAGACGAATTTAACCTGGGTCTCACTACACGAAGAGCAATCTACCAGCCTTTCCCCCAAGCGGTACCGGCAGCTTTTGTCCTAAACCCGCAGGACTGTCTGGGTCGTCTTCCCCGTGCCTGCGAGAAATGTCTGCAGGCATGCCAGAAGAAATGCATCAATTATGATGAAGAAGACAGAGACATAGAACTACAGGTGGGTGCCGTGGTGCTGGCAACGGGCATGGAGGTATACGACGCGACGCGCAGTCCCGAGTTTGGATACGGCAAATACCAGGATGTCCTTACCGCTCTGGAATTTGAACGACTGCTTTCTGCGGGCGGGCCGACTGGTGGCAAACTCATAAGGCTATCGGACGGCCGACCGCCCCGCGATGTAGTGTTTATCCACTGCGTAGGTTCGCGAGACAAAGCCGTAGGCAACGAATACTGCTCGCGCGTATGCTGCATGTTCATCATCAAACAGGCACATATGGTCAAAGACAGGCTGCCGGAGGCGAAGGTTACCAGCTACTATATGGACATCCGCGCGTACGGAAAGGGATTTGAGGAGTTCTACGATCGCGTGCGTGCGGAAGGAGTATTCTTCAGACGCGGTAAACCCTCAGAAATCTTCAAACGCAAGGACAAACTAGTAGTGCGGGTAGAAGACACTCTTCTTGGTCAGGTCATTGAACACGAAACAGACCTGGTAGTGCTAGGTATTGGATTAGAGCCAAGTCCCGGCTACAAAGAACTGGCTCAGATGCTGAAACTATCTCTTTCCTCCGATCGCTTCTACCTGGAAGCGCATCCCAAGCTAAGACCGGTAGACACGAATACGGACGGGGTTTACCTGGCTGGATGCTGCCAAGGCCCTAAGGACATTCCCGACACTGTGGCCCAGGCCAAAGCGGCCGCTGCCTCGGCCATTGCCCTTCTTAATCGCGGCAAGGTGGTAGTAGAATCGCTTGTAGCAGAAGTCAATCCCGATGCCTGCTCTGCCTGTCATATATGCGAAGCACTGTGTCCTTATGGCGCACTTGTCTACGACCCCATGCGCGATGTGATGACAGTAAATCAGGTACTGTGTAAAGGCTGCGGTGTGTGTCCGGCAGCATGCCCTTCGGGAGCCATCTCTCTGCGCAATTTCACAACCACACAAATAGACGCCCAGTTGGACGCACTGCTCGTGTGTACAAACGAAACAACATGAGTTCTTCCCCTGGCTTTCAACCTCGCATCGTAGGATTCGCCTGCAACTGGTGCTGTTACGCAGGTGCCGACTTGGCCGGAACAGCCAGGCTCAGATACCCCGCTAACATTCGCATTATACGGGTAATGTGCACTGGCCGCATAGACCCTCAGTTTATCCTCAAAGCATTCCGGGACGGAGCGGACGGGGTTTTTATCGGTGGGTGCCACCCGGGTGACTGCCACTACGTTTCGGGTAACTACAAGACCCAGAAAAGAATAATGCTGCTACAGTCTCTTCTAAGGGGACTGGGAATAGAACCTCAAAGGCTTCATCTGGAATGGATTTCAGCCTCCGAGGGTCAACGTTTTGCCGACGCGGTGACAAAATTCACAGAGACCATAATAGCCCTCGGTCCTCTTCCGGAAAAAACACAGACCTAACTCAACACTGCCAGACCGCCAAAGTCTTGGTCATCAGTATTTTCCTTACAGAAAGCGAAGCTAAACCGCAAACAACCTTAAGTATCCTATGTCGAGTAGCAAAATTGGGTAAGCCGGCGGTTACATTGGTTCCATCTGTTGCAGACGCGCGACCAGTTCCTCTAAATCGGCCGTAAACTCCTTACTTCCGTGGTGCCCGACCAATCGCGCCCGTCCCGATTTCAGTTCTACGCGCAGCAGCTGCTTCTGACGCGCAATCAGACGCACTTGAGCAACCAGAAACAGATTTTCGACTACAGAAGGGTAGCGACCGAACCGGTCCACTAGCTCTGCGCGGAATTCGTTCAGCTCAGTTTCATCTCGCACCGTGAGCAGACGACGATAAAGAGCCACGCGTTCAAAACTGTCCGGCACATACTCCTCCGGGAAAAAAGCGGTGACTTCCAGAGCAAGCTCTGGTTCAACCGGAAGCGCCTCACCCTTCAGGCGGGCCGCAGCCTCCCTGAGCATCGAGGCATAAAGATTGAGACCCACACGGGCTATATGTCCGTGCTGACGAGTACCGAGAAGTTCACCCGCCCCCCGTATCTCCAGGTCGCGCATCGCCAGACGGAAACCCGACCCGAGACGAGTATAGGCAAGCAAGGCAGAAAGCCGTTTGCGGGCTTCAGGCGTAATCCCTGACTGCCGCATCGTCGCGGGAACCAGGAAAAGAGCGTATGCCTGCCGGCCCGAACGCCCCACGCGACCGCGCAACTGGTGCAAATCAGCAAGACCAAAGCTGTCTGCCCGGTCCACAATGATGGTATTCACATTGGGCAAATCCAGTCCTGATTCAATAATAGCCGTAGACAGCAGCATCTTATATTTCCCAGCCGCAAAATTCAGATACAGGTCCTGTAACCGCCGCGCAGACATCTGCCCATGGGCAACCGCGATATCCAGTCCCGGAAACAGCTTTTCCAGCCTGCGTGCCACCAGAGGCAGGCTCGCAATACGGTTGTGCACGAAGAATACCTGTCCATCTCGGGCCAGCTCCCGCTCCACGTAGCGCACAACCAAATCATCGCTCCACTCTGCCACCTCCGTCAAAACCTCCCTCCTCCCGGGAGGAGGCGTGTTGATGTTCGATATGTCCCGCAGTCCCGCAAGTGCCAGATAAAGCGTCCGCGGCACCGGCGTCGCCGTCAGACTGAGAATGTCTACGTGCACATAGAGCTTCTTCAACTTTTCTTTCTGTCGGACACCAAATTTCTGTTCTTCGTCTATGATCAGCAGTCCCAAATCCCGAAACCGTACTTCCTCTCCCAGCAGACTGTGGGTACCAATGACAATGTCCACCTTCCCATCAGCAATGTCTGCAATTATCTGCCTGCGCTTGGACAGCGGAACGAAACGGGAAAGCATCTCCACGCGCACCGGGAAAGACTCAAGGCGCCGACAGAAGGTTTCAAAGTGCTGGCAGGCAAGAATGGTAGTCGGAGCTAACAGCGCGACCTGCTTGCAGGCGCAGACCGCTTTGCATGCGGCACGCAGTGCGACCTCGGTTTTGCCATATCCCACTTCTCCGCACACCAATCGCTCCATAGGCCGTCCGCTCTCCATGTCACGCTTCACCTGTTCAACAACTCGCAGTTGGTCTTCAGTTTCTTCGTAGGGAAAGGCTGCTTCCAGCTGCAACTGCCACTCTGTATCTGGGCCGAAGGCAAAGCCACGAGTCAGGCTGCGACGGGCTTCCAGTTCCAGCAGTTCTTCAGCATACTGAGCACTAGCGCGCGCTGCTCGGGCTTTTGCCAGTAACCACGACCGACCCCCAAGGCGGTCAAGCTGAACTTGCGTATCCTCTGCGCCTATGTAGCGATCGATTGCGGCCAGATTTTCCACCGGCACATATAGCCTGTCGTTTCCTGCGTAACGGACGGTCAGGTAATCCTTCTCTGTCCCCGCATGAACCAGCCGCCGCGTGCCTTCAAAACGACCTATGCCATGATGAGCGTGCACCACTAAGTCCCCAGGGCGTAACATGGTCAAGTTCTCAACTGGTACGCCGCGAAAGCGTTTGCGTCGCCGTTTTGGTATAGTGAATCCATACAACTCACGCTCGGTAAGAAGCACAAAACCGGTCGGACAGATGAATCCCGCACTCACATTACCAAGAATGTATTCCACCTTCTGCGGCAAAAGACGGGCCAATCTCTTCTGACGCTCCAAAGAACCCAAAGCAACAAATACCCTCTCATACGCACCTACCAAATCGCCCATCAGCAATCCGATATTCCCGGAATACTTAGGTGCCGGGAGACAACAGACATCAAATTTGGCAACCAAAGAAACAGTGGAGGTATTAGCGAGGCTGGGCAGTATTTCCTCCGATTCGGCTAGGAACACCAGTGGCTTCAAGCCCGGGGTTTCAACTTCACTCGCAACCAACCATTCTGGAGGTACCGTCTCAACCACCAACCTGCTGGAAAGCGCAGGTTGTCTCCTAGTCGTTATAACAACTGCATGCAAAACTCCCACCGAACGCTGCGTCAGCGGGTCAAACCTGCGCAAAGACAGAAGGGCCTGGTCACCAAATTCGGCACGGATTGGCTCCTCTGCTTCTTCGGGAAAAACATCCACGATGCCACCACGGACGCTGTACTCGCCTGGTTCGGCTACCAGATCCACCCTCTCATAACCTGCTTCCTCCAACCATTGTACCACTTCCTCGCGCTCCCATCTCCCCCCTTCTTCTAGGCGTAAACTTGCCTTTTCCGGTGGGAGCGGTTCCAGCGCAGGCTGAGACAAGTTCTTTTCGCTGGAAACCAGAACAGCAGCCTTCTGTTCCAGCCCGGCAGGATGAGGCCACAGGTTTACGTCAGTATGCCCGACAAGAACTTGACCGTCTGCAACCAGAAGCTCAACTTCATCGGGGTCGCGTAGAACCAGTAACGCCCTTCGCTTGAGCCTCTTTGCCAGTTCAGAAATTACCAGTATGCGAGCCGAACCGGGGACATGACTGAGGAAAACTGGCTCCTCCCGTTGAATTCTGGTAACAACCTCTTCCCAAACAGGATGAAGGGAAAACAGGTCTCTGACGGCTGACATCGATGATATTATGCTAAAAACGCACGCCGAAGAGGCAAACCGAAGATTTACAGATAGTACTGCTAAACCACTGAGAGACTCTCTGCACGTAGAACGAAACTATCCGCGGACAATTTCTGGCAAAATCTTGTCTGTTTCTAACGCACCATTACTGCTCGTTTGACGCGCATCTCACCTAAAGCTTCCAGCCTTATGAAATAGACACCCGTTGACAATTGTATTCCATCCGTTGTCCTACCATTCCAAATCAGAGTGTTTTCTCCGGGCCCAACGAATCCGTCAACCAACACGGTCTTCACTCTGCCGCTAAGGTCACAGATGACAAGCCGTACGTGTCCTCCTACAGGTAAATGATAGGTCAACTTCACCTGATTGCGGAACACACAGGGACTGGGGGGACACAGATATACACCTCGCCCAAGAGCTGCTCTTGCACCCTGACCGAGTCCGGTGGGCGGGCCATAGAACCCGGAGATCTTAGCCAAGGAGCGATCGGGTGACTGAGGCATCGCTATCCAATAGTTACCGTCACGCGGGTCGTACTCAATGCCGCGACAGTTCCACCCTGGTAGAAGCACACGCTGGATGAGGGACAGGTCAGAACGACTGAACTCGTAAACGCCGCAGGAATCAATGGCCGTGCCCTCCGCATTGAAGGCTGTATAAAGCATCAAAAGGGAACCATTCCCCGGTCCGCGCGGCTCATAGGCTAGACATCGCGCCCCGTAGGCCGCACGCAAAGGTACATCCATCCGGCGCAGTTGTCTGCCCAAAGTGTCTGCAACATATACGTACTGAGGAAATGTATTCAGCGCCGTTCTGCGGTCGGCTAAGTACAAAAGCCCCTCAGCCTCCACCCAGGCAAGCCCAGTCGGATAGTCATTAGCCGGATTGGCAAACTGCCAAAGAACAGTTCCATCGGGTAAAATTTTGTACACTCTTCTGCCGCCGACATTGAAATTCGCCGCCACCCAGAACGTCGTATCGTAGGAGCAATACTTGATATCAGTTCCCAGAGTATCAGGTGCAGGAATGGTACCTAAGTATGTCAGATTAGAATCACTCGAATACATATATATCTTACGGGAATAGGCGTTCATCACATACAGACGGTCATTCAATGAACAATAGGCCAATCCGTAGGGAAAACCGGAACTGGGAAAGCTGGGCAGAGGTTTAGGGCCCCATATGACCTCAAAACCGCTGCTGCCCACCTTCAACTGGAAGGGAATGTTTTGAGTGAAGCCTGTCCCTTCCAAAGCCAGAATGAATTCCACTACGGTACCGGCCGGAGTCAGGCTGGAGGCAGAAAGACTAAAGCGGGTTTCGCCATTGTGCGCGCTCGCTCCCACCGGGACATCTCCGAAATATCCCACGGTATCCAGCAGAGTAATATGGGGACTAGGAGTTACCAGCCGCAGACGGCCCAAAACACTAAATGCCGGTTGGGCCGATTGATTGCGTATTGTATCAGTCAGAAAGACAGTCTCGCCAGGGTCTAACCTTCCGTTGTTGTTGCCCGGCGCGGGGTCATCCAGCTTGAACCCGGAAAGAACCAGGGCCGGAACAGTCTCTTCACCCAAGCCTCCGGTCACCACCAGAGCAAATGGCTGTCTAGTGCCCTGAGGTACATTGGTACCGTTCACCCTAATAGTCCAGCGGCCAATCTCCGGTATATGGCGTCGAACACATTCCTCCACATTACGATTGTCCCAGCTTGTTGGATTTGGCTGCGACTCTCCACCAGAGTATTGATTACCGCGATACACCACCCCATTCGGCCCGGTCACCTGCAAATCAAGGTTATTGACAATAGCCGGATTCGCGCCAGCGCTGGCCGGATAGTCGGTCCAGACCAGAGTTATCTTCAGCGGCTCTGCCTGATTGTTAACTGAAACCGTATACTCGCGAAACTGACCGGTGGCAATACCTGCTGTATCATCAACAATCAGAAGCCGGCGCACATCATCCTTGAAATAGAGTACGTCATCCAGATTCACACGACCCCAACCAGTATTGTTATCCGGGATAGTGGAACCAATGATGTCAGCAGCCGCCGAATTGATTATGCAGGCCTTAACTAAGGCAGCCGAAATGTAGCTCATCCGGTTGGCCGGTACCGATTCACCGCTCGGGTAGAATCCTTTCGCGAAGTAATCGCGCACGAGTGCCGCGCTGCCGGCTACGCAGGGAGTTGCCATGGAGGTACCCTGCATGTAACCATAGCTGTTGGCATTCGGCCCGACGGCCGAAAGCATTGTCTGACCGGGTGCCGTAACCGTAGGTTTATAGCGGGTATCATTACAAGGACCCCGGGAGGAAAAATCGGCCATCAGACGGGCAGATGTGCCATTAGCGGTCGCACCGGCGGTAATGATGTTCTTAGACGTTCCGGGCGGAACAACCGTGGATGCCTGTGGCCCGCTGTTACCTGCTGCATAAACAAGCAGAAAATCCTTGCGATCCCACATGAACCTGTCTGTCTGTTGGCAGTAGGCTGTGTAAGTACCCGCACCCGTGGTTGAGCCCCAGGAATGAGAAGAAATACGAGCAGCACCCCCTGCATTTCCGGTGTAAGGCAAAGTGTAAAGATTCGTCAGATCACCCGGCACAGACAAAGAACCGGACGAAGTACCGATGTCCATGAAATACATCTTGGCTTTGACGGCCATGCCGTCGGCATCACTCTGACCTCCGACATGACTGTCGTCACCACAGATGGTGCCAGCCGTATGGGTGCCGTGCCAACCGCCGGCTGAGTTGTCGCCAAATGCGGCCGAGGAGCCGGACCAGGTCCGATACGCTATAACCTTGCGATGGGTCGGAAAGTCACCCCAGTTTGTAATCGGAACTGCCGGATCGCGGACCATGTTGTGAGTAACTGACCCCATAAGAATGCCAGTATCAGCAGTATTCACCACCTGGGTTTCTCCTCTTACTCCTTTTGCCCATATGCGACGAATACCCTGGCGCCAAGTCTGGGTTACCCACTGAGCATTCTCATTACAGTGCACCACCTCCGGCCAAGGTTCAATCCAGGCTACCTCTGTAAGCCGGGCCAACTCGGCCAGACGCGAAGCATCTATTTCCAGCCTGACAACCTTGAAGGCGTCGCTTTCTGAAATCTCTCGCACTGTACCGAGCGTAGAGAATCGTCTTACTGCCTGCTCCATACTCTCGTCAAGAAATAGCATCACCAGCAGGTCAAGCCTTCCCTCCCGGAATCTATCCGACGCACTCCTCAGGTCTGCGCTGATCTTGTACGCGGGTTCGTAGTTACCCACCCAGCTTACAAAATCAAGCTCCGCAACCGCAGCTCGCTCTGCCGGATTTGCCCTGCAGACGAAGGTATTGAAAGGAACATATTGAATAATTCTGATGCCATAACTGGAAAGCGTCCTGTGCATATACTCATACACCGGCCCTCTCAGCTGTATCAGGCAGTAGTCTGATACGGCACGCCACTCAGGCGGAAACTCGGGTACTCCTGACTTGGGAGCAAACCTGTATCCGGCGATGGCTACCGAATCGTATTCGGGCAATATCTCCGGCTCAAATGCTCCGGAATAACCTGACAACATTACCGGTTCGGCGAACACGACCCCAGCCAGCAGCAGTATCAGAGAGAACTTCATGGCCAGCCTCCTGTTTGATGTGCTACTACTTCTTCGCTTTTCATCTATCCCCACGGAACACCCTCCTTTTTCACCTTGTCCCAAGTCTATGCTCATTCAACAGCGGGTCAATACACCGATCTGCAGGCAGACTGTCCAACTCCGGAACGGAATTGACACCTTCTTTCACTATTCTAGAATATATTGTCTTGTGACACATACAGTTCTGGTCTTTGCACTCCTCGGCCAGCTAAGCTCGTTTCGGTTTGAGTACATACCGACCCAGCAACGAGCGGGCGACTCCTTTCATATAAGCATATCAGCCAGAGACGCGGCCGGTAATCTATTTCCCTACAATGGTCCGGCAGAACTCATGACCAGCCGGGATGGCGCGGCCCGTTTCATCTATACCACCCGCGGAGATAATATTGTCTCCTTCAGCTCAGGCCTCTGGGAGGGTTTCGTCTATGTAACCCTGGCCGAAACCCTCACCTTACGCTGCAGTAACCTGCAACGCACTGCCTGGGGCACAAGCAACCAGATAAGAGTAGAAAACGGCCCGCCGGTTCAGTTCCTTCTTGTCCTTCCTGGTGAAACCTATGTCCCGGGTTCTCTCCAAGGGCGTTTGGGCAGCCCGGCCCGACAGAAAGCTGGCATCGGCTTTGACACGGAGGTGTATGTTACTGACGCATGGCACAACCGGGTGCCTAACCGTAATGACAGCGTCTATTTTTCCTCTACTGACAGCTTTTCTGTCCTTCCCCGTGGCGGACGTCTTGCGAATGGTTCCGCGGTATTCTCTGTTGTTCTGCGCGCCGCGGGCGACTCTCAACGCATAACCGTCACCCCTTCTCGGAACTCTCCAGTACGGGCGGGCGTTTCTTCTCTATGTCCTGTAGACCCCCAAGCTCCGGCGCAATTACTGTTGTTACTGCCTGGAGAGACGTTTTTGCCCGGAGACACCACCACTGACGAATGGAACACACCAGGCAAAGCAGGGACACCGCAGGCACAGTATGTAGGACGGGACTTTGAGGTAAAGGTGTATGCATGCGACCTATGCTGGAATCGAGTGGAAGCCCCGGCCGAGAGCGTAAGCCTGTATTCAGACTTTCCCTTTGTCGTCCAGCCCCAACGCGCTCGACTCGGAAGAGAAGCAGTCTTTCAGGCCCGTTTCCTGCGAGCCGGAGCCAGTCAGAACATACGGGCGGCGACCCCTAGCCGGAATCTCATAACCTACACCAGCTGGCTCGATGTTCGAGCGCTGGCTACTCGCTTTGAGATTTCCGCACCCGACACCGTACGAGCAGGAGAAACCGCCTATATACACGTAATCTTAAAAGACGACAACTATACACCGGTAGTAGCTGCTCCCTGCCGTTTCACGGTAATTGCCGGAAAAGGCAGAATGCTAGATTCCTTGGTTCTTTCTGACACCCTGGGCCGGGTTACCGCTCGTTTTCTCTCCTCAGCCGCTCGAGGACCGGAACGTGACACCATCAAGATAACTGCTGCGGCAGATACGTTCGTTTCCATCTTTGTAGACCGACCGGATAGCTCCACCGTCGGCGTATATCCCAACCCTTTCGGTTTCAACCGTGAATCTGCCACCATCTATTATTATCTACCCGGTGCAGCAGAAACTTGGGTAAGAATATACGACCCCTTCGGCAACGAAGTCAGAACCTGGCACGGTCCTCCCGGCAGCGCCTACGGCCGCAGCGGCATAAACTACATACAGTGGGACGGTCGCAACAACCAGAACAGGCGAGTGGCGAATGGTATCTACCTCATTCAGGTGGTAAGCGAAATGCATACCGGTATTGCTTTCCGCGGTACCTGCCGGGTAGGAGTACTATGGTAAGACAGGCAAGGAGTACCCACACACACGTTGGCCTCTGTCTGACTTGTTTTTTCTGTCTCTTTACTCTGCTCTACGCAGAAGGTGGTCTGCCCGGTGCCATGCTCTCCTACGCTCCGTCACCCCGCAGTCTGGCCCTGGGTAAGGCTTTCACCGCTCTGGCTGACGACGTACAGGCAGTCTACTTCAACCCTGGTGGTCTGTTTCAGCTGAACGCCAACGAAGTGGTACTCGCCCACTCTCAGCTCTACGGCGCGCAGATGGAATACATCGCCTACGCTCTTCCTACCCGAGACTGGGGTACCTTCGGCGTGAACCTAGCCAGTTACTGGGCCGGTGGACTGCAGTCGCGTACCCCTGACAACTATCCCTACCAAAATTTCTTTTATTTGGAGAATTCTTACCTGATGTCGTACTGCTACAACCCTACTAACTTCCTCGGACTAGGAATGACAGGCAAGCTCGTTTCCAAAAACATGGCGCAGTATTCTGCCGTCGGCCTGGGAGCAGATTTGGGCATTCTCCTCACTAGACCTTCGCCTCTGAGCTTCGGCCTCTGCTTTCAAAATGTGCTCCAGCCTCGATTGCAGCTAGCTACTTTGCCGGAAAACTATCCACGTATCCTGCGTGCTGGAACCGCAGTACACCTACTCGGTGGCCGCGCTCTTCTTACTGCAGACGTTTCCCTGCCTCTGCTCTATAACCGGGATGAACTAGGTAACCCCACGCGCAACTTTACTCCGCGCTTTGCGCTGCGAGGAGGGGCAGAAATCGAACTCGTGCCCGATGTACTCTATCAACGGATCGGCATGGACCCCAATGACCTGAGTCTAGGATTGGGTATTCACAAGTCTTGGGGCAGGATGTCTATAGGCGTTGATTACGCCGTTCTGCTTCATCACCAATCCCGCTATCGCCTAGCCCCTACCCATAAAGCCGGGCTCTACCTTGGATTTTCTGGCTTCCGCGTCTGGATAGAGGCTACCCCGGCCGTGTTCAGACCCACACCAGACAACGACAGAAACGTCCTCTGGATGGACGTGCGGCTTCAGCCGCGAGCCCGACCTAAACGCTGGCAGATTCTCATAAAGAACAGCTACGGCGAGCTAGTACGCACTTTTCAGGGGTGGGACAACCCGCCATTGCGCATCAGCTGGGACGGTCTGGATGATTCCGGCCGACTTGTGGCTGACGGACGGTACTACTACAACATAGTCGTCATTGATGTGCGCAACAACTCCCTGGAGTGTTCCGGGTTGCTCACGGAAATACTTACTCGCGGCCCTAGGGGTAAAGTAGAAATAAAGCCCGGGGAATAAGCCTTGTCTTCCAGTTGTCGTTTCCTCTGCTTTATTATGCTCTTGGCCGAACCCGTAATGGCAGCGGAACGGGGTCTATCCCCGGAGAAACTGCGTTTGCTTGTGGAACGCTACAACAAGACTCAATCATGGCTGGCCGAGCACGATTACAACAAAGCGGCGGTTGAACTGTTTAGCCTTGTGCGCGACTACGGCGGCAGTGAGTTCGGAGACGAGCTTCGCTATGCCTTGGCGGAGACCCACTTCAACTTGGGACAGTATGCCCAGGCTCAGGTCATCTTTCGGCATTTAGCCACAAAGGCGCGTTCCGCCTACTTGAAACCTGAGGCCCTGTACGGTCTCGCGCTGTCCTCTATAATGCTCGGTCAACTCCGTCAGGCACGCGCAGAACTGGAGAATCTGGCCAAAACCCAGGGTTACGAAGACCACGAACGTACCGCGTTTGCTCTGGGTGTTCTGGACTACTTTGAACGCAACTACGAGCAAGCCATAACCAGATTGTCTCGCGTTTCTCTGCCCGAAGCAAAATACTATCTAGCGAAGAGCTATGCCGCTACAGGCCGACCTTTGCCTGCACTCCTGAGTCTCAAAGAGATAACCACCGAATTTCCCAATACCCGGTTAGCCATCCTCGCCCACTTCGCCGCCGGGCAGGCTCTGTTTATGAACCAGGACTACGACGGTGCCAGGGCCAAGTTTCAATTCTTTCTGGACAACTATCCTCACTCCCACCTAGCTGACTATGCCCGATACTTTCTGGGCTGTGCGCTCATCGCCCAGAAGGAATACAACCTGGCCTTAGAACAGTTGCTACCTCTTACCCGGCACCCCAACAACTTCCTTGCTGCCCATGCCAATTACTTCATGGGCTATGCCTACAACGCTCTGGGCCGACCGGCTGAAGCAATAGAACGATTCCAGAAAGTACGAGCCAACTACCCCAATACCAAGATTGCGAGCTACGCCAACCTGCAGCTCACCCAGGCCCTGCTGGCTAACGCGGACACCACCCAGACTTTGCTCACCACCAGCCAACTGGCAACAATGTTTCGCACCGGCGAAATCTCCGGAACCGGGAATTACCTCTCAGGTGTTATCAGCTACCAGCAAGGTCAGTTGGAACGAGCAGAAAAGCAATTCGAGCAGGTAATTACCGACTACGCGAAAACTGCCCTGCGGGAACCGGCCGCGGCCATGCTCCTTTTCACGCTGAATGCTGCGGGCAAATACGAAAAGAGCATAGCAGTAGGCACCAAGTACCTGGCAGACTATCCGCAAGAAACAGGAGAATGGCGGGCGCGCCTGCTGTATGCTCTGGCCGACGCTTTCTACTACTACGACAAATACAATGAAGCAGATGTATACTACCAGCAGGCGTATGCCCAGCCGGCCTCGGACATAGGGCCGTATGCCCGCCTGGGTCGCTCTTACTGCCTATACCACCTGGGACGCCTCACAGAAGCGGCAAATAGTTTCCAAACTTTGCTTTCTGCACGCCCCGAAGACACGCTTTTCACCATTGCCGCCTACCTAGGCTATGGCTACAGCCTTTTCAACCAGAAAGAATACCTCAAAGCCCTCGACATATTTGAAGCTCTGGCAAACACGTTCCCCGACATCAGCCAAGCGGCAGTGCCGGGCTGGTTTTACGCGGGCTACTGCTACTACCAGACCGGCTACTACGGACAGGCAGTGGATGCCTGGACCAACTTGGTAAACAAATATCCGGAAGGCAACCCCAAAGTAGCCGAGGCAGCCTTCCGCACCGGCGACACTTATTTCAAGGCATTGGAATATGATAAAGCTGTCGCCATGTTCAAATTCTTGGTGGAACGGCATCCGGACAGTGAATTTGCTCCACCTGCCCAGGCTCTCATTGCCCAGTCATATTACAACCGTCGGCTTTATCTGGACGCGGTTCGAGAATACCAGAAGTTTCTTGACCTGTACCCTTCTGACCCCCAGGGTCCCAGCGTGCGCAAAAGTCTGGAAACCAGCTACTACCTCGCCGGTACTGAGGACGAGGCGGTCATGGCCGAATTTCTCCGCCGCTTCGGCAGTTCGGACATGGCAGCCGAAGGTCAGTATCAGAAAGGCCGTTCTCTCTACGACGCAGGACGCTACGCAGAAGCCGCCCTGGAGCTGCAGAAGGCGGTGGTCAACTTTCCGGGTTCAGCCATTGCAGCCGATGCGCAGCTGCTGACAGCAGAGAGCTATTCTCAGCTTAAAAAATGGGAAGAAGCCAGTCGAGCCTATCGTAAATACCTGGACTATTTTCCTCAGCACGAACGACGGGATGGCGGCTACTTCAATTTGGGAATCGCACTTTTTAACCTAGGAGACTACCAAGGCAGCCTCGCCGCCTTTCAGACCGTAGTGGATTCCTTTCCCCAGTCAGAATTCGTGACCAGCGCCCGACAGAACATTGACATCTGTCGGCGAAAACTGGGAGCCGGACAAACATCTGCTCCATCCGGCGCCGAGTCGGAAGCAATTCCTACCCCAAATAAAGGAGACAATCAGCCATGACCATAATGGGAAGAAACCTGTTCAGCGTACTTCTTGATCCGGTAATGCTTACCCTTCTGGCGGCTTCCATCGCCGCTCTCGCCCTGATACTGGATCGGTTTCTCTACTTTCGCCGTAACCGCTGTAATACCGGTCGCGACATACTGGAACTACGACGCAGACTCAACTCCGGCGGTATTACTGCCGGTCTGGAATGGGCCCGCAGCCAGAATAATCCCATGGGCAGAATGGTTACGTTAATTCTGGAAAACGCCACCCTCAGTGCCGAAGACCTGGCAGACCTGAGTTACAGCCATATCGTAGACGAACGTATCAAGTTTGAGCACCTGCTTGGCGGCATGGGCACTCTGGCTAACGCCGCCACCCTGCTCGGTCTCTTTGGCACTGTAACAGGCCTGATCAAGTCCTTTAATCAGATAAGCATTACCAAACAGGCCGGCCCGGACGTGGTCGCAGGAGGCATTGCTGTGGCTCTGCTCACCACCGCCTGGGGACTGGGTATAGGCATTCCTACCCTTTTTGCCTATAATTACTTCAGTAAGAAATCAAGCGACTTGGCTATGCAACTTGAGGCCGCGGCCGACCGCGTAATCGTCATGCTGGACAAAGCCCGCAGCAGTCAAACGGCGACTGCCAGCCAGCCTCAGGCAACTCCTGCCCAAACCCGGGCCGACGATTCTGCCTGGAGATTCTGATGCGCCGACGACACGTAGAGCGACGCAAGAACGAAGGACTGATAGTCAACTCGCTTGTGGACATTGCCCTATCCCTGGTCATTGGCTTTATGGTGTCGATGCCCATATTTTTCGAAAACGGCATCTTTGTTTCGGCTCCCGGCGTTGCTCAGGCAGGCGGAACTGTTCCGGCCGGCTCCGACATCAAGGCCAACATCTTCCTTGCCAATGACGGCCGCATTATGCTCAACGAGGCACCTGTAACTCTGGACAGTCTCCGTCTTCTTCTTCCCCACCTGCTTGATCGTTCGGTGGAGCGCCGCGTGATTATCTCCAACGAGGACCTGGTGCGCTACGACCGAGTCATCCAGGTAATGGATTTGGCAAAACAGATGGGGGCAGCAGACGTAGCGTGGTTGCGCACCAGGAGGATGCAGTGAAGCCTGCTCCCAACCTGGACATCCTTCCCATGGCTGCTGTCGGCCTCATACTTGTACTCATAATGATGATGATTTCTCCCATGGTCATCAGCCACGCTCGCACGCCTGTTGCCGTGCCCGAAGCCAATACCGGCCAACGTGAGGTGCAAAACGATGTGAGCATCGTGCTTACCAGCTCCGGCGAGTACTACTTCAACGACGAGCCGGTTGCCAACCTGCAACAGGTGCAAGAGCTGGTACGACAGGCAGTGCTTTCCGACCCGTATATCCTGGTAGTAGTAAGGGCTGACAGAGAATGTCGGGGCAATCAGGTGCTGGACATTTTGGCCGCAGCCAAAGCCGCAGGCGCGCAACGGATTGTCTGTGCCACCAAAAAACTGACTGGCGGAGGCTAGGTTTGAACAAAGAAGTAGCTATCCGGCACATTGTTCTGTTCGAAGAGAAACGTCGCTCGCGCACCCTGTGGCTGACGGTAGCTATCTCCGCCATCCTGCATCTGGGAACGATGATTCTTATATCCGCTTTCAGACCTGCTGCGCACCGGTCGGCCGAGGAACTGATCCAGGTAAGCGTCTACGACATCACCAGACGTCCAGAAGTTGCCAAGGTGGTCCCCAAACAGGAGCTCACAGGTGGAGGCGGCTTCGGTCCAACCGGAACCGATCAACTTAGCTACA
This sequence comes from Caldifarciminota bacterium, assembly GCA_965649205.1. Lineage (GTDB taxonomy): Bacteria > Hydrothermota > Tepidihabitantia > Tepidihabitantales > Tepidihabitantaceae > JBDRUN01. The sequence continues at coordinate 45,865 of CBFGJV010000001.1, read as the reverse complement.
CACCTTCCGCGCCCGCCGAAGGTCCCACCATAGACCTGAAAACCGCCCTGGAGCGGAACCCTTCTCAGGCTAAGATAGACCTCAACCGCTACGAACTGGATCGCTCCGGCGCCATGGATGTGGTGTATTTAGGAGGCCAAGGCAGTTCTCAGTCCACAGAGGAAATCCTGTCTCAGCCGGCTATAGCTCTCACTCGTGCTAGCTCCGGTTCGTCCGGCCCAGCCAGAGGACTACCGGGGGTACCACGCCAGGAACCTCAGTTGACTATTGAGCACCGTCCTTTGGCGAAGACGCCTGCCCGCACGCTTCCCGAGCCGTTACCCACGCAAACTGTCCCGGAAGTATCCGCTCCGGTAACATCTGGGACCCGGTTTGAGGTAGCTGGCCCTATTTCCCAGCGACCCATACTCAGCAAACAGGTTCCCAAGTACCCGGCCTGGGCCCTGCAGCGTCGCATCTCCGGAAGCGTGACAGTCCGGATATGGGTGCTGCCTAGCGGCAAAGTCAAAGGCACGCCCACCGTAGAGGTGAGTTCCGGCTACCCGGACCTTGATCAGGTAGTCGTCAATGCGCTCAAGAACTGGGAATTTGCTCCGCTGGATCCGAATGTAAAAGCAGAAGAACAGTGGGGCCTAATTACTTTCCGCTTTACTCTCTCCTAACATGCTTCATTTGCTACTGGCCCTGCTTGTAGCCCAGACAGGCCCTGGGCCTGCAACTGCCACACCCGACTCTGCAAAACCGGCTACCGCCCAGCCGCCCGCTGAACACGGCCTAGGCGAAGAGGTAATTACCGGCCAGGCCGAGATAAAAGTCGAAGACCGCAAACTGTTTCTCAGTCCCAGCTTCGACCCGTTCTCTCCAGTTGACAGCCTGTTTATTTCGCAGAGTTACATATTCGATCCCCCTCTGCTTCGCACCATTGACTCTCTGACCATACCTCATCAGTTTATCCACTCCTCCTATCTGCGCATACCGGTGGAGCGCGACCTTATTTACGGCGACGTAATCATCTTTATGCCCGACTTCCAAGAGCAAGTCGTTTCTTGGGAATTGGTAGTAGCTAATTCCCTGGGCGAAACTGTCCGCCGTTTGAGCCGCAAAGGCAGGCCACCGGCTATGATTACCTGGGACGGACGCATGGACAACGGCGAAATGATTTCTCCGGGCGAAATATACAGCTTTACCTTCAGCGCCTACGACGCGCATGGCAACCAGACCCGCACACCGGTCTCACCGCAGCGCATAAATGGAATCGTGTACAAAGAACAAGACGAATGGGTTGTATCTCTGGCGGCAGACCTGATCTTTGCTTCAGGTAGCGCCGAACTGCTGGATCAGGCCGGCCGGCGTTTGGACGAAGTAGCCAATGTTATCAAAAAGCAGTTCCGCAAAGACCTCGTAGTATATGTGTACACCGAACAGGAAAAACTCTCCACTGCCCGTTGTGCAGCTCTCCAGACAGAACTCACCAAACGCATGGTGCTGCCAGCGAAAGCCCTACAGGTGGTTCCCCGCTTCATCCCTGGGCTGAAACCCAAATTCTCCAAGATAGAGATTCGCATCCGCTAACCCGACCGTCTGCTCTGTTCTTTCTCCAGTACCCGCCGGAAGGCACGTATATGCTCAGGCGTCGTGCCACAACAACCTCCCAGAATACCCAGCTTGCATTCCAGAAGTGCCGGAATCCGCTCGGCCATAAACTCTGGCGTCTCCGGATACACAACCGCACCGTTGCGAATTTCAGGCAGACCGGCATTCGGTCTGATTACCAGCAGCTTATCCGTCAGCCGGCGGAACTCTCGGGCAATCTCCACCATATTATCCATACCATTGCCGCAGTTAGAGCCAATCATGTCTGCGTCAGCCAAAGCGGCAACGGCATCAGCGATGGAGTTGCCCATGACCGTAAAGAACCCTCGGCGCCGCTTTTCGAAAGTCAGGGAAACCGTAATCACCGCCCCGCTGGCTCTGCCAGTATCCACGGCGGCTGCCAGCGCCAGCTTTGCCTCGGCCAGATCGGTCATAGTCTCAATGGCGATAATGTCCGCACCGGCTTCTGCCAACACGGTTGTCTGCCGGGCAAAATTCTCATACATCCTTTCGGCTGAGACATCTCCGTACGGTTCCAGTAGACGACCGGAAGGACCTACCGAAGCCCATACATACCCCTCCTCCCCCACCACTTCCCGCACGATTCTTACCGCCTGCCGGTTTATCTCCTCCATTTTTTCGGCCAAACCGTGCTGCTCCAGCTTCAGAGGCGACGCACCAAAGGTATTCGCCTGAAAAACCTCTGCGCCCGCCTCCTGGTAAAGACGTACAATCTCAGCCAGAACTTCCGGCCGAGAAAGACACAATTCTTCAGGTGCCTGCCCGGGTTTCAAACCCTTCGCCAGCAGCAAAGAACCCAGTGCGCCATCGGCAAGGAGAACCTGACCAGACCTCACCCGTTCCCACAGCCTTTCCCGTCTGGACAACGTCTTACCTCCCTGTTCGTCTGTTTTCACTGAGAAAGAAGACGTTTGACAGTTGCAACCGCCGCTGCTGCGTCATAACAGTAAGCATCCGCCCCTATCTCGCGGGCAAAAGCCTCGCTCACCGGTGCACCGCCGATTATCGTCTTTATCCTGCCGGCAAGATTTTTTTCTCTCAGCAACTCGCATACCTCTCCCATTACGGGCATCGTAGTAGTCAGAAGTGCGGACATGCCTATAATCTGACAATTCTGCTCGCACGCCACCTGAATGAATTTCTCCGGTGCCACGTCATTGCCCAAGTCAATCACCTCAAACCCTGCGCCCCGCAGCATGATAGTCACCAGATTCTTGCCTATGTCGTGCAAATCACCCTGCACAGTCCCGATAACCACCTTGCCGGCGGCCGCGCCTGTCCCCTGCTGCTCCAACAAAGGCTTCAGCACCTCCAACCCGGCATACATCGCCTTGGCCGCAAGCAACACATCCGGCAGGAACACTTCTTCCTCTTGAAACAACCTGCCTACCCGGTCCATACCGGCAAGCAACCCTTTGTCCAGGACCTCGCGGCCCGCAAGGCCGGCATCCAGTGCCCGACGGGTCAGCTGCGCTACCCGTTCTGATTCTCCTGCGCACAGACTGTCTGCTATCTGCTGCAGCAATTCCACTCTGTCACCTCCCAGTTCGTTGTTCTAGTTCTGCCAACCGTTCTGTGCAGCTCGGTTGACGACACTCTGCGCAAAAGACGAATGTAGCCGGCTGAAAACGGTGGATTGCGGCCGGCCCGGCCACAAACACGCCCGAGACCGACTTCAAAGGCTCCATCAGAAAGCTCTCGCGCAGAGTAATGCCAATCTCCTCCGGATGGAGAAACTCAAACAGCTTGCGCTGGCCGCTCACATGCCAGCCGCAGTAACCCGGACTATACCTCAGCACCGTTTTCGAATCCTCCCCGCCAGACTTCTGTTCTCTGTTTTCCCTGCAGTATTCAGCCTCCACCAGTGCAGCCAATTTTTCCACTCCAGCCGAAGCCACAGCATCCAGCACATAGCCCAGAGCATAATCGTGCTGCTCAAAACGCCGCGTGATTTCGTCTGTCAAAGCCTTCCCCACCGTACAGGCAAAAAGAGCCAAACGGACCGCCTGGGGATAAATCCTGCCCAGCACTGCATCTGGCGCATTACGACCTTCGCCGACAAAGACCCTGCCGAATTCCTCGCGACTGATCTTGGCGTACACGGCCACCGGTGCAGCCAGCCTCTCGTACAATTCCCCGGCTTCAACCACCAGCCGCAAGGTTTCGGGTTGCGCTCCAGCCCGGCCGGGCATTCCCTCTCCTGCAAGTATCATCTCCTCGCTCGGTCTGCAGTCCTGTGCGGCAAAACGCAATACTCGTCTCATGCGGGCAGTTCTGGCAGCTGTTCCATCCCCCAGCGCCGGGCCTCTGTGGTCATCAGCCGGGTAAGTTCCTTTTTTGTCTCTTCTGCCAGACGGGACGGCTGCCAGCTGGCGATCAAGCGCTCCTTTTCCCGGCGCGCCCGTGCCAAAAGAGTAGGACTACCGGCAGCCTGCCAGCGTCCTCTGTTTGCCCGGTCTATCACCGGCCCGGGAAAGTAGTGCTCTGTCTTCAGCCAGCGCCTGGTATGCGGACTGATAAGCAAATGTTTCTCACTCAACAGTTCGGTGAAAAGATTCAAGGCCGGAAAGTCCTCGTGCGGCTCAATACCCCGCACCAGCCGCAGCGCCATGCCGCATATCTCATTATCCAGCACCAGCTTCTCCAGACTCTGACAACTCTCAAAATCCAGCATGCCCGGACCAGACACGCTGTTCACGCCTGCCAAGGCGGCCAGAACTGCGCCGATGCCTGTTTCCAGCCCGGCTTGTGCGTCCAGCAGCTTCGCGTCGGAAAGACCGATGTAAGCCTGCGTGGGCAAACCCAGGTACTTACCTATTTCTGCACTGGCACAGTCAATCATCATCGTCTCTATGGCGCCCATCGGGGTAGTTTCTCGGCGCACATCAAAAATCGCCGGCGAACCGCCATAAAGAATCGGCGAACCCGGCGCGACTGTTTGACTGATAACCACACCCGACAGGGTCTCCGCCGTATGCTGAATCAAAGTGCCCACCAGGGTGACAGGCGCCACAAAGCCGGACAAAGGCATGGAGATAAACTCCACCGGGATACCGGCCCGCGCACAATCCACCACATTCTGCGAAGTCACCTCGCTCCACTTCAGAGGCGCGGTCGGACAGCAGGAAAAAATGGTCAGGGGCCGGGCGACAAGCTCCTCTTCAGAACCCCGCACCGCCACCTGCATTTCCTTCATTACTCGAAAGGACTCTATCGTAAAACAGCCGGTAACCACCGGCTTCTCACAGAACAGCAACGACAGATACAACCGATAGCTGTCCGAAATCTTCTCCGGCACATCTGCCGGTATCAGGGCTGTGGACTGGGCCGCAATGTGTTCTAAACGCGACACCAGCTTGGCATACTGCACGTAATCACGCGTCTGTGGTCGTCTCATCTCGCCGGTATCTGCATCCAGAATGTTCAACGCCGCAGAACCCGGGGTGAAATACACATTATCACCCCCCAGTTCATTTGTCATCTCCCCTCGCACATCATACAACCGGAACGAACACGGAGCAGCAGCCAAAGCCTGCCTCACCATGGACTCGGGCAACAGCAACCTTTTCTTCTCGGTATCCCATTCTGCGCCCTGGGCCAACAGCAGTTCAACCAGCCCGGGGTTGTTTATTTCTACTCCCAACACGGCCAGCAGGTCCAGTGCCTCGGCTACAATCTGCTCAACAAGTCCCTCGCTAAGCAGCTTCAACTTTGGTCTCATTTTTCCCCCTCAGTTTCAGTAACGACCGTACTCATCAACCAACGCTCGGGCGTAGCGATAGGTGGCCAGCTTGACCGTACGGGGAATACTGTGGTCGGAATGGAAAATGTAAGGTATCCGTTTCTCTATCGCCGCCTGCAGCTTGGGCAAAATTTCTGCCGCCAAGGCCTGCGGGTCATTAGTCTCAAACGCCCGGATATCCATATTCCCCATATAAGCTATGCGCCGGGAAGCCAGTTCGGCCATCTTGATAAAATTCTGCCCGGTCTTGGCTTCCAGCGGCTGCAAACAATCTATACCCGTTTCCAGAAGATAAGGAAAGAGAGGAGCGATATTGCCGCAGGTATGCATTATCACCGGCAGACCATAACTGTGACAGAAATCCACAAACCGACGGTGATGCGGCAGCAGAAGGTCTCTATACATCTGCGGCGAGACAAAAGGCAGATGCCGATAACCCAGGTCCTCATAGAACCAGATACCGTCCGGCAGGCCAACCTCCCGTATCTCATACTCCAGGTGCATAATGATGTTATCGGTCATTACCGTGCAGAAATCCGTTATCCAGGCCGGATTCAAACACATCGCCTCCAGCATTATCACATCGCCCATCGCCTGCCGCATTATCTCAAATATCTGCAGCACCTCGTAAACCCGGAACTTGTCCGAAGACTCCAGCTCGCGATACCTCTTCTTCAATCTTTCCAGGTCTCCCAGACGGCGGATATCAAAACTCGTCAAAAGGTCCCGGTACTTCTCCTTCCATACCTTCTCGTCGGTCAGGGCAAAGGACAGATGCTCTGGGGTGCCAGACTTTCCTTTCCAATAACGCATCACCGAACCCCAACCGTTCTCTTCCACATAGGTTGTTTCTGTCTCCTCCAGAATTCGCCTGTAGCCCACTCGCGCCTCGGTGCTGGTCCACTCTTCGTTTATGGGAATAATATCCAAGTCCAGAATCTCCTGCATGCGGCCCTCGCGCGGCAACCCCTGCTCTTCCCAGGCCGGTCGCAAGTCCTCCCAAAAACTCTCCTGATGCCCCACTCGTTCGGGACATTCCTTATCCCTCACCAACGCGGTAATAACTTCCCTGCTCGTCATACCGCACCGTCCAGATAGTCTAAGGCCATCTGCGGGTCCGCGCCATAAAAGTCCGCCCCTATGCTGGCGGCAAACTCAGCAGTCAAAGGCGCACCCCCTACCACCACCTTCAACTCTGGATACCGGGATTTTATGCCAGCCGTAATCTTTGCCATGCTCGGCATAGTCGTAGTCAAGAGCGTGCTCAAGCCCACTGCCTGCGGCTTGTGCTCCTCGATTGCGGCCAGAAACCGTTCCAGCGGCACATCCACGCCCAAATCCACCACTCTCCACCCTGCCCCGTTAAAAAACAGACCCACAATCTTCTTGCCGATATCGTGCAAGTCGCCCTGTACTGTACCCAGAATCACCGTCCCCTTATGCTTCACTGCGCCAGACGAAAAGTACGGCTGCAGATGTGTAAAGCCCGCAGCCAAAGCCCGCGCCGCCATCAGAACCTCGGGCAGAAACGCACTCCCCTCGCTGAACCTCTCGCCAATAGCCTTCATTCCCGCCACCAGACCCTCATACAACAACCGCCTTACCTGTATGCCTTCTGCCAAAGCCTGCCGAGTCAGTTCATCTACGCCAGGCTCACCCACCATATCTGGCGGATACGGCGATGCAGCATCGCTGTGACCTGACTCCACTGCTCGGGCAATTCGACGCAAAATTTCACTCATAGCCCAAGTGTAAGAGAAACTCCACCGCCGTCAAACAAATGTCATTTCCGCGCTTCGCTCAGAGCTGCGTCCGGGGATTCGGCGGGAGAAAACGCAGCAACTCGTCAAACCTGCGCAAGGCAAACTCGGCCACCTGTCGCGCCAACTCTACATCCAGCCCTTTCCTGCGTACCACTTGCAACGCTTCCTCTGTTGCCTGCTCCCGCTCTTTACTCCCCGCCCGCGTCCGTTGCGCCGCATACAAACAACCTCTTACCACGCCAATATAGAATACCTCCTCCTGCTTTCCCTTCTCCGCAAACAACGGTCTCGCTTCGTCCAGCACCTGTCTCAGCATTCGCTCCCGCGCCTGCTCGTACTCCCGCAACTGCTTTCTCCACTCCTCCGCGCACATCTGCTCATCTCGCATAACTCGCTCCCCCGCCCTTTTGGCCAGCAGCCCCTCTGTGACCTCTACGCTCGGCAAGCGATCCAACTCGCCCTTCTGCTCCAGCTCCGCAAAAAGCTCGCACGTCACGGTTTCGATATAACGTATGGCCTCGTCTGTCACCACCCGTTCCTGCCTCAGCTTCTCGCCCGCCTCAGACAAAAGGTACGCCCTCTTCTTTGGCTGCGCCCGCGTTCGGCGCAAAATAGCCCAAACCTTGCGACCAAAATCGGCCAGCGCCTTTCTTGCCGGCCCGCCCCGCCTGGCGCCGATATGATTCAGGGCAATATGCAACCTCTCCTCCAACTTCTGCCGCAAAAGCAACTGCTGAGCCATTCCCCTCACTCTCTCCAACCGTGCCGCCTCTGCCTCCGGCAAATCTCCCTGGTGCCGACGCCACACTGCCGTCTTCACATCGTACTTATCCACCTTCCCGCCACACCCTCCGGCAAAACCTCCACCAGTCTCTGCACCGCCCTTCTTGCCCGCTTCTCCGCCACCAATGGCTGCGCCGTGTAGGCGTGCAGGACATCGCGGATGTCGTCAAAACTCGCTCGACAGGCCCGCAGAAAATCCGCCACCAACCGCAAAGAAGGGCTCCGAATGCGGCCTCTTTCCAGCCTGCTCACCATGGCCTGCCCGCCCCGAAACTCCCGCCCGGCCATACTTGCCAGCTCCTTCTGGGTCAGGCCCGCCCGCAGCCTAAGCTCCCGCAGCCGCTCGCCCAGCGCCTGCGGGAAGTAGAAAGAATCCTGCACATACCTGCGGCCCATACAGACTTGATAATACTCATTAGTATTACGGTCCGCAAGGCTTCTTAGCGACCTAACTCCTTGCACCACAATCTGATACCTGAAATCCTCCGTTACCCCCCTCCCCAGCTCCCCCAGCGGCTCCCTCCGTGGCTCTCCGGATAACCCGGTCTCCTGCCCGCTCCGCCGCTCCCTGAGCCACTCCACCACCTGCCCACCGGTCCGTATCCCCCGTAGTCCTCCCGGCCGCAGACCCGGCAACTCCCCCGTCCAATAGCCCACCCGCCCGCCGAGTCCCTCACCGACCCGCCCACTCTCCCATGCAGCGACCTACTATCCTTCCTGCCCTCTGATGCGCCCCGCCCGCCGCCTGGTGGAGTAATCCCCTTCCTGCTCCCCGAACCGCCTACCTTGCTACCCTCCCGCCGCTCTCTTGACAAATCCAATTTTCCCACCTAAGCTTTCTGCATACCGCGCAACGACAGGAGGTGACGACGTCTGCGACAATTACCCAACGGGCCTACACGCTGCGCCTGCGCGGCATACCGGGCAGAGAAGGAAGCGAAGATGAGGCTTGGCGCGAGGCACTATGGCGTACGCACGAGACAATCAACAAGGGAACCAAGGTCTTCGCTGACTGGCTCCTCACCCTCCGCGGTGGTCTGGACCACCGTCTTACAGAGCTATCGGTAACCGAAGGAAAAGGCCAGAAGAAAACCGAACGCCGTCCCGACGACCAAGAAACTCGTCACCGTCGTATAATGCTCGCACTTTCCTGGCTCTCGGTTGAATCCGCCGACGGTGCTCCGGCCGAGTACATCGTGGCCACCGGCAAAGACGCCGCGCCCGACCGCAAGTGCAAAATCGTTGCCGCGCTCTAGGAAGTTCTCGCCTCACGTGGTCTGACCAAGGAGGAAATCGAGACCTGGGTTGCCGACTGCAAAGATTCGCTCTGTGCCGCCATTCGAGAAGACGCGGTCTGGGTCAACCGCGCCAAGGCATTCGACGTGGAAGCGCAGAACGATAAGACCCTTACCAGGGAACAAGCGCAGTCGGCGATTAGAGAGTTATTTGGGGACTTAGACGAATTCCTCAAGCTACCAGAATCCGGATCAACCGCGGCGGCCGCGCACGAAACAAAATTTCGAGAGAAGGCTCGCAGCTGGATCGTGAACTGTTGGGGAACTGGAGAAAAAAGCGACCTGGAGCGAATAGCAGAAAAGCTGCGCACGCTTGCTACTGCGGACCTGAGCCACTACGAGGGTCAGTCCGGCTCTGCCTTGGCTAGCCACCTTCTGACACTTCTTCAGGCGACGGAAAAGGGAGACTTGCTCAGCAGCATCTACAAAGCCATCGGATGGAAAGGTCGCCCCTCGCAGGGAAAACTGGCTATTGAGAAAGTTTACGCCATGCCGGTACTAACATCGGATACGATCTCAACTATGCAGGCCAAACTGGCAGCCGAGGCCGACGAGAAAATGGAGAAAATAAAAAAGGGTGCTAGAAACGTGCCCAAATGGGCCGAGACATTGCGCGCCCGCGTCGAGAAAGCCACCGGCCTACCCTTTGTCTGTGGCCGGAACCTGACAGACGAGTACTCGGTAATGCTGGATCTCGCACTCAGGAGGGTTTCCTCCGCCCACTCCTGGCAAAAACGGGCCGAAGCCAACCGCCAGAAGTTAGCGGAACAGGCCCAAAAGCAGGTTCCGACCGATGTGGAACAATGGCTGGACGAATTCTTGGAAGAACGTGGCCGCCTGACTGGTGCGGTCGGCCCGCTCCAAATTCAGCCCCGGGCGGTAGAAAGTTGGGAAGAAATTGTGAAAGCCTGGTCTGCAAGAGACTGCCGCACCGCCGAAGACCGCAAGGCTGCGGCCAGAGAACTGCAGGACGAAATCGAGAAGTTCGGCGACATAACTCTGTTCGAGGCATTGTCTGCAGAAGGCGCCAGCATCGTCTGGTTGCGCAACGGCAGACCCGACCCGCAGCCGCTCCTTGACTATGTTAACGCACGCGACGCCCAGGCGAAGATGCGCCGCTTCAAAGTCCCGGCCTATCGTCATCCTCATCCATTATCTCATCCGGTGTTCTGCGACTACGGCAAGTCTCGCTGGGCAATTTCTTTTGCCGTACACAAAGCTGCGAACTCCTGCCTGAAAGCGGTTTTGAAAGTGGACGGATTAAAACAGTCTCTCGCGTATTGTGGCGAAACCACTGGTGAAAAAATGCCCACCCAGCTACTCAGGGCACAGAAACAACTTGAAAAAGCCCGCGCGCGATTCCGCGCCGCCCTGTCCGACCGGCGGCTTACGCTACGTACCGTAACAGGCTCATCGCTTGGCAGAACCGCAATGCTCTGGCAGTCCAAGCGGCTTGTTGCTGATCTAATGTTAGAACAGGCTCCGGATGGTGTCCGGGTTAGCCGCGCCGACCGACTCAGCCGCGCCGCAGCCGGCATCGGCAGCGAAACAGCTGTGCTTGTCCTAAATGTATTCGTCGAGAAGGACTGGAACGGCCGCCTGCAGGCGCCCCGCGCCCAGCTCGACCGGCTAGCCAGACGCGTGCAGAAGCATGGCTGGGATGCAAAAGCTGTTAAAATGCGCAACGGCCTGAACTGGTTCATCACCTTCTCTGGCCGCCTGCAGACACAGGAAGCCGGCCCTTGGGCAACCTTGGCCCGCAGACTCAACCTGGACGAGGACCCGCAAGCCTGGCCGCACGCTGAAGACAATAAAGGACGGAAAGGGCATGCCACTCTTATGCTATGCCGTATTCCCGGGCTTTCGTGTGCTATCACTGGACCTCGGCCACCGCTACGCGGCAGCCTGTGCGGTCTGGGAGACCCTTACCGAAGAGCAGATGACCCGCCTCTGCGTAGAGGCCGGGCGAAAGCCGCCGAAACCCGGTGACCTTGCCCTGCATCTGCTCCTCAGTCAAAACGGTAAGAGACTTAGGACAATTTACCGTCGTACCGGCCCGGATATGTGGGCAAGACTCGACCGGCAATTCCTTATCAAACTGCAGGGCGAAAATGAAACCGGCCGGAAGGCATCGCCTGATGAATATGCAGCAGTGCAGCAGTTCGAAGCCTGGCTCGGTCGCATCCGAACGAAAGACAACCCTCTGCCTCACAACATAGTCAGCCTGATGGCTGATGCGGTCCACACCGCCCGGCTCGGACTTCGCCGCCATGGCGATCGAGCTCGAATTGCTTTTAACCTGAAAACCGACCGGAAGCCGCTACCAGGCGACCGCTGGGAAGAATTGACCTCGGACAGGCGCCGAGAGTTCCTAGAAGACACCCTGATACTCTGGCAGAGTCTGTTCCAAAGCCCCCGCTGGCGCGACGACTGGGCCAAGGAAATGTGGCACACATACGTGCAGGCGGAACTTCCACCCGCGCCAGGCGAAGACGCAACGCAAGCCGACCTCAAGACTTACAATAGGAATCTTCGCAAACTACTGACTGACTATGCGGCGAAACTAGCCGGCAATCCCCAGTTACGGATGAAGCTACACACTATCTGGGCCACACGTTGGCGCGAAGATGACAAACAATGGAAAGGTCATCTTCGCTGGCTTCGTAACTGGCTACTGCCCCGCGGCAGACCGAAATCCGATGCCTCTATCCGACACGTAGGTGGCCTGTCATTGGACCGACTCGCAAACATCCGCGAATTGTGGCAAGCCATGAAAGCGTACACGACAAGACCGGAGCCGGAAGACATTCGCAGAAACACACCCGAAAAAGGGGACATACGATTGGATAACTACGGCCAGCGAGTCCTTAATACACTAGAACATCTGCGCGAGAACCGGGTGAAACAACTGGCTTCCAGAATTGTGGAAGCCGCGCTGGGCATCGGTTCCGAAGACAAGAAACATTGGGAAGGGGGTAAGCGGCCTCAGAAACCAATCGTCGAACCTCGCTTTAAACCCTGCCATGCCGTTGTGGTTGAAAATCTGGATTCCTATCGACCTGAGCAGATCCGCACCCGCCGCGAGAACCGTCAATTGATGCAGTGGTCAGCGGTAAAAGTTCTCAGGTATCTGAAAGAAGCCTGCGAATTGAATGGCCTGCACCTCCGCCAAGTAATACCCAATTACACCTCCCGGCAGGATTCCCGCACCGGCGCGCCGGGCGCAAGATGCACAGACCTGCCTGTGCCGGAATTCCTGAGGCGCTACGAACGGCTGGTCAAAAACGCCGCGGGAGCAGAAAACGAGTACCTCGAAGCACTCAAGGCGAAGTGGGACGGCTGCACCGACAACACAAAGTTGGTACGGATTCTTGACCGCTCAGGTGAACTTTTCGTCTCGGCGGACAGAAACTCGCCCGCGTCCAAAGGCATCCAGGCCGACCTCAATGCTGCCGCCAACATCGGCCTGCGCGCGCTCCTGGACCCGGACTGGCCAGGTAGGTGGTGGTGGATCCCCTGCGGCAGGAACGGCAAGCCGGCAAAGGACAGGTGTAAGGGTACGAAGGCATTCGACCTGAATGGGCAACTACTCAGTGAAACCGTTGACAAAGACGTGGTCAACGCCTGGCGCGATGTGTCAGCCGCAGCAATTGAATCCGACAGTTGGCAGAGCTCCATCGAGTACTGGAATAAGGTGAAATTCCGGGTTATTGAACGCCTGCGTGAGTGGGCCGGTCTGTAGTCTGTGAGCGAGTCTGAACTCTGGGGCTGCCGCAACGTCGCCGAGTACGCCTACTGCCCGCGTCTATTCTACTATATGGCAGTTGAGGGCATCTTTCTGCCCTCACCCGACACCGAGCAAGGTTGTGCGGTCCACCGCTGGGTTGACCGACCGAGCTGCGCTCCGTCTGACAGGAAAGAAGAGACCGAATCTGACGAAGACCCGGACAGACCGAAATCCATCCGTTCCCTCGCTCTTTCCAGTACCCGGCTCGGGATCAGCGCCGTTCTTGACTTGGCTGAAATCTTTGGTAACACGGCCACACCAGTAGAATACCGCAAAGGCGCGCCAAAACACCTTTCCATCGCCCCACCACCCGAGGAGACTGAAGAAGCAGATTCACCACCATTGACGGTAGTTGCGCCTTGGCCTGCGGATCGGATTCAAGTAGGACTGCAGGCACTTCTGTTGGAAGAAGCTGGATACACAGTGAATGAAGCGGTGCTGTACTATGCTGAGGAAAAGCGCAAGCTCACTATTCCGGTTGACCAGCAGTTGCGCAACGAAGCGCTGACTATACTTGAGGCGGCTAAGAAGTGCGCCGAAGGCCCCCGCCCTCTCCCTCTCGTCAATGACCCGCGCTGCCCCGGTGTTCACTTCTCCCCATCTGCCTGCCGGACGAAATCAACTTCCAGCGCGGCCAAACCGAAACTGAACAAACCACACCCCGCAAGCTGTGGCCGCCCCGTGACGAGGGTATTCAGCTAGTGGCACTGTCCCAAGGAACGAGAATTGGCATCACCGGGATGGCACTTGAAGTAATAGACCGCAAGGGTGTAACTCAACGCCAGATTCCACTCGCCGGGCTCGAAGGACTTGTTGTTGTCGGACCGGTGCAGGTCTCTACCCAGGCTCTTCATGCATTAGCCGACCAATGTGTACCAGTAGCGTATCTTTCCGCAGCTGGCAGGCTTGTGGCAATGATCGACCCTATGGACTCGGTCAGTGCCAAGATGCGCCGGGAACAAGTGCGCCAACTTGACCGTCCGGAAAAGTGCCTGGAACTCGCCCGCGCACTCATCACCGCCAAAATTCAGAATCAGCGCACAGTCCTGATGCGCAACCATCCTTCTCTGCCTGCATCCGTCCTGGCCCAAATGGCGCAGGAAGTAGAAAAAGCCCGGGTCGCCGAATCCCTTGACAATCTGCGCAGTCACGAAGGTCAGGCTGCTGCGCTGTACTTTCAGCATTTCGCCGGAATGCTCAAGGGGCCGGAAGCGTCACGCTTTGACGCCAACGGCCGCTCCCGCCGACCACCACCTGATCCGGTAAACTCCTGCCTTTCGATGGCGTACTCAATGCTATGTCTTGAATGCGCCGCTGCGCTCAGAATGGCCCGGCTGGAACCTTCCATCGGTGGTTTCCATGTGTCTCGTCCCGGCCGTCCCGCCCTGGCGCTAGACCTGATGGAACCATTTCGGCCCATCATCGCCGACTCAATCGCCATCACCGCATTCAACAAAGAAGAACTTACCGGCGGTCACTTCCTCGACACTGTGGCTGGCTGCAATTTCACCGAAGCTGGCCGCAAAGCATTCTTCAAAGCCTTTGCGCGCAGAATGGATACAATTGTCACTCATCCGGTATTCGACTACCGTTTGAGCTATCGCCGAATGCTTTATCTCCACGCTAAGATGATCGCCGCGTGGCTCACAGGAGAAATCTCCACTCTCTCCTTCCTGACTACTCGCTAATGCGTCGCTCCTATCTTGTCTGTTACGACATCTCCAGCCCGGCGCGCTGGCGCCGGGTCTTCAAGATAATGAAAGGCTACGGAGAACACTGGCAGTACTCGGTCTTCTTCTGCACTCTAAAAGAGATTGACCGCGTACGTATGCAGTCTGCCCTGGAGGAAGCCATGAACCTCAAAGAAGACCAGGCACTGATTATAGACCTCGGCGCGGACGAAGCTGCGGCGCGCCAGGCTGCCACGAATCTCGGACAGCCCTTACCGGAAGGTGAAGAACGCACTATCATAGTCTAACCTCCGAAGCTCGACTCCGGATACACTTGACGATTTCCTTTCGGCACATATACTTAAACCGCATCCTAGAGGGGTGCAGAATACTCGGAACGTGTCGTCGCCTTCAACGGCCTTGGCACCGAGTGGTAGATAATAGGAAAGTCAACTGCTCTCTGACAATCTGGAGTGCGAGCATGCAGGTGGTGCAACGGGGGTCAAGGGATGCTCGCAGAAGAATAAGATTTGCTACTAACTGAAGTTAGTCAGTAGGCATACCTGCAAAACTGAAAGTTTGCGGCGCACCTCCTGCAGATTCTCGCAAAATGCATTCCAAGTTCGCATGGAACAACAACCTCGGTCACGCGCTGTAGCAGTTGACATTCCGAATCTCACCTACCGACACCCACTGCCTGCAATGCTTTGCCGAGTCGTGCCAAGTAGCAGTTGACATTCCGAATCTCACCTACCGACACCACGTAGTCGGGAAGTTTTGTTCTTACGCTTGACAGTAGCAGTTGACATTCCGAATCTCACCTACCGACAAGTGCGGTTGCCATATAAAACGAGACCGGCCCGGGGAATCCCGAGCTGGTCATAAAGCGTTCGGATTGGTTTAGAAATCAACCAGCAGCGTGAATCTGTGCGAACCCCCAAGTCGCGCCAGGTCACGATAGCTGTAGTCCAGAGTTAACCCCAGATTCTCCGCCGGCTTTAGTTTCAGACCCATCCCTGCCGAAAGACCGGCCCGAATGCCCAAGTCTGAGGCATAGCTGGCATCGGTGTTCACTATGTAACCACCCCGGAGAGAGAGAATGCGGTAAACATATTCCAGCCCGAGGTTGACTTTCTCGTTTACGTCGTTGTAGTGATTGAGGTCCGCGGCGCCGGTGAGTCGTGAGTTTTCGTCGTTGATGAAGTCATATGCCACGCCGAAGCGGAATATCACGGGGAGAGAGAAGTTCTCGGTAAGATAGGTGCCGGGTATGGGTTCCCGCGTCCAAGGCCATTCCCAGTCGGGGTCGTGCATGAAGTTCAACTGGCTGCCGTGGAAGGAGAGGTCTGGCCCGAAGTTGGCAATAGCCATCGCCAGGCGCAAGTTCCGCCAGCCGGTATTGTAGTGTACTCCCAGGTCGAATGCTGCGCCGGTTGCACCAACGTCCCAGATTCTTTCAGATAGAACTTTGGCAGTCAGTCCAAAGCACAGTTTCTCCGTTACCATCCGGGCATAAGACACGCCCAGGGCCAGGTCTGTGCCCGTGAAGAAAGTACCAGTGCCCTGATAGCGCTCCAGGGTGGTCTCTTCCATCTTGCCCATTGATAGCGCGGTGACATTTATGCCCAGATTTCCCTGCCCTGCGGGTAGTACGACTGCCACGTATTCGTGGCTGACGTCCGCTATCCAATCTATGTGGTTTACCAGCGCTTGCCTGCCCGAAACTAGGGCCAGCCCGGCCGGATTCCAATACGCAGCTGTGGCGTCATCCGCCACAGCGACGAAGGCATCTCCCATTCCTGTGCTGCGCCCCACTCCTATCTTCAGGAAGGTGAGTCCGGCCATGCCTATCTTGGCAAACGCCGCCTGAGAACTGGCGAATGTTCCCAGCACCAAAACACACAGAAACGCAATTCTGATTATTCTTGTCGCTTTGCTGAACCTTTTCATGTCCGCCTCCTAGTATACGATGACGAACTTGCCTACCTGCGTGCCCAGCTCCCCGGCATCCACATGGAACAGGTACAACCCAGGCGCCGGTTTCTGGCTGTTCTCGTTCAGCAGGTCCCAGTCTTCATCTCCGCCGTACTGGTTGGGCAAACCGCCAGCCCGAGGATTGGTCTCGTCGTGCGTAAGCGTCCGTACCAGGTCGCCCGCAAGGTTGTAGATGCGTATGGTGCATTTGGAAGGAAGGTTTATGAATTTGAGTTTGCGGAAGTCCTTGTGCCGTTCCCACTCGTTGCGCACCAGATATGGATTGGGCACCACTTTGACGTTAAGCTTGCCCGTATCGCTGCTGCTAGCAAATCTGGCCGCGGTGAAGCGCACATTGAAGGCGGAGAACACAGGCGCCGGAGCCAGCGGCCGCGAGTACACAAGCCAGGTATCGCCGTCAGCGGGCGAGAACGCCGCTGCGCCTGTTGGGTTGAACTGGAACGTGCTGCCGCACAGATACATAAACCAGGTCTTGCCTACTGAGAAAGTATCTGCCGCATCGCGTATATCCCGGAAGCACCAGCCGTCTGCCGAGTCCGGCGTGGCTGCGCGCGGACTGAAGTAGCGGTAAGGTACAGGCAGCTGGTTTTCTAGGTCGTAAACCTCGCAGGTCAGACGACCAGATGGATGCGTTTTCCAGGCAATCCGATAGGTTGACCCTCGGTAAGCCCAGAGAGCCCGATTCTGCGTAGGCACGGGAAAAGCCAGCGATTCCGCCGGGTATCCTGCTGCGTTCTTTACCAGACTTATCTTCTGGAAGAACTGTAGCGGTACTGAGTCCATCTGCAGAGTGAATGCCATCTGCGCTACCGGCAGCCAGGCTTTGGTAGTATCTATAACCGTGTCACCCGAAGGAGAGCGCACCCGGGCTATGCGTGTAATTACCGAGTCAAACACTGTGGGAACCAGCCGGAAGGTATCGGTGGTGCGGCTGATGGCGGCAACGAAGCTCGTGGGGCCTGCCACCGTGTCTCCGGCCTCGTCTGTCACCACAAAACTGTACACCGGTTCTCGTGCCACAGGGTCATATCTGGGAGGCCCGAATTGTATACGATAGGTCTGGTCTTTTACTGCATGGGGACTCACCGCTAGAGGGTTTATCTTTAACCGAAGTTTGGGATTGCCAGCCACCTGCCACCAGCTGTCACCGGGAGCTGTATAGTTCGAAGGTTGAGTACGAGGCACAGCCCTCACCGCAGTAATGCCCGACTCCAGCGACATCGTATCCAGTTTCTGGCCGCCTGTCGTGTCTCCCAGGTAATTGACGTCGAATGCTGTTACTGCGTAGTAGTAAGGAAACCCCAGTCGCAAGTTTGAAGAATCTACATAACTGTAGAATAGTCCGGCATCTGTGGCTTTGGTGCGTAGCGACTCCGGCGCGCTCTTATCTTCGTACTTGATGCCATCTATCTTGTCACACTGCGCCAGCAGCTTCCAGTCTCCGGGCTGACCGGTACGGCTGCGGTATATCTTGTATCCCTGAAAGTCTTTCTCCGTATAGAAGGGATTCTTCAGGGCCGGCGCAACCGGATAGAAACGGTCTTTGGCGTTCTCTGGTAGATTGTCCCATACAATCGTAACCCGCCCGTCGCCCGGAATAGTAGTCACATTCGGGCTGGGCGGGGGTTCGGGCATAATCCAGTTGTTGTCGTAGGCGGCTTGCGCAGCACGGGATGCCAAAGCCAAGTTGTAAACCATTGTTCCGGGCGGTCCGCCTCTTGCCCGGTCCGCGGCAATCAGACCTATGGTTACTGTGGCTATCTCATCCGGCGCCAGATTGAACGGTCCAGTGGATTGCAGGAAACGCTTATCAGCCGCAGCCTGGTCAGAAGAATCGTAGGGGTTATATGGCCTCTGCGGGTCCCAGTAGTCATAGCCAGCCAGAGCCAGGAATTGTTCTACATCGTCTTTGGGGTCAGCGTCAGTCAAGGTGAATATCTTGTACGCGGTCATTCCCAACTGTCTGCCTTCCGCCGGTTCGTCTATGAGCCCGTTGTTGTTGTCGTCGTAACCGTTCGGGTAAATAGAATCCTGACCCGGAGCCGGTGCTACTTCACGCATCTTGCCATTGGCATCTTTCCAGAAAGGACTCTGGAGGAAGTCAAAGCCCACAAAGCCGGAAGGTACGCCATCATTGCTCCACACATAACCCATGTTGTCCACAAAGACCGAATCTCTGCCGTCTGGGCTGTATATGTACTTGGACAGCGCCAGACCGCACCAGTCGTCAGCCGCATTTCCTACGTCAGCATCACAAGCCATACCCAGATACACATCCCGCAATGTATCCTGCGTCCGATTGCGCACATTGAGCTTGAAAAACACTATGTCCTTGTTCCACGGCAAGGTCCAGGAGTAGGTCTCCTGATATACTTCTACTCCGATAGGCCTGGGCGTCTTACCGGCTACGTGCTGGGCCGGGTCCCGATCATTGAACACCGCCCAGGCATCGCCGAGAGAAGTGGCTTTACGAGGCACATAATAGAAAGTGTCTCGGAAAGTCGGGTCACCCTTAATGCGCAGAGGAGTTTCAACACCGCCCCACATGGAAGGCGGGAAGTCTGATTCCTTCGGCGGCCAGTCTCCAGGGTAAACATAAACTCGCTCAAATCCTCGGTCAGCATAACCGCCTGTAGCGTTGTCATACGCGCCCGGAGTCATCTCTGACTTGCCCGAGTTCGGGTTATAACCACATGATACCAGCGTATCCTTTCCTCCCGGACCGCGTCTGATGCAGCCGATCCAGATGCCCGCGCCATAGATGTACATATCGCCAGAACCTGCGGGCCACTCACCACCCGAACGACCAATGCCATATCCAAAAGTAGCGTAGTTGGTTATGGGCAGACGCCACTGGTTCTTCTGGTACCATCTGAAGTCAAATATACGCGGTGGCCGCCAGGCTTTGCCTGCTGTCCTTGCCCAGCCGGAAGAAACTGCTACGAGCAAAACCAGCGCAGCAAACAGTGTGCGGTTGCCGAAAAACAACCGTATTTCCTGTCTGTTCTGTATTCGCATGCTCTCCTCCTTATCAGAACTCGATATTGATGCCAACTTTTATCTGCCTTGGCGGCCCGTAGTTTACCGGATTGTCCACAAAGTCCAGATAAGCGCAACGATAAGCCACATACTCTTCCTCGTCCGTAATGTAGCCATCGTGGTTGCGGTCTCGGGCCGGATGATAGGTCCCAGAGAGCAGAGTCGCATCTAGCGTATTGGCCCAATTAGCCGGAGAATAGGTCCAGATGTATCCGTCGTCATTGGGTAGTCCGGTTGCGCCGTATACCCATTGCACCACACGGGCATTGAAAAGATTCGTAACGACACAGGTAAGGCCGATACGTATTCCTCCGAGGGTTACATGCTTACCCAGATTCAGGTCTGTGGTGAACCTAGGCGGCATGCGGGCCGAGTTACGCTCCGCCGTGAGCCGTCCCGCATTCAGACGTCGCACCTCGCGCGGTGAATAAGGAAGACCGGACCCAAAGTTAGCCAGAGCCGAGGCGGTGAATTCCCGCAACGGAGCAAAGGCAAAGTCTTTGGGGAAATCGCAGCCCAGACTCAACTTGGCGTTGTGGGTCTCATCAAAATCCAGCGCATAGTCGCGACGCGGCGGCTCCATTTCCTGTCCTGTCACCGGGTCTACGCCATACCGATACCGCTCATAGTACCACTCGTATGTATACGAAGCCGTGCCCCGCGCTGCGGAAAGTCCATAGGAAATCCTGCCATTCCAGTAGTCAGCAAGGGACTTCACAAAACCTACCTCAAAGCCGCGCACGCTGCCGTATTCTTCGTTTACCAGCGGGAAGTAACCCAGAGGAACAGCGGGCTGGAAACGCGTGCCCATCAGGTCAAATATGTCCTTATAGTAGGCAGTAAAATCGACCAGAGTAACATCCGATAGCTGCTGCTCCAGGCCCAACTCGTAAGCAATCGTCTGCTGCGCTTTCAGGTCAGGGTTGCCGATTATCTGGTTACCCCTGCTGTAGGCAGCTGACGATATATTGTCATACAGGTAGCGGTAAGCTGGGGTCTGGTAGAAATGGCCGTAACTGAAACGGAACTTGGTGCGCACGGTTATGGGGAAGGAAATTCCCAGACGTGGCGACAACTTGTATTTGACACTGGCTGGGATCATAGAGTCATTGCCTATGTTGGTCGGGTCAAACCGCTTGTAGGCATTCGGGTCCAAATAATCCAGTCTGAGTCCTGCGCGTACCACCAGGTCCTCGAAGTCCATACGGTCCTGCACAAAAGCCGCCACATTAGTAGGCTGAAAGTCATAGTAATCCACAAATGGGTTCCAGTCCGTAGGTAAGGAATTGTAGCGCCGGTGCAGGTTACTCCGTTTTATCTCAATACCGGTTTTCAGTTCGTGCACTTTACCGATGTTGTGAGTGATATTACCCGAAAAGTTTACAACATCCGACCAGTGAGTAAGGAACAGTCGGTAATCACCCTTGCCGTAGAATAAGCCGAAAACGCCCCAGGGATTGTTGGAATTGGCATTCGTCTGGGCCTCATATCCGGGCAAGGGACGGAACAAAGTCGCAGAGTCAGCCAACACCGAATCCTCAGCCTTGAATATGTAGTCCTCCCAGAAGCGTACGGCAAAATTACGCTCCTTGGCTTCCCGCTCCAGATCCCGTACCGCCTGCGTACGGTGGTTATAGAAATAACCCAGTCTCACGGTGTAAAAGGTCTTCTCCGTAAGCATGTGGTTGGCCGAGAGGTCAAGCGTTCTTACGCGCTCCCGACGAGAAAGATAGTGATCAAGGTTGTACTTAAACCCAAGATGATTCTCGCTTTCTCTGTCGCTGGGATACATTTCGTATTGTACTCGCGAGAGAAGTCCACTGGCCGTGAACTTGAGCCCCTGATTCAAAGGCAAGGAATAGGTCAACTTCGCCGTGGCGTTATAGTCCTGCCGACGTTGATGAGGAAGCTTGTGCCGGCAAGGCGCGTAGTCATCTGTGAAGTACAGCTCTCCCGAAACAAAATAGCGCAATTTGCGTAAACCGGGAAATGGCCCACCCACTGATACCTCATAGCGGTTGTCGCCAAAATTCAAGGGGCCGGGGAATACTTCGTCCGTGACATATTTAGCTCTGCCCTGTGTAACCGGCTTACCCTCCTTGGTAATGACCTGTATCACGCCTGACATCGCCTCGCCATACTCCGCGTCAAACCCGCCAGAAATTACTACCACCTCAGCCGCTGCCTCTGGATTCACCTGTGCCGCCTGATAGCCATATAGAGGGTCGCGGGTAGCCACACCGTCAACAAAGTAAGCCACCTCATCCGGTCGGCCGCCGCGCAAGTGCTGACCATAAGCCGGACTGGTAACAATTCCCGCCTGAAGCCTGACGATGTCAGCCAAACTCTGCACCGGCATCTTGTCAAACTCTTCCGTTGTCATATACCGGCTTGTAGTCGGGTCGGTTCGCACTATCTTCGCTCTCGTGCCGGCTACGACCACTTCCTCTACACGCAATGCCGCCCCGGGCTTCAACTTGAAGTCCTCAGTAATAGTCTGGTCGAGTATTACCAGCACGTCCTTGCGCACCAAGGTTTGATACCCTATGTAGGAAACTTCTATCGTCTGTTTCCCCACAGGTACGTTGCTGATCAGGTACTCGCCATTTGCATCTGTGGCCGAACCCAAGAGAGTCCCTTGAATAATAACATTGGCCCCCACCAATGGTTCACCAGTCTCAGCGTCCGTAACCCTGCCCCGGATCCTCCCGGTTTGCGCCAGAGCGGACGAAACCGCAAAGAACAGCAACACCACGGGCCAAAGTTCTGAATTCCTATCTCTGATTTTGAACTTTCTAGTCATTGTCGCCTCCTCACTGGTTGACTACACGCACGGGTATCGCCCAGAAGGTACCTGTGTATTTGACGGTGGGATAGAGCAAATTCGACAAAGGAACAACCCTGACATACACATGCTGCAGACCGGTATCCGCGAAGGCAAAAGAACCTTCCCCTCTGCGTGCGTTAAGCGTTATATCCTTTGCTCTCCCTGAGACAATCAGGAAAAACCGATTCTTATCGACCGCGGTATCCACCGGCGTTGTAGTAGTCACGGCTACGGTTACCCGTTCGCCGGCCGCTACGGTATACAGGGAGGCTGGCTCCTTCAGATTGTAAAGGCCCCTACCGTCCTGGCGCGGGGCATAGAAAACAGTATCTATTCCGCCAAGGCGGGAGAAAATTACCCGGTTAATGTTCGGGGCGTCAGTCGCCGACGGAACATAAGCAGCCACCCCCGTCAGTTTCCGCAGGGTATAGAACAGCGTGTCCTTCAGGGTATCCCGCACCAGGAATACCTTACGCATGGCGGTCCAAGCAAATGTCTTCACCGCTGTCTGCGGTATGGCGAATCCGCGTCGCTCCGTATAGCTCGGCCTGTAGATTATGGTGGTCTCCGGTGGAGAACCGGAAATCTGCGTATCAGGTCTAAAGCCTATCACCCAGAGACTATCATAGGTAAAGCGAGCTCTGGTCAGCAGCGAGGAGTCCCGATAGGTTACTTCGCAGAAGGTATCCTTCATCGGCAACGTATCCACAGTCACACCAAACTGCATCACGTTAGCGTGACCAGCACTCTCCACCTCTATCTCTACGGAAAGCAGACGGGCAAATTTGTATAGCGTGTCCCCCTTCTCAGAGGTACTGTCTGCCAGCCGAATCTGTCCCCGCCAAGTATCAGCCACCAACCCGGCGATTCCCGCTGTTGGATCCAACACATCTTTCCAGCCGGCCAATTCCGTCTCTACAGCGGTTGAATCCTGTGTTGTCCACCAAGGCCACGGCGGCGGCGGCTCGGTACCACACCCAGAGAACACAAACAGAAAGGCACCCACCAGGCCGCCAAAGGAAAAGAAAAGGGGCAGAAAAAGTCCGGACCTAGACATATATCGTCGCACTATAGCCTCCTCCTCAACGAAATGTTACCTGGCATTTTTGTGAAGTGATACAATTACAGCTTGTATATGCAGAGAGCGGATGCGATAAATTGGCATCACGCATGTAAGGCGGCGGGCCCGTAAAGGCCCGCCGCCTCTTCAAAAGTTAACGGACTACAACGAGCTTCTCGGACAAAGATGTCTGGTCCGTGCTCAGTGTGTAGAAATATATACCCGCGGGAACCAGTGTACCGTTATCCGCACGGCCATCCCAGGCCACGGCATAACGTCCAGCCTGACGATAGCCGTTCTCCAGCATCCTGATCGGTCTGCCTGCTGCGTCATAAACTGTAACGGATACATTTCCCGCTATAGGGAGAGCATACGAAATTAGGGTTCCCCGCTCAAACGGGTTGGGCCGAGCTGTAACCTCAGTACGCACCGGCATTCTGGCTTGTGGGGACTCGGCTACGCCCGGTATCGCGTTAGTAGGCAGCCAATGGCATACCACCGGGTTATTGCTCACTGTACCCTCACCCTGCACAAAGGAACCGGCCTTCTGGTCAATCATATAGATAACAGCCAACTTGCCGGCATAGGCCTGGTCTACAATGGAGGGATAACGACAGGAGGTGTTGCCTGCATTCGTGATCTTTACTGGAGCGCCCCAAGTTCGACCGTTGGTGCTGGAACCAGCTACAAATATATCGGCCCTGAGCCTGTCAGGCGGTCCAGGTTCAACGTTCGCAGAATCAAACTGTTCCCAAGCCACGTACAGGTTACCTAGAGAATCCTGCCCCATGCTTGGTCTGCAGGCCAGAAGTGCATTGCTCCCCACCGGTGCTGGCAGATCAGCAAACTTGGCTGTGGCAATTCGAGACCAGTTAGGCGTATTATCTGGACACCAGTGCCATATCTGTGCTGGCGTTATATACTGTTCCCCACCAACAACGGGAGTCACGTCGGCTACAATATGAAGCTTATCATTCGCATCATAATAGGGGAACAAAGAAGTTATGTAAAAGGAAGCCGCGGTATCGCCACCAAAAGCGTTTGGTCCGGGAAGCTCCGTAGGGTCACCCCAAGTCACGCCGCCATCCGTAGAAATCCGATAGAAGCCCGGGCTGGGCGTTGAATTTACGTCCACCCAAGTAACGCATACCTTCTCGCTGACTTTGGAAGCGGCGATGTTATAATCAGGGAAAGTCGGATCGGGTTTAGGCGGAGCCATATCTTGAGGCGTTGACCAGGTAGCCCACGGATTCACTCTCGAATAGAACACCTTTTCTCTTGTCGCATCATCAGCCATGGCCACATGCAATTTACCCGGTCTGCCGGCTTGAATGCAACCCCACAGGTACCCGTCGGGACCATTGGTATACTCGAAAATACCCACACCCGGAGCCATATCTCTGGCAGCGATCACCTTAATGGGCGAGCCACCGTGAGCCGAAGTATATGCCGCCCCAGTGGTCACGTCCGCACCCAGATTACCAAAACCAACCCGGGAGGTGTAAACGCTCACACCGGACTGCATAAAGTCCGGGTCCTTCCACGTCCAGGAATTTGAGCTGTAGTCGAAGAAGTTATAGCGCATATTCCTGTCCGGAAAACTTCCCGCCTGATCCGCCGAGAACATGAACAAAGTGTGCAAGCCCTGCCCGGGCGAATGTAACACATTCTGATAGGCCGGACCGTTAGTCTGCCAGTCATACGTAGTACCACCGATTGTATCTATGGTGCCCACCAAAACGGTCATGGTGGAAGGCTCAGTTGCACCTCCCCCTGTTTCAACAGGCAGGGATACTGCCCGGTCTCCGGCATCAAGCACAGTCACGGGCTTTAGATTGGAGCTCGCCAGCACCATTATCGGCACTAGGAGCATCACTACTAGGACGTTTTTCATCAGACTCCTCCTTTGTTTAGGTTTGACCAACATCACTCATCGCGGCCCTTAGCATTCTTTTAACCTGTCCCTACTGCAGCGTAAAGCGATAAGGTATAGACACATAGACCCGTACCGGCTGATCACGCTGTTTGGCAGGGGTAAACTTGGCCTTATACGCCGCCTCCACAGCCGCAGCGTCCAGAGTTTGATTACCCGAACTCTTCATTACTTCGGCCTCTATGACATCTCCTGTAACGTCCACCAGTGCTTTTACAACCACCTGACCTTCTATGCCCGCATTTCGAGCCATCTCGGGGTAAACAGGTGTTGGTATACTGACAGGCTGAGGCTTTACCTCTACCTTCCAGAAGGGCACTATAGGAATATCCGTTTCCTCGGGCCGTTTAACTATCTCGGAAAACGTGGTGGCCTCTATAGTCTTAGCTTCCACTTCCTCTTCACTGGCCGCAGCTACGGGCATCTGCGGCTTCTCCACTTTAGGAGGTTCGGCCACTTTCTCTAGTTCCGGCGGCAGAGCCTCCATCACCGTTTCTACACTACCGCGCAGCTGATAAGGTTTTACCGTAAATTCCCGAGGCAGAAACAGAAAAGCGGCAAGTAACAGAACAATAGCCACCACCGTGGCTACTCGAATAGCGATGGCATAGTAGCGACTTTCCCACTCCAACGACTCAATCCTCGCCGTACTTCTCACCCTAACCTCCCTGACCCAGCTTGTATTCTGTCGCAAATGTTACCTTGAGTGCCCTGGCATCCTTCAACGCCTCCAGCAAATCTGTAACATAGCCATAACTCACGTCCCTGTCGGCTTGAACCGTCACTACCAAGTCAGGATTTTCTATTATTTTCTCCGTCATTACAGTAGTCACAATCGCCGGGGTCACCAGATTGTCGTCCAGAGTCGTTTTCCCGGTGCTGTCCATCCAGATGCTCACCACATTCCGCCGCTTCAAGATTCGCTCTGTCGCCTCCGCCTGGGGAAGTGTAACTTTCAAGCCTCTTGACTGCCGAAAAACCGTAGAAACCATGAAGAAAATTATGAGCAGAAACGCTACGTCCGCCGTTGACGCTGTAGGAATTTCTGGCTGATTTTCTCGCTTACGGGCGATTCTTCTCATTGACCGGCCCCTTCTTCTATTACTGGCATCAAACTAATACGCTGTGCCTTGGCCATCTTCAGCTGGTCGAATACATCAATCATCACTCGATACGGTGCGCTACGGCTGACCCGCAGAGCAACTGCTAGGTCTGGATTTTCCGCCAGCCTCCGTATGACCAAATCACGCACCTCCGGAATCGCAACAACCTGGTCTCCTATCATCACCTGCCCGGCAGGATTAACTGACACAGTAAGGATGTTCTCGCTTTTTATTTTTACCTCTTCGCCCTTTTCCGGTAAAACTATCTTCAAACCCTTCTCGCGGCTGAATATGCTGGTAGTCATGAAGAAGATTATAATGAGGAAAGCAATATCTCCCATCGAGGCGGTCGGAATGGTAGCTCTCCTTATTGAGCGCTCACCCTTCCTCAATCTCATGCCTGCTCCCGCCTACTTGCACTCGGTTTTCTTGACCAAGAACTCCAAAAGTTCCGCCGAGGCCGTCTCCATCTCGCGCAGGTACCCATTTACCCGCCCCGACAGCAGGATATGCACAATTGAAAGAGGAGCGGCTATGATTAAGCCCCACTTTGTGGTTATCAGTGCCTCAGAGATACCACTGGCTACCACCGTAGGCTCCACTTCGCCAACAGCCGCCACTGCCTTGAACGCGCCTATCATTCCGGTTACAGTACCCAGAAAACCGAAGAAGGGTGCTACCGTAACTATACCCGCCAGGAGTCCCATGCCGCGGTCGAGAAAAGCTAGCTCAGAGGTACCCGCCTGAACGATAGCATCCTCCATGGCTGCCTTCCCGTCAGAAGCCCTTTCCAATGCCGCCCGCAGCACCTTGGCTGCCGGACTGGGAGTCTTGTTGCACAACTCAATACCTGCTTTGACGCCTTGAGAATTCACCGTTTCAATCAGCTGAGTTGTGAATTTACGAACATTCACACGCAGACGAATGAAGATGGTGAACAAACGCTCAAGCACCAGGGCTACACCGATTACTGCACAAGTCAGCAGGAACCACATGGTTCCCCCGCCGGCTCTAAATTCCTCTATCATCAAGTCCTCCTATTGATTCTTCGATAGAGCTACTGTCAAGTTAGAATCTAACGAAAACCACTCCGTTGTCAAGCGTTGAACTTCAACTGCAACCTTGGCTCCCGTCGCAGCATGTGTTTGACTAGCTGCAACGAACCTCTTATCATAACTTGTTATGACTAGGCTAGCCGTTAGCAATCTCGGTAATCAGAAACACTCAGACCGGAATCAAATCCGCTCATGAGAAGAGGAGAAAGAAAATGTCAAGGTCAGCCACCGTCCTGATTACAACATTGTTATGCAGTGTCAGCTCCCTGCTCTCGGGAGGAACACCTGAAACGAACGCAGAGATACGCGACCTTGTCCGTATAACGAACGCCAGCCACAATGAAGCTGCCATCATTGAAGCAAAAGGCGTTTGGATCAACTACGCAGATGCTGCAGGGTTGATAGCAGAAGCTACCCAGTCCCAGCAAGATGCTCTGCGTACTGCTGGGTTCCAGCTAGAAACCATCGTTAAAAACATAACTGGTGTATACCACGCTAATTTCATCGAAGGTTGCCTGTTAGGACAGTACCTAACCTACCAGCAATTCCTGGACACGATGTACACAATCGCACGTAATAACCCCCATATCTGTAAACTAGAAACATTGGGAGTCTCTTACGGTGGCCGACTTCTTCTGACAATGAAGGTATCTGACAACCCAGGGTCACATGAAAATGAACCTGCGGTGCATTTTGAGGGAGCTATCCACGGAGACGAGAAAATCGGTTGGGCTGTGACGTTTGAAATGCTGAAATACCTGTGTCAGAATTACGGCGCGGATCCGCTAGTTACAAGGCTGGTTGATTCCCGAGAGATCTGGCTTCTGCCTATGTATAATCCGGACGGATACATCAGAACCAGCCGGTACAACGACCGAAACGTAGATCTGAACCGAAACTGGGGCTGGATGTGGGGAAACGAAAATGCAATGGGATCAGCCCCATTTTCAGAGCCAGAAAACCAAGCTGTACTGGCGCATATCATGCGTCATCCTTTCGTACTCTTCGTATCTTTTCATTCCGGCACTGTTTTCATCTCGTATCCCTGGAGTTGTTCGCCTGACTCGTTGCCCATACCTGAGAATCGCAACATACTGTTTCTTTCCAGACGTTACAATATGCCCACCGGCTATACCGTCGGCCAAGGCTACTCGGGTATGTACCCCATCAATGGCTCCACCAAGGACTTCGACTTCGGTCAAGGTATGATGGGTTGGTCTATCGAAGTTCACACCACTAAGACCCCTCCAGCATCAGAAATCGACCCTACTTTTAATAAAAACCGCCCCGCCATGTTGGAATTTATTCATCGGGCAGGTCAGGGCATACACGGTACTGTTAGCGACATTGTAACCGGGCAACCAATACCAGCACAAATTCTTGTCAGCCCGGCCAACTGGCCCAGTTACAATGACACATCGCTGGGCGACTTTCATCGTTTCTATCTACCCGGTACCTACGACGTAACTTTTCGTTCGCCCGGCTACCGCGATACGACTCTAACTGGCGTGATCGTTCCGGGCTTTGGAGATTCTTCCGTTACCCTAGACGTGCAAATGATGCCCGATACAACAGCACCACTATTCGCCTTCCGCTTCATCTACTGTAGCTATGTGGATCCGCTTTCAAATCGCACGTACCCAATCAGTGCACTTGGTCGCGCCGACGGAGCCGCCTTCCGCCTCGATAATGGCAAATACATCTGCCTCGATATGCATCGTCCGATAAGGAATGGACCCGGCCCCGACATGATAGTATACCGCTCCTCAGGCAGCGGCACTGCCACCGTACAGGGTTCGCACTCATGGCAGGGTCCTTGGACCCTCATCGGCACTGCCAATGCAGCACAAACCCATCTCGATCTCGGTTCTTCTGGCCTCGACAGCATCAGATACATCAGACTGACCGCAAATGGTACCTTCAACCTGGATGCAATAGAAGGAATCAACCGTCCCAACGTAGGAATTTCCCAGCTCGTCAGTCTCAAACATTCTACTCGCAAGCTAGTATGCCCAAATCCGGCGCGCTGGCCAGTACTTTTCCGTTTGCTGGAACAGATAGAACCAAACACGCGGCTTACTATCCGAAATGCGGCTGGTCGCGTCGTCTGCAATGTACCCATTCGTAATCAGGAAGTAATCTGGAAGACCACATCTGTCAGCCCCGGTGTATATTTCTGCCGTTTGACTGGTGATGCCCCTGAATTAAGACTTGTTATCCTAAGATAGCGCGTGTATATCCTACTGGCCCTCACTGTAATTGCCGTACCACAGGAGTTTGAACTGAACGTTCATGAATACACCCTACAAAACGGGCTAAAAATACTGGTATATGTAGACACATCGGCTCCAGTTGCTTCGGTACAAATGTACTATCGAGTAGGAGCCTATGACGAACAAACTGGCCACACTGGCATTTCCCATATGCTGGAGCACATGACTTTCAAACACTCTCGTGCTTACCAGCCTGGCGATTTTGACCGCATCCTAGACTCTGTCGGTGCCCAGAAGAACGGTTTTACATCTACCTACTTCACCGGATACTTCGAAAATCTCTCCTGCGAACACTGGAAACTGGGTCTGCAACTAGAAGCAGCCAGGATGTCAACGTGTATTTTCTCCGAGCCGGAGTTCGCAACTGAACACCAAGTCGTCCTTGAAGAACGCCGGCTTCATGACAACAACCCCTCATCAATCCTGAGAGAAACCTATAGAGCAGTTGCTTTTCTGGCTAATCCCCAACGCAACCCCGTAATCGGATGGCCTGAGGACATAAAATCTTTTACAGTCCAAAAACTGAACAGTTGGTACAGGCAATACTATAACCCTGCTAATGCCGTATTAGTTGTAGCTGGACATGTTCAGCCAGCTGAAGTCCATCGCCAAGCCGAACGCTACTTCGGGAAGCTCAAAGGAAAATCTCCTGGTCGTTCGATCTTGTACCACTCGGAGCCGGTACAAACAGGAGAACGCCGTCTTACAGTTCGACGCCCCATAGCACAACCCATTATGCTTATCGGTTACCACGCTCCTGGTGTGAAAGATTCCTTGTACCTGGCTGGATATGTTACGGCCCGCCTGCTGGCTTCGGGCCGTAACTCCCGCCTATACCAAGCACTGGTGATACAACAAGAACTCGCCGTCAGTTGTGCAGCGTGGAATGCGGTTACCCTCGACCCCGGATTGTTGGAAATCCAGGTGGTACCAAAAGCAGAAAGTCTTATCCCCTACATTGAGACCAGCATCGAAAAAGAGATTGCCCGGCTCGCCACAGAACCACCCACCGCGCAGGAAATGACACGCGTAGCCAATGGGCTGTTGGCTGAGGATTACTACAACCGTGACGCCATACATAACGTTGCCAGCCAACTCGCTTCTTCATACATCATCCATGGCGACTGGCGCCATTTTCTTCGCGAACGCCAACGCCTGCTCCAGATAACCCCCGAGCAAGTCAGCGAGTTCTGCCGACGTTATCTTGTCAGCAACAATCGCACGGTAGGCATCCTCCTGCCGGAGAACGAGATGAACAGATGAACGTTCACTTCCCGCACAAAAAAACTACGTTACAGTTTGCAGCTCCATTTGTGATGACCATCATCCTCTTGCTGTTCTGTATCTCCGTTTCCTCTTCTGCAGCCTTGTTACGTCGTACCACCTTATCCAACGGGTTAACTGTCCTGACCTATCCCGACGCCAGGTTACCCATATTGGACATTGCGGTCGTGTGTCGCTCTGGTGCGGCAGAGGACCCCGTCGGAAAAGAAGGGGTGGCTCATCTTGTAGGAACCCTACTTTTGCGCGGCGATTCGAGACGTAACGCAGATTCGGTTGCTAACGCGCTGGATTTACTGGGCGCAATCGCCAGTGCCCAGACAGATTATGACCGCACCAGTCTCACATTACGATGTTTAGCAAAAGACTTGGAACAGGGTTTAGACATCATAGCCAATGCCCTGCTTTATCCCACTTTCGACCCTAAGGAATTCGAACGAAGCCGAACGCAGGAAATCCTCCTGGCTCGACGTTCGCTTGACAACCCGAGGACAATGGTGAGTCACACCTTCCGCCGTCTTCTTTTCGGCGCTCACCGCTATGCCCTGCCCCCCAACGGAGATACTGCCTCTCTGAACCGCATTTCCCACGCAGATATAGTTTCATTTCACCGGGACCACTATCGACCAAACAACTGTTTTGTTATTGCAGTTGGCGACTTCGACCAGCAAAGACTACTAACCCTGCTGGAACACTACTTCGGCTCTTGGAAACCTGCTTCCATTCCATCTCTTCAGCACCCTAACATAAACTTCCCGTCGGGACTGCAGGTAAAACTTATCACCCGCCCGGAGCTTAACCAGTGTTTCATTGAGTTCGGCCACCCGGGAATTTCCGTATCTGACACTGATATGCTGGCTGCAAGACTGCTGGCTTACATACTAGGCGGAAACCCAAAATCTTCTCGCCTCGGCAAATCAGTACGGGAAGAAAGGGGTCTGGCTTACGACGTGCGTTGCTGGTTTGACCGGCATAAGCTTCCCGGTGCCTTTCATGCCACAGTACAAACCGCGGAACCGGCAAAAGCTCTTAGCTATATGTTTGGTGCTATGCGAGAACTACACAAATCAGGTTGCACACTGGCCGAACTGCGTAACGCTCAGAACTACTTCGCCGGTAGTTTTCCCCTCAGCTACAGCTCCAACTCCGGCAAACTGTCTCAACTGATTACTCAGGAACTATACCAATTTGGTGACGACTGGCTGGAACAGTTTCCTGCGGAGGTACGGAAGGTAACTTTGGAACAGGTGAACCAAGCCGGCCGCCATCGATTGTCACCAGAGAACTGTCTGGTAGTCATAGTGGGTCCGATAACAAAACAAGAACTTCACCTGCCGGGCGCCGTGTTGATTGAATAGCTATTTTGCACGCACCCGCCATCAAACGCAACCGGATCGTTTCCGGTCGGAGCTTTTGAAATTATTATCGCAGTCTACGAATTAGGTCGGCAACTACATTCCAACCTTCGAGCTCCACCTGATGCGCAGGTTTCGAATAAGCTGGTCGCCGGGAACGATAAATAACACCAAGGGGAATCCGTTCACCCCACTCGAAGGCCTTTTCGAAAGCTTGTAGACGGTCCGTTGGATCATAATCAGGACCAAGTTCATACACTCGTTCTCTATACCACTGGGCTGTATTCACCTTATTGAAACTAACACATGGCTGCAGAATATCCACAAAAGCAAATCCTGGATACCTTATCGCCTGCTTGATCGTATCTGCTAGGTGGCGCGTATTGTTGGAAAAGCTTCGGGCAACAAATCCCGCATCAAGCGCTATAGCTAAGGCAATCGGGTTCAAACCCGGAGCAATTGCCCCGAAAGGCGTGGTCTTTGCAACATACCCCTTTTCGCTAGTCGGCGAGGTCTGCCCTTTTGTCAAACCGTATACCTGATTGTTATGTACAAGATAGGTCACATCCGGGTTACGACGTAAACAGTGCAAAAAGTGATTACACCCCTCGGCATATCCATCGCCGTCTCCACCTTCGGCAATGACTACTAGTTCCGGATTGACTAGCTTGATAGCCGTAGCCACAGGTAAAGTCCTACCATGCAGACCGTTAAAAAGATTGCAACGAATGTAATGCGGCAACTTGGCAGCCTGACCAATACCCGAGACAAAGCAGGTCTGCCACGGCTCGATACCCAACTCCGCCAATGCAATCTTCACCGCTTCCCTGATACCAAAGTTCCCGCAACCGGGACACCAAGCAATAGGGTCTTCGCTGTTGTATTCTTGCGGGTTCATATTCCCAGTTGCCGAAGTCCCCGTACAACGTCGGTCACTGTAAGTGGACGACCGTCATACCTACGGACAGAGCCATCTATTTTCAGACCGGTTTCTTGAGTAATCAACTGTGCCAGCTGAGCAGTATAGTTACCTTCCACAGTCAGGAATCTGCGTGCCCGACCAGCCAATTCTACTACTCGCTTCTCTGGAAATGGCCATAGGTCACAGAAGTGCACCATAGCTACCCTTTTCGTAACTGAGGGGAAAATCGCCTCTGTTGGTGTCCCGCCAAGCTGCGGACTGTCGACGGCACTGTCTAGTATTTCTACAGCCTCCCGGACAGCTCCCTTCATCGATCCAAAGCAGAATACAATCGTATCAGCCTCTGCATCGGGATAGCGCTCTGGAGGTACTAATTCTGCCGCAATACCAGACAGCTTAGCCAGTCGCTTACACACCATGTGGCTTCTGATCTCTGCCGATTCTGTTATGTGTCCCTCTGGCGTATGCTCATCTGAATCAGCATAGACAAGTTGATCTTTGGTACCCGGCAGTATAAGAGGCGACATACCTTCCCTAGTCAGTTCATATCGCCGATAAGTATAAGGACCATCGAAATGCTTCTGTGCCACTTCAGCTAAAGAAACGGGAATGTCTACGCCCAAGGCCCGCTCCTCACATGTCCAATATGCATCTCCCATGAACTGGTCAAATAGCACTATCACAGGGATTTGATACTTTACAGCAATGGCGCAGGCACGCTGCATAACACAGAAAGCCTGCTCCGCCGTTCCCGGACATAACACTGCTCGAGGAAACTCCCCGTGACCGCAGGAAAGCGCAAAAAGCAGATCTGCCTGAGCTGTTCTCGTAGCAAGACCGGTTGCCGGACCCGGCCTCATTCCTGATACCACTACGAGGGGAGTCTCAGTCATGCCGGCAAGGCTGATGCCTTCGTTCATGAGACACATGCCGCCACCTGCTGTTGCCACCATTCCCAAGGCACCGGCGAAAGAAGCACCAATAGCCATATTCACAGCCGCAATTTCATCCTCTGCCTGTTCGACGATGATGCCAGTTTTTTCCTGCCAAGAAGCGCACGCTTCCAATATCGGCGTCCCAGGAGACATTGGATACCCGGCGACAAACCTAACCCCACCAGCCACCGCACCAAGGGCGATGGCCTGCGCTCCAGTCATAAAAACCCGCCCGGTACTATCAGCCTTTTCCGCGGTCTCACGGGAAAGAGCCAGAGTTCCTTTGCGAGCTCGACGGACAATAAGCTCAACCCCCTTGCGGATACAGGCCACATTCCGCCTTACACTTTCCTGATTGCTGCCTCTAAAACGTTCCTCAACTACCCGACACAAGATGTCGGGTTCAAGGCCAAACAACCCAAATACAGCTCCAGCAGCTACCATATTAGCCATAACCTTGCTGCCACCTAACGCCAAAGAGGTTTCGACGAGCGGCAGCTGTAGAACGAAAACACTCCTTTGCCTCTCCTGCGCACCGTCCGCGGAAACCAAAGTCTGTCCCCAGTTATTTTCGTTCTGTAGGTGAACCTCCGTAGAATCATCGGTCAGAACCACACTGCCTGCGGAAAGCTCAGGGAAACTGAAACCCGCCTGAAGAGGATCTAGGGCAACAAGTAAATGCGCCACTCCACTATCGGCTCCTCGCGCATGAGCCGTTATTCGCAGTCGACAACGGTTATGCCCTCCCCTAATTCTGGACATTACATCCATTGAAACAAACACGGAAAAACCATGGCGCACCAGCGCTCGACCTAAAATCTCCGCCAAGAGTTGTACACCCTGACCGGCTTGACCAGAAATGAGAACGGTAAAATCCAAATTCACAGCCAGCCCCTAGCGAAACTGTGCCATAGCTGCTTCCAGCTGTTCCCAAGTTGGCCCGCCGTCTAAGAGCAACGTCTCCTCAAGACCTGGTTCCTTTTCCTCATACGTCTCCCTGTTTTCAACATAAAAAATGCCTATCGGTATTCTTTCTTTCGGCATAACCCGAACTTCTCCCTCTTCCTTCATCACGGTATCATCTGTTTTCTCACTACCGTCACGGGGCCATTCCAATGCCCGCGCAAAGGCGCTCCTTCGGTCCGTAGGGTCGTGGTCTGACGGAGTTAGTTCGTATACTCTTTCCTTAAACCAGCTATAACTGTATAAGCGGTTATAAGTTACGCAAGGCTGCAGTACATCCACGAAACCAAAACCCCGGTGTTTCACGGCTTTAGCAATCAACGCTACGAGATGTTCCTTATGCCCGACATAGCCTCGCGCAACAAAAGTCCCCCCTGCGGCAATCGCAAGAGCCAGGGGATTCAGCCCGGGCAAAGAAGTTCCTTGTGGACTTATTCTACTCACATACCCGTTTTTTGCAGTAGGGGACGGCTGTCCCTTGGTCAGTCCGTACACGCCGTTGTTGTGTACAATGCAGGTAAGGTCCAAATTGCGACGCAAGGCATGAATTAGATGACCTCCACCTTCCCCGTATATGTCGCCATCACCACCTATTGCTATTACCATAAGTCCGGGATCTGTCAGTTTCACACCTTCGGCATGCGCCAGAGCACGTCCATGCAGACCGTGCAGGAAGTTACAATAGAGGTAGTGGGGCACTTTACCGGCCTGGCCTATACCCGAAACAATACACACTTGCCACGGTTCTAGCCGAAGTTGCCTAAAAGCCTCGATAAGAGCATCCAGTAGCGCATAATTACCACACCCGGGACACCAGTGTATTTCTCCGCTTCTTCTCCACTGATAGCTGTTTTGATTGTTTTCTGAATCTGAAGTCATGTCCATTCTACTACAATCGCCCCCGGTACATTTCCCCAAGTTTAACAACTAGCTCATCCACAGAAAAAGGTCTTCCATCATATTTTAAGATTTGCCCTGCAGTCAATCGAGTCTCTCGCCGTAACAATCTAGCCATCTGACCGGTAGCATTATGCTCTACTGTCACAATCTGTCTCGCACGCGTCAGTCTCGCAAGCAGCCGATCGCGAGGGACTGGCCATATCTCATGTAAATGCACGAAACCTATATCAGCCCCCCTCCTTCTTAGCTCCTGCACGCTTTCTTTCACTACTCCTAGTGTGGACCCGTAACACACCACGATGCAATTCTCTGTTTCAGACGGACAGCAGGTAAGATTCCCAAAAACACGGCTCATCTCTGTAATTTTGCGCATCCTCTTCTCCTGCATCATGCTGCGCACCTCTGCATCTTCTGTAGGAAGCCCGTCCTCCCCATGCTCACTCCCAGAGGAACAAACCAGCTGTTGTTTCACGCCCGGAAAAAGACGGGGAGAAACACCGTCTGGCGTAAGCCGATAACGTTTGTAGTCATACGGCGAGTAAGTAAACACCTGCTTCTGACGATGCTCCAAAGCATCGCGACATACCTCCTCCCATCCTTCCAAGGTCCAGAACGAGTCCGCCAAAAACTGATCAGATAAAACAATCGCAGGTACCTGAAAACGCCAAGCCAAATCTACAGCGCGCATCGTACAACGCATAATCTGGAGGGCATCGCCCGGCGCGAAGACAAAACGCGGAAATTCGTCTTGAGAGGCATTCAAGACATATAGTAGTTCTGCCTGTTCCGTTCGCGTAGGAAAACCGGTCGCCGGTCCGGGCCGTTGACACAAAACAATCACCATAGGAAGTTCAGCCATCCCAGCCAATCCCAAAGCTTCTACCATTAACGCAAAACCGCCTCCGGACGTGGCGGTCATGGCCTTGGCTCCGGCATAAGAGGCACCCAGAACCATATTGACGGCCGCCACCTCGTCTTCAGCCTGTTCAACCACTAACCTGAAATCCTTCTGCTTTGAGGCCAAAAATTCCATAATCCCAGTGGACGGAGACATAGGGTAACCAGCATAGAACTTGACGCCTGCCACCAGAGCCCCAAAACCGGATGCCTGATTACCCGTAAGAAACACCTTTTTAGATACCGAGTCATTCCTTAGTATTGGGATGCGACATGGACACTCTTTCGCCATCTCGCCAGACACAGCTTCGAATCCCTGCCGCGCACAGGCGATGTTTTGACCGACCACCTGCTTACCCTTGCGGCTAAATTCCTCGCTTAAAATCGACTCCAAAGCCTGCATCGACTGTCCCACGAGTTTCACCATTGCTCCGAGTGCAACCGCACCAGAAAGAGCCTTGCTGTTACCGTATTTTCGAGCTAATTCCCACATTGGCAACATAACCAGCTGCACCTGGTCAACGGATTGAACCCCCACTCCTTTCTCGCCGCTTTCTGTCAAAACTACTCCACCTTCCACCATTTCGTCCAAATGGGCACGGGACGAAAAGTCGTCTAGCGCCAGGAGTACGTTCATTCTCCCAGACACAGATCCCACGGGACGGTCGGAAACTCTGATGCGCGTGAAATTATGCCCACCCCTAATTCTGGACATAATGTCCGGGTATGCGAATACATAGTAACCGGCCCTGAAAAACAGCTTGGCCAGAATATTTCCGGCAGATTGTACCCCCTGGCCAGCTTCACCAGCCACGACGACTGTTACATCTACTCCAGTCTGACTCATCTTTCCTTTGGATTTGGTATCACGCAGACGAATCGGAAAGGACCAGAGCCTGTATTCTCAAAACCATGCTCCTCGCCTGCCAGAATCAAACCAAAATCGCCGTAAGTCATAACCCTACTGCCCGTCCGGAAAAGAAGCCGACCTTGGCCTTCAATTACAAACACTTCATGCTCATAATCATGAACATGCAGAGGAATCATATCACCCGGCCGAATAATCTCTATAGCTCTCATCGTAAAGTTAGGTGCACCCTCTTTCGAGGTAATGAGCCAACGGATAGTGCTTTTGGTGTTAGGTATATTCGGTTGTTCAGGAACAACGTCTAGGAAATTTCCTGTAAGCATTAGAAATGCTAACTATGGTAAACTTCGGGTCAAGTCTTAGCGAACAAAAGAAAGCACCGGGTTTTGAACCCGGTGCCGTACTTATCTGTCGCTCTAGCAGCTACTGAATCAACAACTTGCGGGTAGCCGAGAAACTACCTGACTCCAATTTGACCAGATATACACCGCCCGGCAGTGAACTAACATCGAGTAACATAGTGCGTAGTCCTGGGTCGTCAACATACCCCAGACTGTGAACTAGTACATTCCGCCCGGTTGCATCGTAAACCTTTACCCATACCGCCCCTGGCTGAGGTGGACTGTAACGTACCAGAACCGACCCAGAAGTAGCGACTCCTGACACTAAAAACGTTCCTTGTGACGGCCAGTTCCGCTCGTCTGCAGTTCCAGCGCCTCCTACAGTAAAGGTTAGCATTGTGCTTTCGGGTGAACACACTGGCCAGGTTGTCCAAAAGTCTATGTTTCGATTGACCGAAAAGGAATCCTTGGCCATCAGATAATAATCCACTCGTGTCGACAGGGTAACTTGCGGAATGTGAAAATAGTACACCGTGTCCTTCGCCGAATCAGCGGGCAAAGATTGCCACGAACCACGGTTCAAGCGATAGTAGATCCAGGCCGAACCCATTCCTTTGTCGTCTTTTATCGTTGAACTAACTAGAAAAGGACCAGTAAAGTTGGTGTCACGCAGAACAGTCGTATTAGCAAAAATTGGTGGAATCAAATCCCACCCAGGAATTTCACAATGCTCCATCTGAAATGCTTGGTCAACTGTAGTAAAATTTGGGCCTGCGCCATCTGGACTCATGAACATGGCTGCGAAATTAGCCCCACAGAAATGGCCAGGGACTAACCAGTGGTACATCCAGCGCCTAGCCGTAGTTCCCAGATTGTCTCGCATATACACTGAGTCGCGCACCACCAAGCAAGGCCAGAAATACTCTCCGGACATCGGCACTCTCACTTTACCCTGAGCAACGACTCTTTTAGAACGACTCTCGTTCATTGTATAGGGGACGCTGATGAGAACGCAACTCCAAGAATAGCGGCTTGACCATTCAGAGCCGCGCTGACACGGAGTCTTGACTAGAATGTTATCGGGGCGATAGTTACCCAAGAAACGGAAGGTCTGGGTGAAATCGATACCGTCACCCTTGAAGCCGCCGGTATCAACATACGTATATCCCCACTGTACTGCCCCGCTGCCAAGGGTATCAAATTCGACCGCATCAGGCGGTGGAAAATCGGCGGCCATTGAATCAGGGGCCGGCGGCCTTCCCTCGGTGTAGGGACGCAACCCCACGCGAGCAGTATTACCTCCCGGATAGACGGTAAGGTCCCACACCTGTCTCAGCGAATCAAACGCCGGCCAGTTGAAGGTGCCTGAATTCTGCCGAAATCTTGCATAGGAACCTGGCAGGCAGGGAATCTCGTGATTGTCTATTACTACATTCTGACCCGCGGCCAAAGCTACTAGTACCGAGGCAAGCACGAAACAACGTTGCGCCATATTTGAACCTCCTTAGGGTTACATCGCTCAGGGATTATAGACAGTGAATTCCTGAAGTCAATAGCAAATCTGCAGCCACAGTGTCTTCGTCACCGCCATAAGTGGTTAAATGAGTATGCATGTAGCTGACCGGCTACCTGTTCAACGAGCTCTCTAAACCCTGTCTCATGTTACCGACCTTTTATGCAGGGAAAATTCTAACTCAATACTGCTAATGCGGTCCGTCTATGGACCCTAGACTCACTGTTTTGAAGGCCAGGACTGCCGGGTATCTGTGTTATGTTGCTACCAAGGCCATACACCACTATTTCCTTCACGCCTTGCAAGTATCCCGACCAGCAGCGAGTACATCGGACATAGAGTAAAATCCTGGTTTGGCGCCAAACACAAAACATATAGCGGCGATAACCCCGGAGCCAAACGCCTCTCTGCTCGCAGCGCGGTGAGTAAACTCTAACCTCTCACCCCGGCCAGCAAAAATAACTGTATGATCACCCACAACATCACCTGCTCGTAAGGAGTGAATCGGGACCTGCCCTGCCGTCGTTATCTCTCTATTCCTTGCTGCCAGCAGAAATTCAGCCAATTTCCTGGCTGTACCGGAAGGTGCGTCGCGTTTGGACCGGTGGTGTATCTCTATAATCTCTACATCATACCCCGGACCTAGCATATTTACCGCATTGGCCACGAGTGCATAAAGGACATTGATACCGACAGAGAAATTTGCCGCATACACAACAGGGATTCGCGTACTCACTCTGCGCAGCGCTTCCATCTCGACGTCAGACAAACCAGTTACTCCGCACACGTAAGGCTTACCCGCTTCAGCACTAACAGTCGCCCTTTCGACCACACCAGGTGCCAGAGCAAAATCCACCACCACATCCGCGGTCGTCAAACCCGCAGCCAGGTCGCAGTCGAGTTTACAATCAAAGAAAGTCTTGCCTAATTCCGGATGGTCATTCCGCTCAATGACTGAGGTCAATCTTAACTTACTGCAGCCGACAATCTGTCGGCAAACAGTACTGCCCATCTTACCAGCTGCACCAATTACACAAACCCGAATCATGTTTTCCTAATTGCGATAAGTGGTTTCCGATCTTTCTTCAATTGCAACAGGCAACCAAACCGTATGCCCGCAAGGCATCTGACACCACCTTCCTGCCTTGGTCGCTGAGCGGAGTCAAAGGCAATCGCGGGTTACCCGCCGGCATGCCCAACATCTCCATCGCAGCCTTGACCGGAATTGGATTGGTCTCGCAGAACAGGGCTTTGGTTAGAGGGTATAACCGATGATGCAATTCGCGTGCTGCAACAAAATTGCCCTCAAGAAAATGGCGAACGAGCGCAGTGACGTCGCCGGGTACAATGTTGGACACCACGGAAATCACACCTTTACCGCCAACAGCCAAAATCGGCAGAGTAAGTGAGTCATCCCCAGATAGTACCACAATCCTGTCTCCGCACCGATTGATTATTTCAGTTGCTTGATCAAGCACACCCGACGCTTCTTTGACCGCCACCAGATTCGGACAATCCTGCGCCAGGCGTTCCACAGTCGCCGGGAGCACGTTAACTGCTGTCCTACCCGGAATATTGTACAACACTATCGGAATCCTGACCTTTTCCGAGAGGGTACGAAAGTGCCGATAGATTCCTTCCTGTGTCGGTTTCACATAGTAGGGCACAACAACCAGAACACCATCTGCTCCCAGTTGTTCGGCTGCTTTCATACCGGATATCGACTTGCTCGTACTATTAGTCCCAGTTCCAACCAATACCGGCACCCGTCCGGCAGCTATGTCTATTACCGTTGCCACTGCCTGCTCCCACTCATCCTGCGTCAGACCGGCGGCCTCGCCCGTTGAACCACCAACCAGGAGACCATTCACTCCGTGTTCAATCTGATACTGGACATTTTTGCGCAATCCTCTCAGGTCCAACTTGTTTCTACGAAAAGGCGTAACCAGTGCAGTTATGCAGCCAGAAAACATCTAACCCTCCTTACGGTCAGAACTATAGGATGAATTATCAGCGGGTTGCGAACCAGTCTCGACTGCAATACCTAACAGCCTATCTATCTCTTCTCCGTCCAAGCTTTCTTTTTCCAAAAGAGCTCGAGCTAAAATATCCAGTTTGTCACGCCTAGACGAAATTATCTCTTCTGCGCGTTTTTGCTGCGTCTCCACAAATCTTCGGATCTCAGAATCGATCAAACGCGCAGTTTCTTCTGAGAAGGTCTGCCTTACCCCAAACTCCCGTCCCAAAAACACCATATCGTCCTGTCGGCCAAATGTCACGGGTCCCACAGCCGGACTCATACCCCACTCGCACACCATTCTTCTGGCCAAAGTGGTGGCCTTTTCGATATCATCGTGCGCCCCAGTAGAAACATCCCCAAAAACCAAAAGTTCTGCTGCCCTTCCTCCGAGCATAATAGCTAACTGATCAACACAATACTCGCGAGAATAAATGCGTTTATCATCCAAGGGAAGCTGCTGAGTAACACCCAATGCACGCCCTCGGGGAATAATGGAAACTTTGTGGATCGGGTCGGTGCCCGGAATCATACGGGACACCAGAGCGTGACCGGCCTCATGATAGGCTATCCAGCGTTTCTCCTTATCGGAAATCAGCAGGCTCCGACGTTCCACGCCCATCAGTACTTTATCTTTGGCGTCTTCAAAATCTTGCATAGTAACCGCAGACCGTCCCCTGCGAGCTGCCAACAGAGCCGCTTCGTTGACCATATTGGCAATGTCCGCTCCGGAAAAACCCGGCGTCCCGCGTGCCAGAATCTTCAAGTCCACGTCTGGAGCCATGGTTATTTTCCGCGTGTGCACTCGCAAGATACCCTCACGCCCCACCACGTCGGGATTATCCACAACGATCTGCCGGTCGAACCTACCCGGTCGTAGCAAAGCACGATCTAGAATATCCGGACGATTAGTGGCGGCCATTATGATAACACCGTCTTGCGTCTCAAAGCCATCCATCTCCACTAGCAGTTGATTCAGAGTTTGCTCGCGCTCATCGTGTCCGCCACCTAGTCCTGCCCCTCTCTGACGACCCACTGCATCAATTTCGTCTATAAATATTATGCAGGGAGCATTGCGTTTTCCCTGTTCAAACAAATCCCTTACGCGTGCCGCACCTACACCTACGAACATCTCCACAAAATCCGACCCCGAAATAGAAAGAAACGGCACCCCGGCTTCACCTGCAACCGCTTTTGCAAGTAAAGTTTTGCCCGTACCCGTCGGACCCACCAACAGCACACCTTTAGGAATCCTTCCACCCAAACGCTGAAACTTGTGGGGAGCCTTAAGAAACTCTATTACTTCCCGCAATTCTTCTTTGGCCTCTTCAACGCCAGCCACGTCGTTGAAAGTCACCTTGGGTCTGTCCGAAGTCATCGGCCTTGCCCTGGTCTTACCAAAACTGAACGCTCGGTCTTGGCCGGACGACATTCGTCGCATGAACAAAATCCAAAAACCTATGATGAGAATCCAGGGAAGGACGTTTATGAGAATAGGGCCCCACTGCGAAGGCGCACGCGCACTCACTCGCACACCAGAAGCAAGCAATCGCTTTATCAGTTCCGGGTCTTCTGGTACATATGTTTTGAATTCTCTGTAGCGCACGCTACCTTTAGAAGTCACTAACTCGGACTCACGCTTGAGCCTACCCGACAGGTCGCGGTCCGCCAGTACCACCTCGGCTACATTACTTGAATCGAGTTCACGGATAAAATCCGTATAGTCTATGGTTACCCTACTTCGACTTCTGGTCAGAAAGAAATTCCATACAAGCCAAGACGCCAGCAAGACTATAAGCCAAACTATAATTGGACCGAATACCCTGCGGGCTTGAGGTCTTTCAGGCATAGTTGGTCAGTAAAACGCTTTTACCCCGTCTCGAAAGCCTGGCCCCCTTCACGACAACAGACGGAAGCTGACAGTCCGGCT
Organism: Caldifarciminota bacterium; assembly: GCA_965649205.1. GTDB lineage: Bacteria > Hydrothermota > Tepidihabitantia > Tepidihabitantales > Tepidihabitantaceae > JBDRUN01. The sequence goes on along the minus strand of CBFGJV010000001.1, from coordinate 2,004 downwards.
CCAGAAAAGCCACCACACGCTCCACTGCATCTGCGTCCAGTCCTGGGATAAGTATTCTGACTATTCTCCGCTTCAAACATCGATTATATTCCTCAAATACGCGGCAGTCAACAGAAACCCGATTCCGACTCACCTTCGCAACCCGCTCTAGGGCCGCCCGCGCCAAAGCGTCCAGAAAGTCGTCTTCGTCTCGCAACAGAACCGAAGCTCTCCGCGCGTTTGTCACCACTTCCGGATTCACGGTCTTTAAGGCCGGAACAACCTGCAATCTCAGGAGGTTACGCTTAAAAGCAATATCTTTGTTAGTTTCATCCTCTACCCAATCTAGGCCACGAGCACGTAAATAACGAACTATGTCTTCTCTTTCCAGGTCAAGTAGGGGCCGCACGAATATCCCTCGTTGCACCGGAATCCCCGCCAACCCAGACAATCCCGCACCACGGGCCAAATTGAAGAGCATGGTCTCAAGATTATCATTTGCGTTGTGCCCCAAAGCAACTCTGGTACACCCCATTTTTCCTGCTATGCGCTCCATGTGCCGATAACGTACAAACCGGGCGGCTTCCTCTATGCCCAATCCATGCCGTTGCGCGTAGCGTCGAACATCAGCACGTACCACCACCAGCGGCTCGGTACCGAAAAGACCACGTACAAAAGTCTCATCCCTGCGGGCAGTCTCACGCAGACGATGATTAAGATGAAAGCCAATCAGGAGTATCTTTCGCTCGGGCGCAAAAATCCTCAGCAGGTCAAGTAGGCAAACTGAATCAGGTCCGCCTGAAACGGCCACCAGCACCTTGCTCTCTGGCGGAAAAAGGTGGTACCTCTCTACCGTCTGCAGGAAACAACCGTAAACAGAAGCACGCCTAGGATTGAACATTTGTCAATACCTTATGCATTACCGTTAAACCGGCTTCTATTTCAGAATCGTCAGCAACCAGAGGAACAACCATGGCCACGGCTCTGGAGCCGGACCAACTCAAAAGAAGCCCCTGTTCTCTGCAGCCCAAGAAAAACCTGAAAGCCTCACGTTGACTTTGAAATTTGAGCCACTGACACATCCCGATACCAGCACAGCAAAAAACTGTACCGCATCCGGGCAACGCTGCAAGGCGCCGCGCCAAGTGTGCCCCTTTCTTCTGTCCAGCTTCAAGTAATCCCGATTCCAATAGAGCTATATAGCCTAAGGCGGCGACACAGCCCGCAACAGTGGCATTAGTCTCCGTATCCTCCCACCGTAGTCTGGAACTTCCCGTTATGCAAGCCCCGAAAGATGCCCCGGCCGCCAGCCCCCGGCCCTCTACATACAAGTCGGGTCTGATGCCCAGGTGCTCAATTGCAAACATGCGGCCCGTTACACCGGGCGCGAGACGACTTTCATCGTCTATAAGTAAAGCTCCTGACCGGTCGCAGAACTGCTTTGCCCACGTCAGCCTGTAGTCGAGAGGATGGACGACCACTGCGGCCACGTCCATGCCAAAATCTGGGGACTCAGCATCGCTGTCAGAAAGATATGCCACCCGGCTTCTTCCTGTTTCCCTACAAGCAAGTGAGACAGCACGGGCTAGAGCTTCCCTCCCTGACTCACACAGCAGCACCCTCCGATTCATTCCTCCCGGAACTATCTCTGCGAGCTTATGCATCAAACGCACCCTGACCGGTGACTCCACTCCCCTCCCCAGAACAAACTGGCCATTCTCTCCTCCCCCCAGCCGATAGTTGTACCCCAGAGGCATCTCTCCGCCGCAACTGAAATCCACGTACTCTCGACCGTCCAAACCCCGTATCTTTACTCCCCAAGCGTTCTCCACCCAGATAATATCACCGACGCCCGGTGCAAACGTCCGTCCAGCCCTAGGCAGCGGCCCTGCTGGGCCATGTCGACTCAAGAACGCCGCAAGCTCTTTCAGATCCCTACTTGACTGGGTAGAACCAGATTCCATCTATTTTCAGCATAGGAACCGTAAACCTCAAGTCAACGCCAACCACGGGAACCTCCCCCTT